>CAZYQL010000080.1:15648-18995 GCA_964650055.1 uncultured Phycisphaeraceae bacterium | reverse complement strand
GCTTGATTCTGTCATGAGAAACTCCTTTGGCCAGGGAGAGTATCCCGGCTTGACTTGGAGTCCGCCATGCTTGGGCTATCGCAGTGCTGCGGATGCGATTACCAGCGGACGCTGAAGCCCCAGCTTGAGCCGTGGCGGTGGCCGTAGCTGTGGCCGCGATGGCCGTAGCCGTGGGAGTAGCCGAAGGAATAACTTGGACGGTAATAGGTCGGGGCACAGTAGGAGTAAGACGGGCGGTAATAGGTTGAGGGGTAGTACGTCGGTGCGTAATAGGTGGGAGCGTAGTAAGCGGGAGCGATGTAGCTGCTGGTGTAGTAGCTGTTGCTGTAATAGCGCGGGCTGCTGTAGGCGACGGTGGTGTGGCCGTAGTAACCCGATGGGCGGTAGTAGGTGCGTGGTGCGTAGGAATAAGAGAGGCGGCCGTGGTAGGCAGCGGGCGAGTAGGTGCCGTAGGTGTTGCCGTAGCCCACTTCCTGAACGCGGTGAGCAGCCAGGGCAAGCTGAGCCTGATCGTAGGAAACGGTCGTTGCCTGATAGCCTGAGTAGTTGCCTGCGAGTCTGGCGTTGTTGTCCACGGCAGCGCGATCATTGATCACCGGCTGTGCATCATCTTCCGCAGCAGCGACGATCAGCGGCGTGGTCTGGCGAGCGATGGCAGCTGTGGCGAGCGTCGGTTCGACTGCGGCGATGGCGCTGCGCATCGGGGCTGATGCAACGCGGCTACTGCCCAGAAGATCGCTTGTCGCAGCAGAGCCAGTAGAACTGGTGACGCGCTGTGCAACTGCGCCTTGGCCACGCAACGGCTGAGCACGGACGATCTGCACCGCCTGCGGATCAATATGAAGGCGGGTCTGCTCAAGCTGTGCTGCGGTGCCGCTGCGGATGCCTCGGAAGGTGTGCCGCGAACTGGTGGCATCGTCATCGGCAGCAGTGAGCGAGCCGGTGATGAGCAGTGCTCCTGAAAGGAACGCCAGACTGGTGAAGGTTTTCGTTGTCATGGTTGTCATGGTTGTCATGGTTGTCATGATTTCTCTCCTGACCCGGATGGGTGAGCTTGGTGAGGCTGCACGTACACGCTTAACCTCGCCGGTGCTCTTCCATTTTTGCCTGCACCGGCCCGATAGTCAAGAGAAATCTTACGTGTGCGTAAAAGGAAGAGTTCGATCAATCAAAGGTGGCCAACCTCGCACGTACGGGGTTGTCCACCTTACTTTATGTGAAGTGATGAAAGCTCCGCCGCCCCGCTTCTCTCATCGGTACGAGACTGTCACGCTGTAGTGCGAGCCGTTCCAGTGATAGCGTGGCTGGCCTTGCGTGATCCAGCGCGTCTCATACTCGGCATGCCCGGGCACGTACGTGTACCGCTGACCATCGAAGAGCCAGTGACTTTTCACATACTCACGCACCACCACCGGGCGAGGCCAACTGCGGCGATACCGCGAATCCCAGATCGGCTGAAAAACGTAAGGCCCAATCGGATAGTCCGCATAACGTCCGCCTCGGCGAACATTCAGATCGTTATAAAAAAGATCACGCAAGTCACCTGAATAAACCGCTGACGTTTGATGGCGATAAATGTAAGGCGACGGCGGCGGCGAGACATTGCCGATGGGCGTGGAGCCGAAGGTCTGCTGCTCGCTTTCGCGTGCCACCACTTGCCTAGGCAGCACCGCCAGCGAGGCCCCGGTCGGCGGTGGCGCAGCCTTGACCGCCACCGGAGCGACCGGAGCGACCAATAGGAACTTCTTATAAGCAGCCTCCCGCCCTGCTTTGAGCTTCGCCTGATAATCAGCATCCTCCTGCTGGGCTGCTGCGAAACTCGCCGCCAGTGACAGCACACAGACGGGCATCACTAAAGATTTCAAGAAAGATCTTTGCATCATGGCCGAGGCTCCTATAACAGAGGGGATGGGCTGAGCCGTTTCAAGCGAAACAGAAGCGAACGAATCACCGGCAACCGCGTATTAACCAGCCACGGACTTCGTTCGCCAAGGCAAACGGCTAACTACGTTTTAATCTGACCTCCGACTTCTGTCCCCTGCCGCTGCCGCTGCCTCTGCCACTGTTTCCCGCCTTCGACTTGATCCGTGCCTTTGCCTCGCCGATGAATCCCTATACCTATGGTTGCCGCCACGAGGCTTCAGGTCAATGCGTATGGAACCGGAACTTTACCCGCTCAAATTCGAACCGCTCTATCAGCCCAAGGTCTGGGGTGGTCGGCGATTTGAATCCCTCGGCCGCTCTCTGCCAGGCGATGATAGCTCGCACATCGGCGAATCGTGGGAACTGGTCGATCTCAACGCCACCAACACCACCGATCCTTCCAAGGCTCCGGCTCGCTCAATCATTTCCAATGGCCACCTCAAAGGCAAATCGCTTCACGATGCGATGGCGATTTTCGGGGAGCGATTGCTTGGCCGCGTCTCGACCAATTGCACCGGTCAGTTTCCGGTGATGATCAAGTTCCTCGATGCCCGCGAAAATCTTTCGGTGCAGGTGCATCCCAGCGCTTCATACGCCGCAGCTCACCCTGATGCCCATCTCAAGAGCGAAGCTTGGTACATCATCGAAGCAGCACCGGGCGCTGCGATCTTCAAAGGCCTTCGCAAAGGCGTGACGCCCGAGCAGCTTCGCGATGCGATCAGTAGGCGCGATGAGCAGGCGGTGATCGACATGCTGGTGCGCGTGCCGGTGAAGGCGGGCGATTGTCATTACATACCCAGCGGCACGGTGCATGCGCTTGGCGAAGGCATCATGGTGGCAGAAGTGCAGACCACCAGCGACACGACCTTCCGCCTTTATGATTGGAAGCGCTCGCGGATGACGCCAGAGGAGCAGGCCTATCACGTGGATCAGGCGATGCAGTGCATCAGCTATCAGAGCGAGCCAGTGAATCAATATGAAAAGCGCTCGCACGTGGCGGGCTTCTTCACGACGATTTCCAGCCTGGTGCTTTGCGAACATTTCCGCATTGAAAAAGTGCGCATGACTGAGGGCTACGAGCAGGAGATTCCGTACGATCAGCCGGCGATCTGGATCGTGCTCAAAGGCGAAGGCAAAATCACGCCTCGCAAAAACGGCGAACCGGTGACCTTCAAGCAAGGCGAAACCGTGCTGGTGCCTGCGAACATGAATGATGCACGCGTGGCTCTGAGCAAGGACACCGTCTGGCTGGAAGTGACGTTCCCGCAGTCGATGAGCGCGATGATATAAGCGGGCAGCTATCAGCTATCAGCCGTAAGCTTGATAGCCGCAGCGTCCTCGCTGCGCGGGGCTTGCATCTCCGCGCAGCGAGGACGCTGCGGCTATGAATGAGCGCGCTGCGACTTCGACGTAGATCAAGCTGA
>CAZYQL010000080.1:11110-15548 GCA_964650055.1 uncultured Phycisphaeraceae bacterium | reverse complement strand
TACTGAAAGCGTCTTACTGCTCCGGCAGATTCTCACTCCAGAATCGCAGCCAGTTTCCACAGAGGATCAGTCCGACATCAGCATCGCTGTAGCCGCGTGCCTTCAACATCGCGGCGAGCTTGTGCAGGTCATTGACGGTGTCCAGATCGCTGGGCGAATGTTCGGTGCCAAAGCCGCCGTCGAGATCGCTGCCGATGGCAGCATGTTTCGCATCACCTGCGAGCTGACAGAGATGATCGATGTGAATGGCGACGGTTTCGAGTGTGACTTCGCGCCGCCTGGCACCTTCGACATCTCCCCGGCGCAGCATGCCGTTGTGAAGGGCGATGCCGATGACACCCTCGCGTTCGTGAATCAATCGAATCTGCTGATCGGTCAGTTGCCTGACCGAAGGCACCATCGCACGGCAATTGCTGTGACTGGCGTAAATCACGCCCTCAAAGCAATCGACCGCTTCGAAGAAACTGCGATCGCTCAGATGCGTCAGATCCAGCGGCATCTTCAGCTTCGCCATCTCAACCAGCAGCGCCCGCCCCTTGTCAAAGAGCGGGCCATCTTCGGGCGCAGATTTGCCAGGCGTCCCATGCGCATAGGCACTGGGCCCAAAATGCGCCATCATCAAAGAGCGCAGCCCAGCCGCGTGCCATTCGTGTAACTCCTCCGGCTCGACGATCGGGTCAGCGCCTTCCATCGTAATGATCAAACCCACCGGCGTACGCGGATGAATCACCGCCTGCGACCAGTGCGCCCAGTGCGCAGCCAGCTCGGCGCGGTTGCGAATGATCGCGACATGCCCTTGCTTTTGAAGTGCCAGGTAATAAGCAAGCTGCCCCATCGCGGCGGCATAAGCCATGTCCTGCGTCGGGTGATCCAGGCCATAGCGCGGGGCAAGTCGTTCAGGCTGCACGCCCAGCTTGGTGCGGGCAATCACAGTTGTCACGGCCAGTGCGACACTGGCGCGGCGCATCTCTTCGATGCTGGTCGTGCAGGTGCCCGGCTCATCGCCGATGAGTTTCGCTTCACGCTGACGAATCTGTGCGACAGTGAGGCGCTGATCGCGCTCGTAGGTCAGAGCGTTCATTGCAATATCGAGATGGCCATCAATGATCAGTTGCATGGCGGGGATTATAGAGTGCACGGCGTTCCATTCATCCCGCTACAATCGTCGCCATGCGAATCGCCGTCCTCAGCACCAAATCCTACGATCGCCAGTTTCTCACCGAGGCCAACAAGCCATACGGGCATGAACTGGTTTTCTTCGAGCCGCGCCTGACGGCACAGACCACAGCGCTGGCGCACGGCTTTCCCGCAGTCTGCGCTTTTGTCAATGATGTGCTTGATGGGGCAGCGCTACGTGCCTTGCATGCCAAGGGCCTTAAGCTCATCGCGCTCCGCTGTGCGGGCTTTAATAATGTTGATCTCGAAGTCGCTGCGGAGCTGGACATCAAGGTCGTTCGCGTTCCCGCCTACTCGCCTTATGGCGTGGCGGAACACACCATCGGCCTCATCCTCGCCCTCAACCGAAAACTCCACCGGGCTTACAACCGCGTTCGCGAAGGCAACTTTTCCCTCGAAGGCCTGCTCGGGTTCGAGCTACGCGGCAAGACCATCGGCATCATCGGCACCGGCAAGATCGGCGTCATCACCGCTTCCATCCTCAAAGGCTTTGGCTGCAACATCCTCGCCTATGACATCAAGCAGGACGCGCAGCTTGTCGCGCAGGGCGCTCGCTATGTCGAATTGCACGAGCTTTTCCGCGAGAGTGATATCATCTCGCTCCACTGCCCGCTGACGCCACAGACGTTTCACCTGATCGATGAACCAACCATTGATCTCATGAAGAAAGGCGTCATGCTCATCAACACCGGACGCGGCGCGCTGGTCAACACCCAAGCTGTCATCAACGGCCTCAAGTCGGAAAAGATCGGCTACCTGGGACTCGATGTGTATGAGGAAGAAGCTGACCTTTTCTTCGAAGACCTTTCAGGCATCGTCATCAAGGATGATGTCTTCTCGCGGCTGCTCACGTTTCCCAACGTCATCGTCACCGCTCACCAGGCTTTCTTCACCGGGCGCGCACTCGAATCCATCGCACAAACGACGCTCGCCAACATCAGCGAGATCGAGGCGGGCAGGTCTTGCGTGAATGAAGTGAAAGCAGAACGCAAGGCGACCTGAGAGGTCCCCGCCTTCAGTCATTCGCATCATCCGAGCACACGACCATCATGCCCGACCTTCGCTTTCTCATCACCGCAGGCAACACGCGCGAGAGAATTGATGCTGTGCGCGACTGGGGCAACATCTTCACCGGCAACACCGGCTTCGATATCGCGCTGGCTCTTGCTGATTATGGCACCGTCGATCTGCTCACCAGTAACCGCAATCATCTTGCCGCGATCAGCGCGGGCCTTGACACGAAGCATCCCATCCAGGCCAGCGGCTTCGCCAGTCATGCGGAACTGCGCGGCGCACTTGATGCGATGTTGAACAGGCAGAAGTATCACGCGATCTTCATGACGGCAGCCGTCGCTGACTATCGCCCGGTGCGATCGTATAGCGTTCTCGAAAGAAAACCTGCCGATGGCGGCGAAGGTGGCGGTGAAGATAGCAGTGAGGAAATCTGGCGCGTCCGCGATGTGCAAGCGGGCAAGGTCAAGAGCCATCACAAAGAGATCGCCATCCTCGGCCAGCAGACCGAAAAACTCGTCGATCTCTTTCGCAGCCAGTGGAAGCACACAGGGTTGCTCTTCAAGTTCAAACTCGAAGTGGACATCACCAGAGATGAACTCATCCGCGTGGGCCAGTCCAGTCGGGCGGCCAGCGGCGCGGAGTACCTCATCGCCAATTCGCTGGAGATGGTGCAAGGCGAAAAGCCTGGGGCGTTTCTACTGAGTGACAGCGGGCAAGAGTGGATCGAAAGGTCTGCGCTGGCCAAACGACTGGCACAACTGGCAGCGAAGTGATCGGCGCCAGTTCAATACTGAAACTCACAACACTTCTTTAGCCTTGGGGAATGAGCCGAGCACATTCAGTTGCAGACAGCGGGCCTGTGCATCAGCAATCGCAGCAGCGACATTTTCATCAGTCTGATGTCCGAGCAGATCGATGAAAAAGCAATACTCCCAGTTAGCGCGTTTGGTCGGCCGCTTGTCGATGTGGGTCAGGTTGCAGCCATTGCGACGGAACACTTCCAGCACATCGCTCAGCGCACCTGCTTTGTGAGCGGTCGTGAACATAATGGCGGTTTTGTCATCGCCGGTGGGTGCGGGCTGCTGCGTGCCGATGATGAAGAAGCGGGTCACGTTGTTGGGGTTGTCTTCGATATTGGCGAACTGAACCTTGAGGCCATATAGCTCAGCTGCGAGCGTGGAGCCGATCGCCGCAGTGCCCGGCTCCTGCGATGCCATCTCCGCAGCCTTACTGCTCGATGCCACCGCGACACGATCAGCCTGGCGAATCTGCACACCGAGCCACTTGCGGCACTGTGCGAAAACCTCCGGCTTCGAGTAAACCCGCTTGATCTCCTCCGGCGCACAATTGGCCAATAGGTTGTGATGAATGTTAATCAGCACCTCAGCACAGACACGCACCGGCGAATCGAGAAATCCATCGAGCGTCTCGCCGATGCCGCCCATCGATGAGTTTTCGATCGGCACCAGCCCAAGATCGAGATGCCCTCGTGAAATCTCATCGAACACCGCGCCGATGTCATCAACTGCGTCATACTCCACACTCGCGCCAAACTTGCGACGAGCTGCCAGATGACTAAAGGAACCCGCAGGCCCCAGATAGCCGATGCGAAGCGGGCGCTCTAGGGCGAAGGAGCCGGACATCAGTTCGCGGTAAATGGCTTCGAGGCAGGAATCAGGCAGCGGGCCGTTCTTGTTGTGGCTGCGCACCTGCGCCAGCACGCGCTGCTCGCGATCCGGAGCATAAATGGGCGAATTACCATCGCGCTTGACCCGCCCTACTTCGATCACCACGCGGGCACGTTCATTAAGCAGCGCAACGATCTGCCCATCGAGCTCATCAATGCGGACACGCAATGCGGGAAGTTCTACTGGCACCTGATCGTTCGACATGGCAGCATTGTAGCGAGTCAATTCCCGATGATTGGGTACAATCACGGATCATGAAAGAGACCCTCTATTTCTCGTTGGCGCAGGCCGTCAGTTCAGCTTCCGTACCCATCACTCTGGCGGTCAGCGCGATAATAGGCTTGTTCCTTTATGTCATGGGACGCAAGCTCGTCAAAGTCGCCATCGGCCTTTCCGGCTTGTGCATCGGTGCCTTTGCCGCGTTCATCGGAGCCAATCAGCTTGGCGTTTCCAGTCAGCTCATGCTCGTCTGGGTGATCGGCGGCGCGATTGCCGGGGTGCTGCTTGCTTCGCTGCTGTTTCGATTCTGGATGTCGGTGAGCCTCGCGGGTCTGATCGCC
>CAZYQL010000080.1:6829-11010 GCA_964650055.1 uncultured Phycisphaeraceae bacterium | reverse complement strand
GGCATCAAAGATGATGACATCGAAAAAGCTAAGCAGACTGTCATGGACGCTTTGCAACAAGCCTACGAATATCAGACCGCCAGGCTCGGCGGCTGGTGGGAAAACCTCAATTCCGAGGGACAACGCAACATGTGGATCACCACCGCGATTGCCGGCCTCTGCGGGGCGCTGCTCGGTTTTATTCTGCCTTATTTTGCTGCTTCCATCCAGACTTCGCTCGTGGGTGGTGCGGTGCTTTTGAGCACGGTTCACGGTGTTCTTGCTGCGTATGCACCTGCACGATTGGGCTGGCTACCCAACGAACCGAGGCCGCTGCTGATCACGTTAAGTCTGATAACGCTGGTGGGTATCGGGATTCAGTGGACTCTTTGGCGTAAGACTGCCGATAAGTGAATCGCGGGATTGCCGGTAAAGGATTGCTGGCATTGGGCAATCTCGCGACCACTGCTTATCAGGAGTCGCCATGATTTCCATCCTCGCTCAGGCTGCCACCAATCCCGCAAGTCCCGTCAATCGCGGGACAGAACAAAACCTGCTTCAGGTCATCACCAGTGTCTTCTCCCGGCCGGACACACTCGCACATCCTGAACAAATGATGCCGCACCTTCAGTCGATGTCTGTCATCTGGGCGGTCGTCTTTCTCACTGCAGGTCTGGTCTGCATTCTCAACGGCTACAAGTTCTACAAGCCTGTCACCGTCGTACTCGCGCTGCTCATCGGCGCATCCGTCGGCTGGGCGCTGGGGCAACGAATTCAAGCGGAGTCTTACATCACTGCAGGTTGCCTGGGAGCGCTGATGGCGGCTGCGTGTCTGCCGCTGATGAAATATGCCGTGGCCATCATGGGTGGCCTTAGTGGTTCATTCATCGGCGCGAACACGTGGACCGCTGTGGGTCATCTCATGTCTGGCAAATCAGGCGCGATCAATCACGCAGCAGAAAACTGCTGGATCGGTGCGCTCATCGGCCTGGTCGTGTTCGGCATGCTCGCGTTCATTCTGTTCAAACTTTCGGTCGTACTCTTTACTTCCATCTCAGGTTCAACACTCGCTGTGATGGGTGCGATGGCGCTGCTGCTACAGGTGCCGCAGTGGCAATCTTCGGTGACGCAAAGCATGACATCGCACACCATCGTGCTGCCGATGCTGGTGCTCGTTCCCGCGATCATCGGGCTGATCTTGCAGGAGTCACAGAAGGAAGTCGCACCGGCTGTGCCCGCGAAGAAATGAGTTGATCTGGCGAATTGCTGAAACACCTAAAAGCCCCGGCCTTTCAAGCCGGGGTTTCTTTATTGATATGCTTCCCACATGGATCCGCTCTCGCCGCAACAGTTCGAATCACTCCGCGATGCTCATCGCCGTGTGCTGGATCGCATCCATGCTGCCGCTACTCGCGCTGGCCGCAGTGGCGATGACATCACACTCGTCGCTGTCACTAAGTCGGCAAGCATCGAGCAGATTGCCGCGCTGCTCAGCCTCGGCCAGATCGACCTTGGCGAAAACCGTGTGCAGCAACTGGATCAGCGCGCGAAAGCGCTTACTGCGGAAAATCTTCCTTCGCCGCGATGGCACATGATCGGCCACCTTCAGCGCAACAAAGTGAAACAGATGCTGCCTCTGGTCTGCCTCATTCACTCCATCGACAGCCAGCGACTGGCCGCAGAAGTCAATCGCGTCAGCGAAGAGTTGAACGTCGTCAGCGATGTGCTTTTGCAGGTCAACATCGCAGAGGAAGAACAGAAGTATGGCCTGAGCGCCGATGATGCGCCATCGCTAGCGCAGCAGCTCAATCAGATGACACACCTGCGACTGCGCGGCATCATGACCATGGCCCCCTACGACGATGCCGCCGAATCCAGCAGGCCTGTCTTCCAACAGGCTGCAATCCTTTTCGAGAACATCAGAAACGCACTGTCCTCGCCGCCGCACTTCGACCAACTCTCGATGGGCATGTCCAACGACTACGAAGTCGCCATTGAAGAGGGTGCGAATGTTGTGCGCGTAGGCACGGCGCTGTTTTAAGACGGATCATTCTTTCGCTTCAACGATCTGCTGCTCCAGCGCTGGCCCCAGGTTCTGCCGTTGACGTGGCACGTACTGCACGACCTTCGTCGCTGTCGCAATACCTTGTTCATCACGCTTCACAATCAGCAGTCCATCAGCGGTGAATTGCTGCTCATCTTTGCCGCGTTGCCGTGTCCAGCCGGTGAGTTTGCCGTCATCACCGTAGTGATATTGATCGCGCCAGTCCTTGGGCAAGTCGAGCATCGGATCGACATAATTCAAACTCTTCGCCGCATCAGCGTAATCACACACAGCGATGCGACCCTCTTTGTCATAAGTCCGCTTCTCGTTGTCGAGGTAATACGTGGTGATGAAAGCAGGTGCGGAATAGTGCGTGCCATTGTGCACGAAGGCGCCGATATCGACGCGGTTGCTTTCCATGTCACTGCCGGGCGAAATGGGAAAGCGTTCGTGGTAAGGAATCAGGATTTCAACGAGTGAGCCGGTCTCATTGAGCTTCTTGATTTTGATGCGATCGCCATCGCCGCGCAGCACAGCCCAGTGATACGTGAGCGGCAGATTATTCACATCCTTACTCGGCTCAGCACTGACCACCATTCGCCGGGTGTGGCGCAAGGAACGAGCCACACGCGCCACCACGCAAGGTGTATCGAAGAGCACTTCGCGCTCAGCTGCATCGAAATAATCCACGCCGACTTTCGCTTTGTCTTCTTCAATTACGCGCAGCCCTGCAATGGGAGGCAGCTTTTCTTTCACCATCGAATGAGCAAGCTCGACCATCTTCAGTTCATCAATATTCTTGCCGTCAAACACGGTCGGATGAGCAGCGCCGGTGAGATAGTCCTCTTGCTTCTGCACCGGTTTGTTGGACATGCGAAAGATCATCTGCACCGTCGGCATCAGCAGGCCGGTCTTGGTGAGCTGTTCTTTCACATCAGGGCGGAAGGCAGCGAGCGTGGCTGCGATGGCGTTCATAAAGACGCGGTCGGAGCCGGAGGAGCCTTGCGAGATGATGACATAAGGCGTGTTGGTGGAATAGACATCGCCGTAGCCGCCGCTATTGCCGTTGTGTCCGGGATCGTGATCGCGGTGTTCGGGATAGAAGTAAAGATGATTGCCCATGTACTGCGCAAAGAGGATGCCAGCGGTGCGAGCATTGGTGAGCGCCAGGCGCGGCTGACTGCGCCAGTAAGGCCCGCTGACCATTGCTGTCGAAGAGTTGCCGATGGTCACGCGATTGAAGAAGAACATCGTCTGCAACCCGCTGTGCATGTTGCGGCTCTTTGGGCCATGGGGGCCATCGCTGTATTCGATGCGGGCGATCTGCGGAAAGGCTCCGTAATCCATGTTGGAGTGATCGCCATCGTGATTGTCGTAGAGATCGCCGTGGTTGCCTGACGCGGTGCCAGCATCGAACCATTTGCGAAGCTGATCACCCGCCTGGCCGTAGCCTTTGACGATTGGTTCACGCGGTTTGACCTGCTCCACCGGAGCAAAGAAAACGCGGAAGATACCGATGCGTGTGTCCCAGAGCGTGTTCTGTTCCTTGATCCAGGCTTCGCCGTTCTCGATCGCGCCGGGCTTGACCTGCTGCTTCCAACCCGCATCAGGATCAGGCTTGATCGTGCGGGCTTTGTCGATGATCTTCGCGAAGCCTTCGTTGCCTTTGAGCTTTTCAAAATCCTTGTCGCTGACAATGTGATTGATGTTCGTAAAGCCCAGTTCAACAGCACGGTCCAGTGCTTTGAGTCCTTCATCAATCTTGTCCTGCTGCACGAGTGAACAAGCCAGGTTGTAGTGCGCTGATGCGTCGTAAGGCACGAGCTCGATAGCAGCGAGGCAGGTCTTTTCTGCTTCAGCAAAATCCCGTTTTTGAAACAGAGCCGTGATGCGTGCATTGAGTGCTTGATACTGCATCTGCACGCGAGGCAGATCAAACACATTGGGCGTAGGCTTTTTCGCTGCATCATCCGCCAGCGCAACGCTGATGAGCAGCAGTGAAAAAGAAAACACGCAGGAGACAACAAACTTCATGAGATGCCTTTCGCTGTGATCGAGACCGATTGCCACACTTACCTGCCCCGTCGCTCCATCGACATCTTACCGGGCAACGTTCCCGTGCTGCTCCATTTTCCGCAATTCAAGGTACGATTTTGTC
>CAZYQL010000080.1:4457-6729 GCA_964650055.1 uncultured Phycisphaeraceae bacterium | reverse complement strand
TTTCGTTTCAATATCGCTGGGCAACTCGCCGCCACTAAACCTGCGGCGAAATTCTTCGCTGGCCAAGTTCGCTGCGTTTGCATCGTGAAACTCTTCGACGATGGTGCGAGCGAGCACATCCTTGGCCTGGCGCGGATGCGTCTGCTTGGCATCGACCAGACTGGTGATGCGGTCAGCGGGCAGCGCGGTAAGCAGCGTGAAATAGTTGGCCATGAGCGCATCGGGAATGGACATGACCTTGCCGAACATATTGTTCGGCTCTTCCGCGACAGCCACGTAATTGCCTTTGCTCTTGCTCATTTTTTCCGTGCCATCGAGACCCACCAGCAGAGGCATGACCATGACGACCTGCTTCTCCTGATCGTGTTTGCTTTGCAGTTCACGGCCCATGAGATTGTTAAAAGTCTGATCGGTGCCGCCCAGTTCGACGTCAGCTTTGATCACGACCGAGTCATAAGCCTGCATGATCGGGTACATGAATTCAGTGATCATGATTTCGCGCCCGCTCTCCATACGCTTGGCGAAGTTTTCGCGGTGAAGCATTTGCTGGACGGTGACCAGGCCGGTGAGCCGCAGCACATCTGCGAAGGTCAGTGCGCTGAGCCATTCGCTGTTGCGACGGACTTCGAGCTTCTCAGGGCGCGTGTCAAGAATACGGCCAGCCTGTTCGAGGTAGGTCTTGGCGTTGTAATCAATCGCTGCTTCATCAAGGATCGGGCGTGTGGTATCACGTCCGGTCGGGTCGCCGATGCGAGCGGTGTAGTCGCCGATGATGAGAATTGCCTTGTGGCCGGCATCTTGAAACTGTCGCATCTTTCGCAGCACGACACTGTGGCCCAGGTGAATATCGGGAGCGGTTGGATCCATGCCGAGCTTGATGCGAAGGACGCGACCGGACTCAAGTTTCTTCTTAAGCTCTTCGATGGCGTAGATGGATTCGCATCCGCGAGTGAGCAGCGAGAGTGTTACGGTGGTGTCAGCCATAGCGGGCAAATGATAGCGGGTCAGACGGCAGCATGTCAGATGCATGTGACTCCGATCACCGAGGCGGACAAGCCCATCGGAGCGATCAATCGGCTGCCAATTTCACTCTTTTTCGCTTTCTTGCTTTTTCGCTTTCACACGCTCACTTGCAGCCTGCACCCCTTCCACTAACCTATTGCCGCCTTGATCGCACGCCCTACCGGCTCACCATCCACCATGCGCATTCTCCTGACCACCACTTCCTACCAAGACACGCCCGGCAAGCATCACAAAATGCTCGAAGAATCCGGCCACGAAATCATTCGCGATCGCGGG
This sequence comes from uncultured Phycisphaeraceae bacterium, assembly GCA_964650055.1. Classification (GTDB taxonomy): domain Bacteria; phylum Planctomycetota; class Phycisphaerae; order Phycisphaerales; family Phycisphaeraceae; genus JTS-RE9. The sequence goes on along the minus strand of CAZYQL010000080.1, from coordinate 5,430 downwards.
CCACTCACTGAAGCACAGATGCTCGAACTCATCAAAACCAAAGGCCCCTTCGATGGCTTCCTCCATGGTGATGATGCAATCACCCGCACCGTCATTCAAGCGGCGCTGCCTTCGCTCAAGGCACTCTCAAAATACGGCATCGGCCTGGACTCGGTCGATGTCAAAGCTGCCACCGATCTGAAAGTGCCTGTGCTCTTTACGCCAGGCGTCAATCACACCACCGTCGCTGAGCACACCTTCGGCCTGCTCATTTCCCTCGCCAAGCATTTCACCGCTCACTTGAGTAGCGTCAGCGAAGGCAAATGGAAACGCATCACCGGCAGCGAACTGGCGGGCAAGACCATCGGCATCATGGGCATGGGCCGCATCGGCAAAGAAGTCGCCAAACGCGCAAGCGCCTTCGACATGAAAGTCCTGGGCTTTGATGTGTACTGGGACAACGACTTCGCCAAACAGCACAACATCACCCGCTGCTGGAAAGCAGAGGAACTCATCTGCAAGAGCGATGTCGTTTCGCTGCACATGAACCTGAGCGATGACAATCGCGAATACTTCAATAAAGAGCGCATCGCCACAATGAAGAAGGGCGCGTATATCATCAACTGTGCTCGCGGCGGTCTGGTGCATGAACTGGATATCGCCGCTGCGTGCAAGGCGGGTCACTTAGGCGGCTATGCGACCGATGTGCTGGAAATCGAGCCGATGAAGGTGCCTCATCCGTTTCAAGGCATCAGCAATATTCTGGTGACCCCGCACGTAGGCAGCCGCACGTTTGAGAGTGTGGAACGACAGGCCCTGATGTCCACTGAAAACCTGCTGCGATTGCTGTCGGGCTACAAGCCACTGGCGCAGGCCAACTCGTGGTAAAGTAAAGTTTGGGTTCAAAGTTCAAAGTTGAAGGTTCAAAGTTGCAAGGCAACGATGTTGGAACTCTGCATCACGAGGGCATAACTTTGAACCTTGAACCTTGAAC
>CAZYQL010000080.1:0-4357 GCA_964650055.1 uncultured Phycisphaeraceae bacterium | reverse complement strand
TTGAACTTTGAACTCAGAACTCGGAACTCGGAACTTATCCCATGAAACCTTCCGAATTAGCAGAGCGAACGATCACGTTCTCGGTTGACTTGGTGAAGCTTGTCGAGAAGCTGCCGCGCACACCGGCGGGCGATGCGGTGGCCAAACCACTGATCAAATCGGGCATCAATATCGGCGCGCGGTATCGGCATGTCATGCACGCCATGAACCCCTACGACTTCAATAAGAAGATCGAAGAGTGCCTGAACCTGAGCGATGAAACGGTGCACTGGCTCACGATCGTTCTCGAATCTGGGATTTCCCCAGCGGACAAGGTGGCTCCCCTTCGTGATGAAGCGCGACGCCTGCGCCGCATCTTTCATAAGAGTCGCAAAGCAGCGATGGAGCGCAGCAAGAGCAATGAATCCAGACCGCGCCCCAGCCAGGGCGAGGATGATATTCCGTTTTGAGAATCGCCAGAGCCGCGACTCAACGAGTCGCGGACGCCTACGGATAGGTGATGGATCCATCGCGCCTTGTACCCCGACCGTCAGCCGCCAGACACCATAAGCTGATCCAAACAAAATGAACCCGCCTTCAGGCCGCTCATCTCCGCGACTCGTTGAGTCGAGGCTCATCAGCGTAAGCGGCTCATCGCCGGGAAGAACGACCACATTTCTGCTATGATTGGTGATTCCCCCCACTGTGAATCACCGATGCCGCGAACTGCTACAAAACCTAAATCCAAGCCCAAAGCTGCTGCTGCGACCCCTCAAAAGGATGTCCGCACCGTCGCTTTTGTCAGCCTCGGCTGCCCCAAGAATCTCGTCGATAGCGAGAAGATGCTCGGCCTCCTCGTCGAAGACGGCATCATCCCCACCGCAGACGAATCGCAAGCCGATGCCATCGTCATCAACACTTGTGGCTTCCTCGAAGCCTCCAAGGTCGAGTCGATTCAAGAGATCAACAACGCTGTCGAATTGAAAAAAGCTGGCTCCTGCAAGCGCATCATCGTTGCCGGCTGCTTGGTGCAAAGGCACCGCGCCAAGATGCTTGAATGGTGCCCTGACATCGACGCCATGATCGGCGTCTTCGATCGCGATCGCATCGTCGAAGCAGTGCGCGGCGAGAAGAATTCACAGAACGACCTCGGCATCGATCTGCCTGTTTATTCCAGCATCGCCACCAACGCGACGCTTGCAAAAAAGGCCCGCCACCTCTCCGCAAAAGACCCGGAAAACCAAGGCTATTTCGAATCCGACTCCGCCCGCCTTCGCCTGACGCCGCGCCATTATGCGTACCTGCGCATCAGCGAAGGATGCAATCAGAACTGCGCCTTTTGCACCATCCCCTCCATCCGCGGCAAGATGCGCAGCAAGCCCGTCGATCGCATCGTCAGCGAAGCACGCGAGCTTTTCGAAGATGGTGCATTCGAGCTGAACCTCATCGGCCAGGACACCACCAGCTTCGGCAGCGACATCGGCTATGACGCGGGCCTCGTGGGCATGCTCACCGCACTCAATAACGAAGCTGCGGCGCGAGGCGGCGCTTGGGTGCGACTCATGTATGCATACCCTTCGTGCTTCACCGATGAGATGATCGATGCGATTGCGAAGCTCCCCAATGTGCTTAAGTACATCGACATGCCGCTTCAGCATATTAATGACACCGTGCTGGATCGCATGAAGCGAAAGACCAGCCGAAAGCTGATCGAAACGCTGCTCGCCAAGCTGCGCAAGCGCGTGCCGGGCATCGCCATTCGCACGACTTTCATCAGCGGCTTCCCCGGCGAGACCGATGAGCAGCATCGGGAACTCGTCGATTTCGTCCGCGACTTCGGCTTCGATGCGCTGGGCGTCTTCCCTTACTCACCCGAGCCTGGCACACCGGCTGGCACGATGCACGCCAAGGGCGGCGCGGTTGATGAAGGGACAATCGCACAGCGCGTGGAAGAGATCATGCTCACGCAGCAGGAATTTGCGTTTGCGGCGAATGTGAAAAAAGCTGAGGCCGCCGTCGAATTAGATGTGCTCATTGACTCGGCGCTGCAGACCAAAGGCAAAGCGACGACTGGTGTAAGCAAAGGCGGCAAGCTTTATGTTGGCCGTTCTTATCAGCAGGCCCCGCAGGTGGATAGCCTGACTTACGTGCAGTCGAAAACGAAGCTATCACCGGGCGAAGTGGTGCGCTGCAAAGTCACCGATGCCGATGGGTATGACCTGATCGCTCAGCCGATGGAAGATCACATCAGGCGCGTGTCGCTGCCGATTGTGTGACCGTTTAGCCACCGCGCAACGCACAACGTGGACTACGGCATTACACGCAGACCTAATGTATATCCATGATTCACGTCGTGCGTTGCACGACGGCTAAACAGCATCGCCATCGCATCATTCCTCTTCTTCGCCCACATCCAGATCGCCAAAATCCGCTTCGCCCATGGCTTCCGCAAGGAACGCCTCGGCCACTTCGCGGGCCTTGACCGCATCTTTAGGCAGCACGCGAACGATCTTGAACTGGTCCGCCAAGGTCAAGCCGTCGAGCGGGCTGTCATCGTTGTCGATGAAACTTTTGATATCCACCTCTTCCAGCCGGGCGGCCAGAAGCTGGGCTTCCATCAAGGTCTCTGCTTCGAAAATGTCTACAAGGTCCGATTTCATAAGCATCACTCCAAGGCGGCAGGAACCACCGCACTACCAACATTCTATAGACTCGTCCTCATGCTTGTGGCGACTACCACCTGTCCGATAAAAACTTTTCAGGTTCTACTGGCGACAAATCTGCACAAAAATACAATCAATCGCCTGTTCTACCTTTTCCTTTGGCTCGGTCGTGCTATTCTTCAGCCGGTGGTGTTTGTCTTTTTGTTCCCGAACAATTCCTAAATGGGTGGAAACGCGATGAGTCGTCGCGATCGTCTATCAATTCGTCCCGGCATGCCTTCGAGCGAGTCCACCAATGACCGCTCGAATGATCGCCATGCTACGCCGCGCAAGCCCGCATCTCCTTTGAAGGCGGCATCGCTGCTCCATCGTCTTCGCGACTCTGGCCCCAACATTCGCCTCGTTCGCGATGAGGTGGACATCTCTACCCAAGCACTCGATGCAGCCCGCGAGCAGTACGAAGCACAAAGCAAAATCGCAGCCGAATTGGATGAACAAGAGCAGCGCGACAATCAACAATTCGAATCGAACGATCCGGATCGTCTGCCTCTTCGCAGCGTCAGCCTTCGCAGCGTCAAGCAGCGCAGCGAAATGTCGACCCCCAAGAAAACAAATTTCAGCCAGCCTCGCCCCGCATCGCCTGGCACCATCACCGATGTCACCGATCCGCGCTGGGTGCTGGCCATTCGCGCTTCCGAATCCTTGCAAGGCACGATTCTGGGCCCTGAAAAACGCGAGCGCCTCATCAAGATCGGCAAGATGATGGGTCTGACCGCCTTCGACGCCAATCTGGTCATCGCCATCGTGCAGGACCAGGCCCGCCGAGGTTACGCACCGGAATACTGCCCCACCGCTGGCGAAGCCCAATTGGCCATGGTCCCGCTGCCCAAGCGCGAGCTGAGCGATGTCGAAGCCAAGACCCGCCGCATCGGCTTCATCTGCGGCATCATCAGCGTGCTCATCGGCCTCGAACTGGTCCTGCTCAAGTGGCTGTTCTCGTAGGGTGGGCACCGCCCACCACGAACGGGCATAGTCGTACATCATGGTCGGCGGTGCCCACCCTACTCGCTGTTCTCCTGATGACCACCCCCTCTTAGCAGCGTAAAAACAGGGGTGGCCATGTCTACCTGCGCTTTTTTCATTTTCATTCATCGTCGTAACCTTTTGTAATTGATTGCTTTAGGTCGTGTCTAGGGGAAAACTCCTAGACGTCTACCTGGAAACCCTTATTCAAGCTCTGACAAAACTCGCCCGGCCAAGCCGCTCCATGAACACAGGCCACCCCGCAGGCATACGCATTGCGATGCCAACAGGCGCTAGGGCCAACAGCCGAAAAGAAACGCACGCAGGCCATGGGAAAAACCGGAAGGAAAAGAGAGGAAGATGAAACGCCGACACGGATAGTTTAGCCGATTATAAACGTTTTGTCAATGATGAATGTTTGCTTAACAGTTGCGTAGAGTGAACTGAGTCCTGATCTTTTCCTACAAGTTGCAAGCAGCTTTTTTCGCGTGCAGTTGCCTTATCAGAGCCGGAGTTTGCAACTCCGGTGGGCGGGCGAGCCTCAATGGCGAAGGCCGCCGCAGTCGGCGCGGTCGTTGAACAAATGACATGTTGTTGTTGAGCCGAGAAGATCGAACCGGAGTTACAAACTCCGGCTCTGATAAGGCAGTGCAACAACCGCTTTCGAGATGTGGGGAAAGCTCAGGACTCAG
>CAZYQL010000079.1:0-19444 GCA_964650055.1 uncultured Phycisphaeraceae bacterium | reverse complement strand
TAGTCCCCTGCTTTCATTTGTGCGATACGCTCGATCACCTCAGGGATGCGCTGGCGTATCACGGGCCAACTGGTGGTGCACAGGACGAGAATCGCCAGACGGCGATCCGTCAGGTTCTGTTGATATCGCAGATTCTGATCCGTGGTGATGAACAAGTCGAAACTTCTTTCCGCCTCACGAAGAAGATCGCCGTTGCGGAGATCGGACCAGCCCATTTCGTAGGCGGTCGCCACTTCATGCCCGGACAGGGCATCGTCTAACGGGGCGTAACGGGGCGGGTGTTCCTTGATCAAAAAGTATTCTCATACGCCGGACCGAAATGTTCACGCTTCCACAAGGCTGCGTTCCATGTGCGTCAAGACCGCCTCGACCTGATGCCGGCCGACGCCGGGGAACCAGTTCAGGAAATCGTCAATCGTCGCCCCGCTTTCCAGATTTTCGAACAATGCCTTCACTGGCACGCGCGTGCCTTTGAAGAGCCACGCGCCGCTGACCTTGTCAGCGTGCCGTTCGACTTGCGGGCATTGGTTCCAGTTGAGCATGATGTGATTATAGTATGTAGGGTGGGCACCGCCCACCACAATGGACCTTTGATGTCACTCGTGGTGGGCGGTGCCCACCCTACTCACTTCTTCTTCGCGCTGAGTTGCACCGGCACGGCATCGGTCAGTGTGCGGGACAGGATCAATTCTCCCGCACCGTGTCTATCAAATAAAAAACCCTTGAATCTTAGTTCACCATCTGCTATACTATGGCCGAATCGTTCCTTTCTTTTTCTTCCGGGGTCTTGGACATGGGCGCTACTGATCTGGTCGCGGTTTTCGTTGCTTTTTCTATTCTAAAGCCTGTGCAGGGCTGGTTTTATCCATCTAAACTAAGGGTTTCCTAGTAGACTTGTCTAGGTATTTACCACTAGACAGGGCTTAACCTGATTATTGACAATGAATTACGACGGTGGACACAAATGAAAAATGCTCAGGGTAGACAAAATCGGCGGGTACTTGGCTCAATGTTGTTGTGGCGTATCCAGATGTTCCGCCAGGCGGCAGAGTTGTTCGACGGTCAATTGTTCGGGTCGTTGATTCGCGTTGATGTCCAAGGGAAGTGCGGTGGCTCTGCCGAGGATGGAGCCGATCTGTTTGCGACGTTTGCTAAAGAGTTGATGAAGGAGTTTGGAAAGTCGGTGCGGCTGATGCGTCAAAGGTTCATCACGAAGGCGCAGGCGAATGACAGCCGAATCGACCTTGGGCGAGGGCCAGAAGCAACCGGGCGGGAGAGTGGCGACGCGATCGACCTGACACATGGCCTGCACGAGAATGCCAAGTGGGCCGTAGTCTTTGCCACCGGGCGGAGCATTGAGACGGTCAGCGACTTCGCGCTGAATCAGCACAATCGCCAGTGACATGCGAGGTAGAGCCGCATCTGGTGATTCGTAAGGTGCCAGCAGCAGATTGGCGATCAGCGGAGAGGCAACATTATAAGGAAGGTTCGCCACCAGCTTGAAACTCGGCGAAGCATGGTCAGCCAGTTCGCTCAGTGAGGCATGAACAACAGGATTGAGCGTGTGTTTACCATCAAGGACATCGGCAATGCACAAACGAACACGATCGCGATTGTTAGTGGCCTGTACTGCTCCTGCTCCTGCCCCTGCCCCTTCAATCTCAAGCTGCGAGCGCAGGATCGGCTCCAAGTCGCGATCAATCTCCACCGCCACGAGCTTTGCCCCGGCAGCAAGCAGTCGCACCGAAAGAGCCCCGGTACCTGGCCCAACTTCAAGAACAAGATCGCCCGGCGAGAGGTCAGCGGCTGCGATGATCTTCGCCATCTTGTCGCCATCGTGCAGGAAATTCTGCCCGAAGCGATGCCGGGGGTGCAGGCTGTAGGCTGCCAGGAGTGATTTGATCTGGCTCAGCGACTGATGCGGGGATGGGGGGGTGTCGTGACTGATGGCTGATATCCGGTGTGCCTGAGTTGGAAGGGGACATCATATCGGGGCAGTGCGGGATGGTTTTCAGTGATTGTGGGGATTCGTCAGTATTGGCAGCCTCGCTTGTAACCAGCCCGGTTTGGCGTCCAATAATGGGAGCAATAGACGCGGGATTGGCAGCGCTGGAAGATTTGTGAGTCCTAGGTGGCAACACTCATCGACGCACGGTGGTTCTCTTTCATCCCAAAAAAGCAATCGCTGCGCGTGACGTTCACGCCAAGCGTAAAGCTTGTATATCGGCCCAGAATGGGCCTGCTAGAAAAAGGTTCCCCATGAAGACTGCATCGATCGTGACACTCGTGTTGGTAGCTATGCTGTCAGCCTCGTTTGCGATGGCCGCAGAGGGCAAGAAGGAAAAGGGCGCGAAGGTTGAAGGCGTGTACGCCAAGCTCGACCTGACCGCTGAGCAGAGCGTGAAGATCAAGGAGATTCAGGACGGCGCCAAGGCTGCGATGAAGAATGCTGGCGACGACAAGAACGCCAAGAAGACCATCGCCAAAGAGACCAGTGAAAAAATCGCCGAGGTGCTCACCGATGCTCAGAAAGAAAAGCTCGCCAAGATGAAAGCCGATGGCAAGCAGGAAGGCGACAAGAAGAAAAAAGACCCCAAGTAATTTGAGACTCAGGTTGAAAGCCCCAGGCTGAAAACCTTACGCCAGACCTCATTGCAACGCCCTGCACCAACGTGCGGGGCGTTGTCATTTGATGGAAGATGCAACGCTCATCATCCCAGTACGTGATTGCGCGGCTGCGTCTGGGGCACTGAGATTCTCGTGGGCCGGTACGTTGCCCGTAGTACCGGTTTGGCTGTGCCGCAGTGCTCCCTTTTAACAGTTCTGGCGGCATCTCTTTTTCAGCTTCCAGCTCATACGGCCTGTCAATTCATCATTGACCTAGCACCGCTCACTCCCTGCGCGCTGGCGGCTCCAGTGCGCAGGGAGCGCGCAGTGTCACTGCGATCAATGCTGCTCATTGGGCGATCCGTGGCGCATTTATTCCGATTGTGCCAGTCGTGTACTTAGGGCTGTCGATGCTCGTTTTGAGGCTGATACTGCAAGAAACGCGTTAGATCGTCATTTTCATCACCTTGGATGATTAACGGCGCGGCAGGGTCCATTTCTGACGTGGCACAAACCTTGCGGATGCTAGGTGGCGGTCAGTCGTCGGGCAGGCCACCCGGTGTTATTGATCCGAATCGAGTCGAGGGCTTGACGTGTGGGTTTTCCAATCGCGATGTGCGAAGCCGTCAGTTCCTGACTCTCTCTTATAGGTTTCATTTACGAAAGGACCTGTTCATGAAGAAGAGTCACAAGGTGTTGAGTTCGCTGTTTCTCGCTGGTGCGATGCTCGCTCCGAGCCTTGGCCTGAGCACGCAGGTTCGCGCTGAGGAAGCGGCGGCCGACGAAGGCCCCAAGATTACCGGCCTGTTCGGTGCGGATTACACCACCCACTTCATTTCCTGGGGCTATGACGTCTGGGGTGCAGGCAACGACTTCGGTGAAGATGCCACTTTCAACCCCTACGCTGAAATCGGCATCGATTTCGACCTGTTCAAGGTCGTCGCAGGCACCTGGTGGGACGTCAACAGCAACACCACCAGCGCCATCGGTGGCAACCTCCAGGAAGTCGATATCTACTTCGGCGTCTTTGTTCCCGTTGACAAATTCACCTTCGGCATCGTCTATCAGGACTGGATGTACGCGGGCGATGTGGAAAAGGTGATCGACTTTTCAGTCGCTTATGACGACAGCGAGTTGCTCGGTGCTTTCGCCATGGCTCCCAAGTTCACTGCTCACAAACTCATGAGTGGTGGCGAACTGGGCGGCGGCGCTATCAAGGACAGCGGCTGGGCCTTCGTCCTCTCGCTGACCCCTGGCTTCACCGTCTACGAGTCTGAGGCTTTCGATGTCAATCTGAGCTTCCCCATCAACATCGGCTTTGGCGATGATGACTTCTACGGCTCAAGCCAGGAAAGTATCGCTTTCGCCTACGTCTCCGTCGGCGTTGCAGCCTCAGTGCCCCTTAAGTTTATCCCCGCCAAGTACGGTGCCTGGACCGTTGGCATCTCCCTCACCTACTACCACACCGACACGGCCACCATCCCTGTCGCCGTCAACCCTGACAACGACTTCCTCGTTGGCAAGGTCGGCTTCAGCGTGGCCTTCTAATTCCCCCTGCCTCCTGAAAGCGCCCCGCATCGCTTGATGCGATGCGGGGTCTTTTTCACAAACGTCAAATCACAAAACTTCAAGCTTCTGCCACTGCCACTGCAACTGCAACTGCAACTGTCCCTGCCCCCTCACTCACGCGAGAAGAAAGCGAGTTCCGCATCCATGGGAAAAATCAAACAACTGTTCACTGCACTGTGCCTCGTCGCCTCCGTCATGATCGCGAGCTTTGCAACAACCGCACAAGCCGCCGATGATGAAGTCAAAATCGGCATCCTTCACTCACTCACCGGCACCATGGCCATCTCCGAAACATCACTGCGCGATGTTGTCCTGATGGCTGTCGATGAAATCAACGCCAAGGGTGGCGTCCTGGGAAAGAAGATCGTCCCCGTCATCGTCGATCCTGCTTCCAACTGGGATCTGTTCGCTGAAAAAGCGAAAGAACTCCTGCTTAAGGAAAAGGTCGCGGTCACCTTCGGCTGCTGGACCTCGGTCAGCCGTAAGAGCGTGCTGCCCGTGTACGAAGCCAACAAAGGCCTGCTCTTCTACCCCGTGCAGTACGAAGGTGAAGAGGAAAGCCCCAACATCTTCTACACCGGTGCTTCGCCCAACCAGCAGCTCATCCCCGCTGCTCAGTTCATGATGAGCGAAGACGGCGGCGCCAAGAAGAAGTTCTATCTTCTGGGTACCGATTACGTCTTCCCCCGCACCGCTAACAAAGTGCTCCGCGCCTACCTGCTCTCCGTCGGCGTGCCCGAAGCCAACATCGTCGAAGAATACACACCCTTTGGCCACAGCGACTATCAGACCATCGTCGGCAAGATCAAGGCCTTTGGAAAAGATGGCGACGCTTGCGTCCTCTCCACCATCAACGGCGACTCGAACGTTCCCTTCTACAAGGAATTCGCCAACCAGGGCCTCAAGGCTGACACTTGCCCGATCATGGCCTTCTCCGTTGCTGAAGATGAACTCCGCGCCATGGAAACTGAAAAACTCGTGGGTCACCTCGCTGCCTGGAACTACTTCCAGTCCATCGACAGCCCCGAGAACAAAGAATTCGTCGCCAAGTTCAAGGCGTACTGCAAAGCCAAGGGTCTGCCCGGCGGCGACAAGCGCGTCACCGATGATCCGATCGAAGCGGCTTACTTTGGTGTTTACGTGTGGAAGGCTGCCGTGGAAAAAGCCAAGAGCTTTGATGTGGACAAGGTTGTGCCCATGGTGCTCGGCCTCGAGTTCGATGCACCCGGTGGCAAGAAGAAAATGCATGCCAAGAACCACCACACCTTCAAGCCGGTGTACATCGGTGAGATTCGTGCGGATGGCCAGTTCGACATCCTGACCAAGACCAAGGGTCTAGTCGAGCCCGAATCCTTCAGCAGCTACCTGAAGAAGTAAATGAAGCAATAAGGCGGGCAACCGTCTTGCGGGTCGGCAGCGGCACTACCCCTCCGCTGCCGTCTCTTCTCTCCACGCGAAGTGAAAACTTCGCGTGGGGTTTCAAAGAAGGAGTTCTGAGTTCAATGTTCTGAGTTCCGGGTTGCGGCCACTGCAGCAGCAAACTCTGCATTGAAACTTTGAACTCAGAACGTAGAACTCAGAACTACTGTCAAACGAAAGCGGATTCATGCGACGTATCGCGAGCCTGGTGCTGATTCTCTGCCTCTGTTTCAGCGGGCCACTCTCCGCTGCGGAGCCGCTGCCAGTTGAAGTGATCGAGGCAGTCAAAAAACTTAAGGCCGCATCTCGCGATGAGCGCACCGCTCTCTATCAGATCATGGCGGACCACGGCGATGGTCGCCTTGTGCCGCTGCTGGAAGCGTTTTCCGCAGGCATGCTCGAAGAGCGCGAAGGCAAGATCGTCATCTATCAGTTCTCAGTCGAAGTTCCGGGCAGCGACGAGAAACTATTTCCGGTGGTCGACGCCTTCACGCTCGAACCGATTCTGAGCAGCGATGGCAAGCCGATGATGAAGGCTTCATTGCCCGAGGATCCTTGGAAGGCGCATCGTCTGGAACGCCGCGCCATTGGCGATCTGGTCGCAGCACTGTCACTGGCGCATCCTGATCCGGACACGCGTAAGCAGGCGATCATCGACGTCGGCGATCGCGGTGATGCCTCTGTATTGCCCGCCCTAAAAAAACAACTCGCCAAGAAGCCTGATGGCTCGATGCTCGCGGTTCTGGAAGAGACCATCGCTCGCATCGAGCTGTTGCATGGTGAAGATGCACAGGTCAAACTCGCCGCAGCGAAGAAGCTTCTGGAAGTTGCCACCAGCCGATCATCCTCAACGCTCAGCAAAGCGCGCGAGCAAGCCGTCGAAGCCAAAGACGAAACGCTACTCGCCGCCATTGATGAAGTCATCGCTGCTCAGGCGAGCTATCAGACCAAAGTTCGCTGGGCACAGAACACCTTCGCGGGCCTTTCGCAAGGTTCGATCCTCATCCTTCTCGCGCTGGGTCTGGCGATCATCTTCGGCGTCATGGGCGTCATCAATATGGCCCATGGCGAGTTCATGATGGTCGGTGCTTTCACCGCGCTTTACGTCTGCGAATTCTTCAAGAAGAACATGCCCGAGTCGATGTTCGATTACTACTTCATCGCAGCGCTGCCCGCCGCATTTCTTGTTGCCGGTTTCGTCGGCTACATGTGCGAAATGCTCGTCATTCGCCGTCTCTACGGCCGTCCACTGGAAACGCTCCTCGCCACCTGGGGCATCAGTCTGATTCTCATCCAGACCGCCCGCGCCATGTTCGGCGACACCAATTCCCTCACCCCGCCAAGCTGGCTTGTCGGCGGCTGGGAGATCGCCCCCGATTTTGTGTTACCACTGAATCGCCTCTTCATCATCGTCTTCTGTTTCGTCTGTGTCTTTGCCGTCTATTTCATCATCGGCAAAACCAAACTCGGCTTGCTTCTTCGCGCTACCACGCAGAACCGCCCGATGGCTTCGTGCCTCGGTGTACCTACACGGCGTATCGATGGCCTCACCTTCGGCTTAGGCGCTGGGCTTGCCGGACTCGCTGGTGTTGCAGTCCCGCTCTTTGACAAGATCAACCCGCAGATGGGCCAAGGCTACATCGTCGAGAGTTTCATGGTCGTCGTCGTCGGCGGCGTAGGCAAACTCGTCGGCACCATCATCTCCGGCCTGGGCATCGGCTTCATCAGCAAATATCTCGAGCCCATCATCCCCGGCACCGGCTCAGTCATCTACACAAAGATCATCATCCTGCTTCTGATCATTGTCATCCTCCAGTGGCGCCCTTCGGGCCTGTTCCCCGCGAAGGGAAGGCTCGCGGAAAATTGAGCGTAGGGTGGGCACTGCCCACCTTTTGAATTCGCAAATTTCGTCGGAAGGTGGGCGATGCCCACCCTACAAATGAGTTCACAATGTCCGTAACTGCACCGACAACCTTGACGCTTGAAAACACCCGTGCGATTGATCCAAAGGTGCGCAAGCTTCGCCGCGCGATGATGGTGCTGATCCTTTCGATTTTCTTCGTACTCATTCCAATCTTCAGCGCCACAGGCATCGTCGAGAATCACAATCTCAACAAGCTTGGCCGCTATCTCTGCTTCGCCATTGCCGCCGTGGGCATCGATCTGGCATGGGGATACACCGGCATCCTCTCGCTCTGTCAGGCGGTCTTCTTCTGCATCGGCGGCTATGCCTGTGCGATGTTCCTCGCATTGCCCGAAGGTGGCGGCGATGTGCGGCAGGAATACGGCAACATGCCGCAGTTCCTCTTCTTCGCCAACCCCGACAGCACCACGCTGCCTTGGTTCTGGAAGCCGTTCTCTTCGCCGATTTTCGCACTGGCTGTTGCGATTCTGCTCCCGGCGTTTGTCGCTTCGACGGTGGCGTTTTTCATCTTCCGCAGTCGTGTGAAAGGTGTTTACTTTTCGATCATCACGCAGGCCGTAGCTTGGGGCGCGTTCCTCATGCTCTGCCGCAATGAAATGCTCATGGGTGGCACCAACGGCCTGACCAATTTCAGCAAAGCGCTGAATCAGGAACATGGCTGGATTCTCGGGCTTTATGTTCTCACCTGCTTCGTGCTGCTGGGCATCTATCTACTCGCTCGCTGGATCACGCGCTCGCGCCTTGGCCGTGTGCTGGTGGCCGTGCGCGATAACGAATCGCGTCTGCTTTTCTCAGGCTATCGCCCTGATCTTTTCAAAGTGTTCGCTTTCGCCGCCGCCGCTGTCTTCGCTGCGGTGGGCGGCATGCTCTATGCCCCGCAGAACGCCATCATCACGCCCAACATCATGCGCGTTGAAGACTCGATCATGATGGTCATCTGGGTGGCGCTGGGCGGCCGCGGTCGCCTATGGGGCGCGATCCTCGGCTCGATGATCGTGCTCTACTCGCAATCAATTCTCACCTCATCGCTCCCAACCTTCTGGCCCTTCGTGCAAGGCGGCATGTTCCTCGCAGTCGTCCTCTTCATGCCCGATGGTCTGGTTTCATTCTGGGATCGCGTGGAGCAGGCCGTCGTCAGTGGCGCAGGATTCAGGAAGGCGATCATCGCGGGTGCGCCGCTGTTCGCACTGGTCACATTCATTTTCTTCGAAGGCCTTGGCCTGATGCCCAGCGTCTTGACGCATGTGGTGGGCGGATTGCAATGGAGCTACTGGCTGCTCCTGCTCGTGCTCGCGCTTTGCGTCGCCCATCACCAGTGGATGAGTGCGATGCAGCGAAGGATGCACGCCGTTGCAACCCCAACATCAACCGATGAATCCATGCTGGCGACCGAAGGAGCCAAAGCATGAAGACGATGATTTCCCCCGAAGAGCGCGCCACCAAAATGCTCGAGCCTCGGCTGTATCAAGCGACCGATGCCGAGTTTCAGTTCATGGTATATCTGCGCGATGTCACTGCCGTCTTCGATGGTTTCAAGGCGCTCGACATCAAAAACTGGGGCGTTTATCACAACGAACTACGCGTGGTCATCGGCCCCAATGGCGCAGGCAAGACCACGCTCTGCGATGTGATCAGCGGCAAGACGCAGCCGACCACCGGCCAGGTTTTTCTCGATGGCACCGATATCACGCAGCTTCAGGATTCGGAGATCGCGCTGATGGGAGTTGGTCGAAAGTTTCAGACGCCCACAGTTTTCGACAGCCTGACGGTTTATGAAAACATGAACCTCGCGCTGCCGCAGACCAAGCGCGTGTGGAAGAATCTGTTTACCAGAGAGACGCACGATGAGCGGGCCAAGATCGATGCGCTGCTTCGCCGCGTGAGGCTGTTCGATTCGCGCTTCGAGCAGGCCAAGTACCTGAGTCACGGCCAGCGTCAGTGGTTGGAAATCAGCATGCTCATTCTCGCTGGGCCTCGCTTGCTCTTGGTAGATGAACCTGCTGCCGGCCTCACGGATTCTGAAACGGGTCTGACCGCTGAACTTCTGCTCGAACTGAAAGACGATCACACCATCATCGTCATCGAACACGACATGGACTTCGTGCGCAGACTCGGCGCCTGGGTCACCGTACTCAACGAAGGCCAGGTGCTCGCCGACGGCAAGATGGATGATGTGCAGGCGAATGAGGACGTGATTGAAGCGTATCTGGGCAGGTAAAACGCGGTTCAAGGTTCAAGGTTCAAAGTTGAAGGCGTGGACTTTATAGAACTCTTAACTTTGAACCTTGAACTCGTAACTTTGAACTGGGAACTTATCCCCATGCTTACCGTCGAAAAACTCTGCACCTCCTATGGCAACGTGAAGGTGCTTCACGAAGTGAGTCTGACCGCACAGCCGGGGCAGATCACCTGTGTCATGGGGCGTAACGGCGTGGGCAAGACGACGCTCATGAAGTCGATCATCGGCAGCCTCAAGACCACTGCGGGGCGTGTGAAGATCGATAGCGAGGATCTCACCGCGCTGCCTTCGAATCGTCGTGCTCGCAGCGGTATCGCACTGGTCGCGCAAGGCAGACACATCTTTCCGAAACTCACCGTGATGGAAAACCTTCGCGTCGGTTTGGAAGCAAGGCCTGACCGGTCGAAGGTGATTCCCGAGATGGTGTTCGACTTTTTCCCCGTTCTCAAAACGATGTCCCACCGCATGGGCGGCGACCTCTCGGGCGGTCAACAGCAACAGCTCGCCATCGCCCGCGCCTTGGTGGGCAAACCTAAAGTGCTGCTGCTCGATGAGCCGACCGAAGGCATTCAGCCCAACATCATTCAACTCATCGGCACCGTGCTGCGCAAGCTCGTCGTCGAGATGAAGATGGCAGTCGTGCTGGTGGAGCAGTATTTAGATTTTGTGCGCGAGTTCGGCCACACGTACCACATCATGAACCGTGGCCAGGTCATCGCCAGCGGTGTGCCCAGCGAACTTACTGATGATATTGTGGCCCGCCATCTGAGTGTGTGAGGGAGTGCGGCGATCCTATAGATAGACATGGAGAGTTTTCATGCGACATGGATTGGTATCAAGTTTCGTCATGATGGTGATGCTCGTGCTGCCTCGTTTAGCGATGGCGCACGCGGGGCATGATCATGGCGATGGTGGATTGGCGGCGGGCTTTGCGCATCCGCTCACCGGCCTCGATCATCTGATCGCGATGCTCGCCATTGGTTTGTGGGCGTCGCAGTTGGGTGGCCCATCGGTGGTGATGCTGCCGGTCACGTTTGTGAGCGTGATGCTGGTGGGCGCTGTGGCTTCGATGTATGGGTTGAATCTGCCGCTGGTGGAGCCGGTGATTGTCGCGTCACTGCTCGTCGTTGGTTTGCTGGTTGCTTGTGCGGCTAAGCTGCCCATGTCTGCGGGCATCGTCATCACCGCAGCGTTCGCCTTCTTCCACGGCGCAGCTCACGGCCAGGAAACCGGCGAAGCTTCCCCACTGCTCTTCGCCATTGGTGCACTACTTGCCACCATTCTCCTGCACATCATCGGTGTCATGCTCGGCTCCATGCTCAAAGCAAAAGCCAGCGAACTTGCTGTGCGAATCATCGGCTCCACCGTCGCTGCCGCCGGATTGCTCATGATGATCGGCGTGCTCTGACATGCAGGCGGTTGCTACCATCTCGCCTGTGTCTGAGCTTGTGTTCCAATCTGATACATCGCTCCGCGATGTGAAGGCAGTCACGCACACCCGCGCTGGCACCGGCTCTATCACCGTCGATCTGATCGCATCTCGCTCCAGTGTCACACGCCTCAGCGCCACCAGCCCCCTCAAGCTTCTCGTGCCTCGGCATCACTGCGAGGCAGCTTGGATATTCAGCTCCACCTACGGCGGCGGCCTCGTTGAAGGTGATGAGGTCGATCTCGATATCAACATCAATCCCGGTGCTGCCGCCATGATCGGCACGCAGGCCTCGACGAAAATCTATTCCTGCAAAGGCGGCCGCGCCTCTGCGCAGAGGCTCACCGCAAACGTGGGTGATGATGCGCTGCTCGTGCTTAGCCCTGATCCGATCACATGTTTCGCCGACGCGATTTACGAACAGACGCAGCGCGTTGAGCTCAGCGCGAAGGCGTCGCTACTGAGTATTGACTGGTTCACCAGCGGCCGCGCTGCGCGAGGTGAAATGTGGGCCTTTCGCAAATATCAGAGCAAGCTGGAAATTATCGTCAATGGCAAGCTGCTCGTGCACGAGGCTCTGCTGCTTGATCCGCATGATGGCCCCATCGCAGCGATGCATCGCATGGGTCGGTATCACTGCATGGCAACCGTCGCGCTGGTTGGGCCACGCGTGGCGAGCCTCGCTTTAGAGGCGCTGACAACTGTCGGTGAAACTGCACTGGGCAAACGGCTGCCACTGATTCAAAGCGCCAGTGAACTGCCCGGCGGCGGGGTGCTGCTGCGAGCAGTGGGCACGACAACGGAACTGGTCGCCCATTGGCTGCGCAAGATGCTCTCGCCCATCGCATCTCAACTGGGCGATGATCCTTGGGGTAGAAAATGGTGAAGAGCCGATGGCCGCAAGAAGGCGCAAAAATCGCAAAACATGCAGCGGCATGTGAGTTGATTAGGTGGCCGCAACAGTTGATGATGACACGCGGTAACACCCATATTATTTTCTTCTCCTGCCTTTTCCTTTTTGCGCCTTTTGCGACTCTTCGCGGCTAACTCTGGAAATCGAACATGCACCTAAGCCCACGCGACATCGACAAGCTGCTCCTGCATAACGCCGGCTTCCTCGCTCAGAAACGACTGGCTCGCGGTGTGAAACTCAACTACCCCGAAGCGATCGCGCTCATCGCCACGCAGACGCTCGAGTTCATTCGCGATGGCAAGAGCGTGGCCGAGCTCATGTCCCTTGGTCGGCAGTTCCTCGGTCGCAGGCAAGTGATGGTCGGCATCGCTGAAATCATTCACGAAGTGCAGGTCGAAGGTACTTTTCCCGATGGCACCAAGCTTGTCACGGTGCACCACCCCATCAGCGCGCTCGATGGCGATCTTGCGCTGGCGCTCTATGGCAGCTTTCTGCCTGTGCCGAATCTGAAACTCTTTGACACGCCCAGCAAGGCGGATGAAGAAATCGGCGCGATAATCCCCGGCGAGTGCGAACCGCGCGGCGAAGCGATCACACTCAACGCCAACCGCAAGACCGCACACATCGCCGTGACCAATCTGGGCGATCGTCCCGTGCAGGTGGGCAGCCATTATCACTTCATCGAAACCAATGCGATGCTCAGCTTCGATCGCGCCGCATCCTATGGCAAGCGCCTCGATATTCCTGCGGGTACGGCTGTGCGCTTTGAACCCGGTGAAACGAAAACTGTCACGCTCGTCGAAATCGCCGGCGCTCGCGTCATCCGTGGCGGTAACGATCTGGCCGACGGCGCAGTCACCGCAGAAAACCTCAAGGCAACGATGAAGCGCGTAGAAGCGCAGGGCTTTGAATCGATCAAGCATTAAGTTCAAAGTTCAAGATTCAAAGTTCAAAGTTGTAAGCCATCAACCTTGAACTTTGAACTCTGAACTTTGAACTTTGAACTTTGAACTCAGAACATTGAACTCGGAACTTATTCCATGCCTTACAAAATGCCACGCCGTGCTTACGCCGAGATGTTCGGTCCCACCACTGGTGATCGTCTTCGCCTCGGCGACACCGCGCTCATTCTCGAAGTCGAACGCGATCTGACCCACTACGGCGATGAGTGCAAATTCGGCGGCGGCAAAGTCCTGCGCGATGGCATGGGACAAGCCACCGGTGTGCCGCAAAAGGACGCGCTCGACTGCGTCATCACCAACGCCCTCATCGTCGATTACACCGGCATCTACAAAGCAGACGTCGGCATCAAGAACGGCCGCATCGCTGGCATCGGCAAAGCAGGCAATCCTGATGTGATGGCGGATGTTTCGCCCAACATGATCGTCGGCGTCACCACCGAAGTCATCGCTGGCGAAAAGCATATTCTCACCGCTGGCGGCTTCGATGCTCACATCCACTTCATCTGTCCGCAGCAGGTGCACGAAGCACTCGCCTCGGGCATCACCACATTCGTCGGCGGCGGCACCGGCCCAGCCACCGGCACCTGCGCCACCACCTGCACGCCCGGCGAGTTCTACATCCGCGCCATGCTTGAAGCGGTCGATGATCTGCCGATGAATTTCGGTTTTCTGGGCAAAGGCAACAGCGCCAAACCGCAAGGCCTCACCGAACAAATCGAAGCTGGCGCTGTCGGATTGAAGCTGCACGAAGACTGGGGCACCACACCTGCTGCAATCAACAGTTGCCTGAGCGTCGCCGATGATCATGACATTCAAGTCGCCATTCACACCGACACGCTCAACGAGTCCGGCTTCGTCGAAGCGAGCATCGCCGCGTTCAAAGGCCGCACCATTCACACCTACCACACCGAAGGCGCAGGCGGTGGCCATGCACCGGACATCATTCGTGTTTGCGGCGAGCCCAATGTGCTGCCTAGTTCCACGAATCCCACGCGGCCGTACACCATCAACACACTCGATGAACATCTGGACATGCTGATGGTCTGTCATCATCTGGATAAAAGTTTGCCCGAAGATGTGGCCTTTGCGGAGAGTCGCATTCGCGGCGAGACGATTGCAGCGGAAGACATTTTGCAGGACCTGGGTGCCTTCAGCATCATCAGTTCTGACTCGCAGGCGATGGGCCGGGTGGGTGAAGTGATCACGCGCACCTGGCAGACGGCAGACAAGATGCGCAAGCAGCGCGGCTCACTCTCGCCCGACAAAACAGGCAGCGACAATTTCCGCATCAAGCGGTACGTCGCCAAGTACACGATCAATCCCGCGATCGCGCACGGCATGTCGCATGTCATCGGCTCCATCGAAGTGGGCAAGCTCGCCGACCTTGTGCTGTGGAAACCCGCGCTCTTTGGCAGTAAGCCCGAACTGGTGATCAAGGGCGGCTTCATCGCGTGGGCGCAGATGGGCGATCCCAATGCGTCCATTCCTACGCCGCAGCCGGTGTACATGCGTCCCATGTTCGGCGGCTTCGGTCGCGCTTCCGCATCCACATCGGTCGCCTTTGTCAGTCAGGCCGCTGTCGCTGCGGGCAAACCTGCGAGCTACGGTTTGCGGAAACAGATCGAAGCGGTCAAGGGCTGCCGGACGATTGGCAAGAAGGACATGAAACTCAACGATGCCACACCCAAGATTGAAGTGAACGCGGAGAATTACAAGGTGCTGGCCGATGGTGAACATCTGACCTGCGAACCCGCGAAGGTGCTGCCATTGGCGCAGCGATACAGCTTGTTTTGAAGCGAATATTGCGGATGCCCTAGGCAAGGAAGCCACGCCATCGGCGGGGCGCTAAACGTGATGGCACCGGCTTTCGCCGCTTGCGGCTTCGCTCTGTCTTTCGCATAACGCTATGGCAAAATCGGCGCGCTAGGCGGCGGCCCTGCTTCAATCGTGCGAATGTCTGATTGCTGTTTGAACATCAGTGACACCGCTATGACCGCGAGTCCGCCGTTGAGGACGAGGGCGAAGAGCGTGAGCTTGCCGGTGTTTTCCAGGGCGGTGCCTTTGATGTTGCCATCAGTCACGTGGAAGAGATTGGCAAGCGTGTAGAAGAACGCATTAAATGGCATCGGCACTCCGACGTATTCGGTCACCAGTCGCGGGGCGTTGCCTGAGGCCATGAGCACGAAGGTGAGAAAAGGCACGACCCATAGGACGAACATTGCCATGAGCATGCCGCGCAGGCCAAAGCGATGACAGAGCGATTGCATCATCATGACCAGCGCCGCAAAGAGCACCGGCGGTAGCACAAGCGAGAGCGCGCTGGGCGTATGCCGAAAGAAGAAGCCGCTTTGAATCGCCAGGCCGACGAGCAGGGCGTAGCTCACGCAGGTGAGCACGATGAAGATGATGCCAAAGGGCAAAGCTGATGCGGCATCGCCGAAGATGGAGACGCGCGGGTGATTCAGTTTTTTAGCCCGGCGAAGACCTTTGGCGAAGGTGTATGACGTGGGCGTTATCAGGCCGATGAGCAGCAGCGACATGGCCAGTGAGACGAAGAAGAAAACATAGAGCAGCTCGAAGATCACCGCGCCGCCGGTGTCCACACGGCGAAGGTCGAACAGCCGCATGCGGTGCACGCGCTCGGTGATGTTGTCGATCATTTCAGAATTGGTCAGCCTCGGCCAGAGACTGCCCAGCAGCATGACCTGCGTGACCAGAAAAACGATGACCGCATAGAGCTTGGAAAAAGGATGCTGCGATTCTTCACGCCATTTGCGATAGACGATGGTGAAGAGCGAGAGAATGAGAAACCCCTGCAAACATAGGGTGAAAACGCTGGGGTTGATGTTGAAGTTGAAAAACTGCACGGTGGTTTGCAGGTCGGTGGGATCGATGACGCCGCGTAGATCATCGAGTGCGAGTTCTTCGTAAGCGAGCCTGGCGAAGACGGGACGAGGCGTGAGGTAGAGGAAGAAGGTGAAGCCCAGGCTGGCCAGCGCGGGCATCACGAAATACATCAGCAGCACCATGCCCTGCGTGGCGACGCCTGCGCGCCAGGGCTTGGGTGAGACGATGCCTGCCACCAGGCCGGTCATGTGGTAGAGCCAGACGGAGACGAAGCCGACGACATAGAGATGAATGAGGTTGCTGATCTTGATGCCCGATTGCACAGCTGCATAAGCAACGAAGGGGAGCGTCAAACTAAACAGAAAATATTCGCGGATAGGTAGGCCGATGAGATAGCCCAGGATTTTGCTGGTCGGACTCATGGGCGTCATGCGCTGGTAATCGAGGACGCCGTTCATCCGTTCCTGGGCGATGCCGATGGCGACTGAACCGGTGCCCATGAGCATGAGGATGATGCCTTGCATGACAAGGATGGAGACGAGCGCGAACTTGGCAGCCTGTTCGTGTTTGAGATCCGCCTGTACACCAGCGACGTTGTAACAGATGAAATAGACGAAGCCGGTGACGACGACCACGACCAGTCCCCACGAGATGGCGTTGCGTGGCCGAAGGCGCTCGCGGGCAGACTTGACGATGAGCGGGTTGATGAGATTGAGGAGCGACATAATACTCATCCTGAGAAAGTGGGCGAAGGTAGCGTCGCTGATTCTACGCTGGGTTCGTAGGGTGGGCACCGCCCACCACGTTTTGGGTCCAGCATCAAGGCGTGGTGGGCGATGCCCACCCTACGCAGATTGCATCACATCAGCGAGACCGGATCAACATCGATGGCCACGTGGTTGTCGCTCTTGAGTAGCCGTGCGTTTCGCAAAGCGGTCATCAGCTTTTGCAGTGTCGCCGCGTCTTTGCCGATGAGTTCGATCTGCAAGCGGTAGAACTCAGCGATGCGCGAAATGGGGCAGGCTGCCGGCCCGCGAATGCGCACGCCTAGTTTCATCTGTTCATTGGTTTCATTTAAGTGATTCGCCAGTTGCTTGGCGTATTCGACGCAGTCGAGATGATCCTTGTCGCGCACCACGATCCGCGCCATGCGCGAGACCGGCGGCAATCCCATGGCGCTGCGCAGTTTCAGTTCATCATGAGCGAACGTATCGAAATCGTGATGACTGGCGAGCGTGATGGCCGGGTCCAACGGATTGAAGGTCTGCACGATGACGGTGCCGGGATCGCTGCCTCTTCCAGCGCGCCCGGCGACCTGTGCGATAAGCTGAAACGTCCTCTCCGCAGCGCGAAAGTCAGGCATGTGCAGCGATGTGTCCGCGCTGATCACGCCCACGAGTTGCACGTTGGGAAAATCCAGGCCCTTGGCGATCATCTGCGTGCCCACAAGCACATCGACGAGTCCCGCGCGAAACTGATCGAGTGATTCTGCATAGTCCTTGCCGGTCTGCATCGAATCGGAATCCATGCGGATCATGCGAATGCTCGGAAATTTTCGCAGCAGCTCCTCTTCAACACGCTGCGTACCTAGGCCAAAGACCGTGACCTTTTTATTGCACAGCGGACAAGTCGATGGCAGCATCTGTTTCGCGGTGCAGTGATGGCAGTGAACATAGCCGCCGGCGGGCAGCTTGCCATCCTTATGAAAGACCATCGTGACATCGCAGTAGTCACACTTGAGCAGCCAGCCGCATTTGTGATCGGGACAGGCAATGTAGTTGGCGTAGCCTCGGCGGTTGAGCAGGAGCAACGTCTGCTGCTTGGCATCCATGGTGCGTTTGATCGCGGCTTCCAGGCGAATGCTCACCAGATGAATACCTGCTTTTCCCGTGTATTCGTATCGCTTTTTCCGTTCCTCCGAAAGATCGACAATCTCCACCTTCGGCAGCGCCAGCCCCGGCACACGCGTAGGAAGACGAAGCAGATGAAAGCGGGGACGGGAAGCGGGAAGTTCCGAGTTCAAAGTTCTGAGTTCTAAGTTGGAAGGCAACGGAACTGTATGTTGCCCATCGTCTGTGCCTTTTGACCTTGAACTTTGAACTTTGAACTCTGAACTTATTCGATCGCCTCCCGCGTTGTAATAACTTTCCAGACTTGGCGTGGCGGAGCCCAGGAGAACGGGAATGGATAGAAGTTGGCCGCGCTTGATGGCGACATCACGGGCGTGATAGCGCGGCAGCTGATCCTGCTTGTAACTCGCTTCGTGTTCCTCATCGACGACGATCAGGCCGATGCCCGCAAGCGGCGCGAAGATCGCAGAGCGAGCGCCGACAACAATTCGCACATCACCCGAGCGAATGCGTCGCCACTGCTCATGTCGCTGCGCTGCGGTGAGTCCCGAATGCAGCACGGCCACCTGACCAAAGCGACGCTGAAAGCGCGAAACAGTCTGCGGCGTCAGCGCGATCTCGGGAACGAGAATCAGCGCGGCGGGAGACGATGAGTTCAAAGTTCCGGGTTCAAAGTTCAAAGTTGCTGATGCGGATGACTCTGGTTGCGATGCATTCGTGTTCCCCAACTTTGAACCTTGAACTTTGAACTTTGAACTTACTTGCATCCTCTCAATCGCGCTCAGATAGACTTCGGTCTTCCCGCTGCCGGTGACGCCGTGCAGGAGCGTGACGGAGAAACCTTGATTCAGTCGCGAGCTGATGGCGTTAACCGCCGCGGCTTGATCAGCTGTGAGCGCCAGTCCTGCTGCACCACTGTTGCGACCATCCTTGTCATCCATCGGCAGCGACTCGGCCGCTCGTACCGCCGATTGCGTTTGTGTGATGAACACGCCTTTGGCGATGAGCTGCCGAATGGGTGACATCGTCTTGGCCCCGGCAATATCCGCCAGTTCGCGAATCTCGGTGAAGTCGTGCCCGGCATCGCGCTGCTTGATGGCAGCTTCGATGATCGATTTTTGCAGCTTGGTGAGTTTGGGCGCAGGGGGGAGTTCCGAGTTCAAAATTCTGAGTTCTGAGTTGTTGGATGGAGCAGTTGCGATGGCCGTATCCATCTCCGTGTCCTTCAATTCTGAACCTTGAACCTTGAACTCGAAACTCTTTTCGATTCCGATCATCTCCCGTTTGACTCTGCCGGTGCCATGTTTGACCGCTGCGGGCAGCATCGTTGCGAAGACCATTCCCAGTGGGCAGCAGTAATACCCCGCCATCCACTTGGCCAGTTCGACGAGGTCCGGTGTGAGTGTGATGCCTGAGTCATCACGTGCGACGATCGCTTTGATGAGGTGATGTTTTTCTTTAGGCAGATCGCACGTGTCGCTGATGGCCATGACGTAGCCGGAGACTGCTTTGTTGCCACGACCAAGAGGCACGCTGACGCGCTCGCCGATGATGAGATCGCTCAGCGCCGCAGGCACACCATAGGTCAGACCATCGGGTGAAAGATCGATGCCTTGCTCGAGCGCCACCTTGGCGTAAGCGACAGGTGCATCAAGCGGGCGATTGTCAAAGAGCTGCGACATGGC
>CAZYQL010000078.1:0-19496 GCA_964650055.1 uncultured Phycisphaeraceae bacterium | reverse complement strand
GCTTATTCTGCATGTTTGCTTTCCAATCGCCATCGCTTCCGCTACTCTTAGCTAATGATTTTCAATCGAAAACTGGAACTTTTTCGCCATATTCCTGCTGTGCTGACGCTGCTGGTGATGTGCTCGATTCCCTTCGCCTTGGCCGTCGATGAGGCGAAGCAGACCTACATCCCCAAGGTCGCGGACAAGTCCGATGAAGGCGTCAAGGCGATTGCTTCCATCGTGAAGCCTGCGGGGTTTGAGATCCATCTTTGGGCGGCTGAGCCTGATGTGGCGAACCCGGTGGCGTTCAGTATTGATGAGAAGGGTCGCATCTATGTCGCTGAAACTTTTAGGCAAGGTGATGCGGGCGGCGTCGTGGATAACCGCGGGCACATGTACTGGCTCGATGATGATCTGGCGGCACAGACCGTCGAGGATCGCAGAGCGTTCATGCTCAAGCATCACAAAGAAAAACTCGAGCAGTGGACAAAACATCACGATCGCATTCGCCTGCTCGAAGACACCAAGGGTAATGGGTATGCAGACAAAGCCACGATCTTTTCTACGGGGTACAACGATCTGGTCGATGGCACCGGCGCAGGTGTCCTGGCATGGCGCGGCAACATTTACTACACCTGCATCCCCAAGCTTTATGTGCTGCGCGATGACAACAACGATGGCGTCGCTGATGAAACGAAAACGCTCAGCGAAGGCTACGGCGTTCGCATTGCGTTTCGCGGTCACGACATGCACGGCCTGGTCATGGGGCCTGATGGTCGCATCTACTTTTCCATCGGCGATCGCGGCTACCACATCACCACCAAAGAAGGCAAACTCCTGCACGACCCCGGCAGCGGCGCAGTCTTCCGCTGTGAACCCGATGGCTCACATCTCGAAGTCGTCCACACCGGCCTTCGCAATCCGCAGGAGCTGGTCTTCGATGACTACGGCAACCTCTTCACCGGTGACAACAACTCCGATTCGGGTGACCGCGCTCGCTGGGTTTATATCGTCGAAGGTGGACACACCGGCTGGAACATGTCGTTTCAGTACCTCTCCGATCGCGGGCCTTGGAATCGCGAAGGCTGGTGGCATGAATGGGATGCGGCCAAGAGCCCGACGGAGTTCGCGGCTCACATCGTCCCGCCCATCAAACACATCGGCAACGGCCCAAGCGGTGTCACCTACTACCCTGGCACCGGTTTCGACGACAGCTACCGCGGCACATTCTTCATGTGCGATTTCAAAGGCGGCCCCAATGTCAGCGGCGTCTGGTCGTTCAAACTCAAGTCGCAAGGCGCGGGGTTCGCGCTCGATGATCTCAAGCATTTCATCTGGGGCACGCTCGTCACCGATGCAGATTTTGGCCCTGATGGTGCGTTCTATTTTTCCGATTGGGTCAACGGATGGGAAGGATTGGGTAAAGGCCGAATCTATCGCATGACGCAGGGCGAAGGCATCAAGAATGATGTCGTTGCACAAACGAAAAAGCTGCTGGCGGAAGGTTTCACCAAGCGAAGCGAAGAGGAATTGCTCAGCCTCCTGAAACATCCCAATCGCATGGTTCGGCAGGAATCACAGTTCGCACTGGCGGAGCGCAATTCTTATGACTTCCTGCTCGAAGCAGTGAAGCAAAAGGAAAATCAACTCGCTCGACTACACGGCATATGGGGCCTGGCGCAAGCGGCGCGCAGATCGAAAGACAACGATCAACTCCCCGACATGATCGCGGGCTTTGCAGGTGATGAAGATGCGGAGGTTCGCGCACAAGTTGCCAGAGTGCTTTCTGATTTGCCGGGACTGGCGCGCGGGAAGGCGGCGCTCTCTAAACTCATCAACGACTCAAGCGATCGCGTGCGCGCCTTGGCGCTGCCCAGCTACGGCAAGAGCATGGCCAAGGGCGATACGAAGGATCACGCGGATGCAGTGGCAGCGATTCTGCCGGTGCTCGCCGCCAACGCTGACAAGGATCCTTTCCTGCGAACGGCTGCGGTGGTCGGCCTGTCTTCTCTGAATGATGCACAAGCACTGATCGCAAAAATGGGCGATGAAAATCACTCCGCTCGCCTTGGCATTCTGCTCGCGCTTCGCAGACTTGGTGATCCGCATGTGGCTGCGTTCTTGCAGGATAGTAATCCGCAGCTTGTGCTCGAAGCGGCACGGGCGATTCACGATCAGCCTATTGATAAGGCTCTGCCTCAGCTTGCACTGATGATCAGTACGACGGCGGCGATCAAGGATGAGGCGCTGCTTCGCCGTGCGATCAGTGCGAACTATCTGATGGGCGGTGTAGCACAGGCACAGACGCTGGCGAGCTACGCCAAGCGCGAGGATGCACCCGCTTCGATGCGTAGCGAAGCGCTCGATGCGCTGATGGACTGGGCGGGTACATCGAAGCGCGATCGCGTACTGGGTGCGCATCGTCCGGTGATGGCGCGAGCGGCGGATGAAGCGAAAGATGTCGCAGGCAAAGCGGCGATGGAGATTCTGGCAAACAGTGCGCAGGCCAATGTGCGCCAGGCAGCGGCCAAAGTGATCGAGCATTACCGCGTGGCTGCTGCGGCTCCGCTGCTGCTGTCGATCACCAAAGATGACAAGCAATCGGGCTGGCTTCGCATGGCCACGCTCAAAGCTCTGGGCGCGATGAATGATCCTGCACTGAGCGAAGCGGTCACCGCCACGCTCGGCGCCAGTGATGCGAACCTTCGCAAGGAATCACGGCAGTGGCTTTCAAAGCTCAAACCCGCTGAGGCGATTGATGTATTGGAAAAAGTACTCGACACCGGCGAGGTCAGTGAGAAGCAAGGCGCCATCGTCACACTGTCAGATATGAAGCAAGCTGGCGCTGATGCGGTGCTGGAAAAACAGTTCGACAAACTGCTGGCGGGCAAGCTG
Organism: uncultured Phycisphaeraceae bacterium; assembly: GCA_964650055.1. Taxonomy (GTDB): domain Bacteria; phylum Planctomycetota; class Phycisphaerae; order Phycisphaerales; family Phycisphaeraceae; genus JTS-RE9. The sequence goes on along the minus strand of CAZYQL010000078.1, from coordinate 16,619 downwards.
CAACCGGAGCTGTCACTCGAACTGCTCGATGCAGCCAAGGCTCGCGCTACGCCGCGCATCAAACTGAAGATCGCCGCCTACGAAACATCGCAGCCCAAGGACGATCCCCTGCGCAGCGTCAGGCAGTTGCTTGTCGGCGGTGATGCAGCCGATGGTAAGAAAATCTTCTGGGAGAAGGCCGCTGCGTCATGCAATCGATGTCACATGGTGGGTAAGGATGGCGTGGGCGAAGCTGGGCCGAACCTGTTGGAGATCGCCAAGCAAGGGCGCGAATATATTCTCGAATCGATGCTCTACCCCAACCGAAAAATCGCGCAGGGATTTGACACCTTCGACATCGAGACGAGCGAAGGCGACCGCATCATCGGCATCCTCAAAGAGGACAAGCCTGATGAACTGATCATCGTCACCGCAGAGAACAAGCGCGTCACGGTGAAGAAGAGCAACATCGCCGACAAACGCAAAGCACTCTCAGCCATGCCCGACAACATCGTGAAACTGCTTACGGAGCGTGAGCTTCGCGACCTGGTGGAATATCTGGCGACGATTAAGTAATGAGGAAGGCAATTCGCATAACCACTTGACTTTTCCGCTATTTATCGGCACAATAGGCTATCGGTTCCGCCCCCTGTTTCGTCCCTCCCGACTTGGTGGAAGCTATGAGAAAACCCTCTGAACTTCAGCGCGAGCGGATCACCGCTTGCCGCTTTTCGCTTATGTCCTGCCTCTTGGCGAGCGCGATCTTCATCGCTTCGCTCACCAGCTGCGCCTCCGATCCGCCTAAGAAAGTCATGACGCCCCCGCCGCTGCCCACCTACACCGGCGAGCAATATCTCTACGGCACCGTCGGCTCCCTCGCCAACCTTCGCGCTTTCGAACCGCTTCTCGTCAGCGGTTACGGCCTCGTCGTTCTTCCCCCTGGCACCGGCACCGGCTCGGCTGATGTGCCCACTTACCTGCGCCAGTGGATGATCAACGAGATGCGCCGCAAAGGTCTAGGCTCCTTCCAATTCGGCACCGAAGATCTCTCGCCTCGCAAAGTCCTCGAAAGCAAAGACACTGCCATCGTTCGCATCGAAGGCCTCATCCCGCCCGGCTCACCCAAAGGCACCAACTTCCCCATTCTCGTCACCGCTCTTGAGCGCACCCAGACGCAGAGCCTGGAACATGGCACACTCTGGACTGCGGACCTTTCCGTCGGCGGCGCGGATACCTCGATGCAGTTTCGCCGCGCACTGGCCGAGGCCAAGGGCGCGGTGTTCATCAATCCGTTCGATGAACAGTCCACCGAAAAAGAACGCTTCGCCTTCCAGCGCGAAGGCGTCGTGCTCGCTGGCGGCGCGGTGACGCAGGATCGCCCCATTGATCTGGCGCTGAATCAGCCCAGTTGGGTTTTCTCGCGCATGATTGCGGATCGCATCAACGAACGCTTTCCGCATGAGAAATCGACCGAGTTTTTCAACACCGCCATTGCCAAGAGCGACATGCTGGTGCGCATCAATGTCCCTGCGCGTTTTGCTGGTGACCCCACCAAGCTGCTTCGCCTGATCAGTCGTCTGTACCTTCGCCGTACGGGTGACTTTGAAGCGGACAAAGCCCGTCAGCTTGGCGAAGTGCTGGTGGCTCGTCCTGATCAGGCTCAGCCGGTGAGCGATAGCTGGCAGTCGCTGGGCAAGGTCGCTTTGCCTGTGATTCGCGAGTATTACCAGAACAGTTCTGCCGAGGTTCGACTGGCGGCTCTCGAAGCAGGTGCCTGGCTCGAAGATGAACTGGCTGCTAATGAACTAGCGCAGCTGGCGCTGCATGTTGATGCCCCCGTCCGCCGTAAGGCGAGCGAACTGCTGGCTCGTCTGCCTCGCTCGACGCGCGCCACGCTGGCGCTGCGCAGTTTGCTCGATGATGTTGATCGCACCGTCCGCATCGCCGCCTATGAAGCCCTGGCCCAGCAAGGCGATTCTTCCGTGAATCGCATTCCCATGGGCGATCGCAATCAGTTCAAGTTCTTCATCGATGTCGTGCAGGCCAAGGACCCGCTCATTTATGTCAGCCAGCGCGATGTGCCTCGGCTGGTCGTGTTCGGCCCCAACACCGGCTTCAAGGATCACATGAGCGTCTCGCTCTGGGATGGCCGTTTCCGCATCGAGGGCGGCGAGGCCAATGAACAACTGAGCGTCTTCTATCAGTCGCCGCTGAATCCCAAAGGCTCCGCCCAGAAAATCGCCCCGACCGTCGCCAACCTGGCGGTGCTGATGGGGCACAAGTATTCCGCTGAGCGTCCCTTTGATGGCTTCGATCTTTCCTACAGCAGCATCGTCAACGCGATCTATAACATGCAGAGCAATGGCGATGTGCTGGCCGGGCTGGTCATCGCCAAGAATCCGTTGGCCAGTTACATCGAGAAGATGCGCGATCGAGATCCCAATGAGACACGCCCCGAAGGCGCTGCGGAAGAAGAAGCGACAGGCGATGGTGCCGCTGCGAATCTCCCGGCTGAGGGTGACCTGACCCCGGTGACGGCAAGGCCGGGCAAGGCCGCGGCACGGCCGGAGTGAGGCCCATGCCGCCAAGAGCGAAGCCGCAAGCGGCGGGGAGTCTCCAGCGTTTAGCGCCCCGCCCAAGGCGTGGCCTTCTTCGCCTCCAAACCATTCGTGTTTTTCCTCGTGTTCAACCGATTAAAATGAATGGCGATCAATGAGCCGCTTCCCATCTTGACATGAGTTTTTGATAAGCTGTTCCATTGACTGCGTATCGTGCTCAGCCGTTTGCTGATTTGTCCAACAACCTGAAGGAGAACCCGTGGCTGACTTTGCCGCGAACATGTTGGATTCGTCGGCCCCTTCGCAGGATGCAAAGGGTTCGCTGCTGAGACAGATGGTACAAATTGTTCCGATTGGTTCGTGCTTTGCCCTGTTCGACATGGAGGTCGAAATCTGATGATGCGCCTGGCCAAACTCACCGCACAAGGCTTCAAGTCTTTCGCCGACAAAACCGTTATCACCTTCGATAAGCCGATCACCGGCATCGTCGGCCCAAACGGTTGCGGCAAGTCCAATACTGTCGATGCTGTCAAGTGGGTCCTTGGCGAACTCTCCGCCAAGAGCCTGCGCGGCGGCGCGATGATGGACATGATCTTCAACGGCTCCTCCACGCGCAAACCCGCCGGCATGGCGAGCGTGTCGCTGACGTTTGATAATCCGGTCATTGAAGACAAAAGTTCTGAGTTCAAAGTTCAAAGTTCCGAGCTGGATGCCAACAGCAACGACGCCGTCGCCGCCGCCACCGATTCTGCAACTCAGAACTCGGAACCCAGAACTCAGAACCCTTCCCGCGCCGCCCGCCGCGCCCTTCCCGTGGATGCCGATCAGGTCACTGTCACGCGCCAGCTTTATCGCGATGGCTCGAGCGAATATCTCATCAACAAACAGCGTGCCCGATTGCGCGACATTCGCGAACTGTTCATGGACACAGGCATCGGCACCGATGCTTACTCGATCATCGAACAAGGTCGCGTCGCGGCTCTGCTGGATTCCAACGCCAAGGAACGCCGTGAGATTTTCGAGGAAGCTGCGGGCATCTCGCGCTTCAAAGCTCGCAAGAAAGAAGCGGAGCGAAAACTCGAACGCACCGAGCAGCATCTGGGCCTGACGCGCACGCGCTTTGACGATCTGCAAAAACGACTGCGCAGTGTGAAGATTCAGGCCGGCCGGGCGAGGTCGCATCAGGAGCTTTCCACACGATTGCGTGAGCTGCAACTGAATTACGCACTGGCGGAATATCACAAATTGCAAGGGCGATTTAAGGATGTGGCTGAGCAGCTTGAACAGGCTGAGGCCGATCACGCGGTTGCCGCGCGCCACCTGGCGGAACATGAACAGCAACTGGCGGACAACCAGATCGATCGCCAGTCCGTTGAGCAGCACCTGAAAAAGCTCGAACAGGATCGTTTGCAAGCCAAGGCGCGCCAAGAGCAAGCGGAGCAGCGCAAGCAGTTCGCGAAGAACTCGCTGGCTGACCTTGAAAAACAGATTGAGCGCGACAGCAAGCGCATCGATGAACTGGCCACGCGCTCAGCGCAGCTTGAAACCGAACTCACCCAGCAACGCGAAGATGTGGCCCGGCTCTCCGCCGCTCACAGCGGTACGCAGCAGCAACTCGAAGATGCACAGAACAAGTACCGCCAGGCTCAGCACGAACTCAACGAAAAGCGATCCGCTCTCGAAGATGAAAAAGCCGGCATCGTCACGCTGATGCGCCGCACTTCGCAGCTTCATAATGAGATCAACTCGATTGCCGTGTTCGAGAGAAATCTGCATGGCACCCGCGAAAAACTCGACCTTCGTTCCACCAAGGTTGCCGAGGATTTGGAACGACTGCTCACCAGCCGCGATGAAACGCAGGCCAAACTGACGCAGGTGAAAGAGCTGATCGAGCAGCAGAACGCGAAGATTGCCGAACTTAAATCGCAAGCTTCCGAACTCGATGCCGAGCAGCGGGCACTGACCGAGCGATTGAGCAGCGCCAAGGAACAGCGATCAGGCCTGAGCTCTCGCCGCGCTGTGTTGCAGGAGATGCAGGACAAACAGGAAGGCATCGCGGATGCGGTCAAAGCGGTGCTCGCGCGCAAGGCGACGGGGCAGAAAAAGTCTGGAGTAGCGAGTCCAGAGTCCGGAGTCTCGCGTCCCGGAATCACAGCCGATCAAAAGCAACAAGACTCCGGACTTCGGACGCCGGACTCTGGACCCTTTTACTTCGTTCGCGGTCTGCTCGCAGAAATGTTTGAAGCCGATGTTGAGCACGCTTTGCTCGTTGAAGCGGCGCTGGGCGATCATCAGCAGTCGCTGGTCATTAACAGTCTGTCCGACCTCTGCGAGAACGGCGGCAGCGAAGCGATCGCTGCACTGTCAGGACGTGTGACTTTTATTGCCATCGATCAGTGTCAGATTCATGGCACCGACCCGAAACCCGAAACCCGAAACCCGACACCCGAATCCCTCATCGATCACGTTCGCTATCCCGCTGAGATCGCGCCGATCGCCTGGTCGCTGCTTTCGCGCACTTACATCGTGCCTGATCTGGCGACGGCCAAGCGTCAGCGCGAAGTCATGCCTGATGGTTGCAGGTTTGTGACCAAGCGCGGCGAGCTGCTGGATAGTGATGGCCGGATCATGGCGGGGCCGATGGGCGCAAAGTCAGCTTCGGGCATCATCAGCCGCCGTGCTGAGCTGACGAAGCTGCGCACGCAATTGGCTGAGCTTGATGAGCGGATCAGCACCGATCAGCAAAACCTGTCGCAGCTTTCTGATCGTGCCAAGCACATCGATCGCGTGTCGCAGGAACTGCGGCAGAAGCTTTACGAAGCCAACACGATGCGCGTGGAATGTTCGAGCAGGCTCGACAATCTCGCGGGCCAGATCGCCAGTCTTGAGCGCGAGCAGCCGGTGCTCAGCGCGGAGATTGAGCAGATACACAAACAGCTTCACGATGCCCTAGAGAAGAAGACACGGCACGAAAGCGAAGCTGCGAATCTGGAACAAAACTCCGCAGCGCGGCAGGCCGCTGTCGATCTGCTTCAGGCAGAAATCAGCGAACTGAGCAGCGAAGCAGAGACGACCCGCGAAGCAGTGACGACGGTGCGCGTGGAACAGAGCAAGCTCGCTGAGCAGCTTTCCGCCGCCCAGCGTCAAGTGCGTCAGATTGAAATCGCCCGCGCTGACATCGACCGGCAGCACAAGCTCATTGATGAACAGTTGAAACAACATCATCGCCGCACTGAAGAACATACGCGTGTCGCCGATGAAGCGCGCCAGGTGTCGCTGCAAGCATCGGCGGAACTGGATCAACTCGAAGGTGCGCTCGAAGAGGTGCGCGAGAAGCTCAGCGAGATGGAATCCGTCGTCGGGGAACTCAAATCCGCACTGCAAAAGCACAAGAAAGATGCGGAGGCAGCGGACGAAGTGGTGCATCAGCTTCATGTTGAAAAGCGCGAGCTTGAAGTGAAATGCGAAGGTGTGTGTCAGCGCGCAGCGGAGCAATTGAATCTGGATGTGGTCGCGAAGTACAACGAGATCGAAAATTTGAAGACACGAGGCGCTGACGACGCTACGCCGCAAGCGGCTCAAGACTCGGGACTTGTTCCCATCGACTGGGAAGCGGTCGAGCAGGAAATCCACGATCTCAAGACCAAGCTCGATCGGCTGGGTAATGTCAATCTCGACGCCATCACCGAACAAGATGAAATCGAGAAGCAGGTCACCGAACTCGAGTCGCAGGTCAAAGACATCGAAGATGGCAAGTCGAAACTCGAGCAGCTCATCAAGCAGATCAACGAGGAAAGTCGCACGCGCTTTGAGAAGACCTTCCATCAGATCAAGGAAAACTTTGCTGGCCAAAATGGTCTCTTCCGCAAGCTGTTCGGCGGCGGGCGTGCTGATGTATTCCTTCAGCCTGATGAAGATGGCAACATCGATGTGCTTGAGTCAGGCATCGAAGTGGTCGCCAAGCCGCCGGGAAAAGAGCCGCAGTCGATCACGCTGCTTTCCGGCGGTGAAAAGACGATGACCGCCGTCGCCCTGCTGCTCTCGATTTTCCAGACCCGGCCGAGCCCCTTCGCCATTCTCGACGAAGTCGATGCAGCGCTCGATGAGGCGAACGTCCATCGCTTTGCTTCGATTCTGCACAGCTTCCTCGACCAGAGCCATTTCATTGTCATCACGCATAACAAGGCCACGATGCAAGCCTGTGATGTGCTCTACGGCATCACGATGCAGGAGCGCGGCGTGTCCAAGCGCGTCTCCGTGCAGTTCGATCAGATCGGAGCCGGCGGCCAAATCAGCCAGGCGGCGATCGAGGCACAGAACGCCCGGGACAAATCGGTGGTCCGCGATGACGATGACGAAGTGCCGATGCCTTCGGGCACCTTCGGCGGCCTGGAGCTGCCTGCTGGTGCACAGCCCAAGGCGTTGACGGATGAAGTTGAAACGCAGGAAGAAACTGCGGCCATCCCGTCGATTGAGGACACCGCCCCTGCTTCCGATGGTACCGCCGATGATGCGGGCAAAAGCGGCAAGGGCGACAAGGGCGACAAACCGTCGCTGCGCAATCGCCTGGCCCAGATGGTGGAAGAGCGGCAGGCGGTGGATGCGCAGAGCAACTGAAGCGATATCAATTTCTATTGCCGAGCCTCTCGGCCATCGCCGACAGGTTTTTCATGAGGCAGCGAGCAGACTGAAACTGATTATTTCATATTCATCACACCGAATCGGGCAATAGGCGATATAATCAAAAGCTGACGGTGATGGTTCCCTGTTTCCCTTGGCTGCGACGTTCGATCGCAGCCGGTTTCCTTCGACTCCAATTGTTCATTCATTCTGCCCGCCCCGGAGCGATATGCGATGAAGATTCGCCGCGCATTCACGCTGATTGAGATGCTCCTCGTTGTTTCGCTGATCGCCCTCTTGATCGCGCTGCTTTTGCCTGCGCTGAATCAGTCTCGAGTCATCACGCGTGAAGCGATCTGTGCATCGAACATGAGGCAGGCTGTGGCTGCATTCACCAGCTACGCCTACGACAACAACAAAATCTACCCCGACTTTTCCTATCAGCCCGCCACGAACAATCAGTGGACCCAGCCTCACTACTGGGTGCAGACACACTGGCGGGACTACATGAAGAATAATTACGCGTTCAGCCGTGATTTTTTCTACTCGCCCAGCAACAACATTTGGAACCGCGACGACTTCTACTGGTACGACACCGCCAACCCCGCCACTGCTAACGCCATGGTCATCGGCTATTACTACTTCGGCTCCACGATCGTCAGCGGCACCAGTTTCAAGAGTGCCCTCACGACCGCTCCCCCCACCAGCTACAAAGTCATTTTCCCTCGCCGCGTCGGTGCTGACAGTTGGTCCAAGCTTCTCTGGGCTGATGTGAACCGACAACTGAGCAACCACATCGGCACCTGGCTCACGCCCGGCGATGCCCGCCGCTGGGGATCCAACCACTGGTACGGCACCGCTGACCAATCCGTTGCCGGCTCCCACCGCGCCTTCGTGGATCAACACGTCGAATGGATCAAGACCCCCGAGTTCAAGCTGCAATCTACCTACGCCAGTGCACATCATTACTGGTGAATCGCACTTTATAGCCGCAGCGTCCTCGCTGCGGCTGTGAAAGAGCGCAGTTCTCTACGCAGCGATCATCAGACTGAAGCTGATGTACGCCATGTGTCACATCACCAGCTTCCCATCCTGTGCCGCCAGCGCTTTGATGGCCTGCTGGTCATCGTGCACGCGGATGGTCATTTGATATCGCTTGGCTTCACCGGGTTCGAGCCACTGCGCCGCTTGGGGATGCTGATCTTTTTCTTTGCCTAGGAGTGATCCGCTGAAGGGTTCGAGGCCGGTGACGTAGGAACCGCCGGGGCCAAAGTGTTGCCAGTTGGCAAAGCGTGGCAACGCAGCGGCAGGATAGATCACTTCAAACGCCAGACCGAGTTTCGCATTGATGAGGCCTGCGTGACAAAGGCCCTGAACATCCGGTTCATTATCAACAAGCAGCACGCGCTCGCCGCCGCCACGATGCAATTCCAATGGCTGCGTCACGGTTTTGAATCCGTTTGCTTTCGCCGCATCGACGGGGCCTTCGCCGCCCAGGTATTGCGTTTTGCCTTTGTAGATAAGCTTCGCGCCAGCATCGACGAGCGGGTAGCCGAGGTTGATGTGGTAGAGCCAGTTGTGAGCGCAGCGGGTGTTGCTGCGATTGATCACTTCATCGTAGATCGCAATTTCGCTAACGCCCAGCCGACACTGAATCGTTCGGCGAACCTCAATGACCGGGCCAAACATTCTTGAATCACGAATCGACATCGCCAGCAGCATGCCGTTGCGTCCGCGATGAGGATCCGGATTCAAAAGCATTTCGACGGCAGCAGGGGTGTTGGAATGATGACCATGCACACCCAGCGACTGGCCATCTTCAGTGCGAGGCGGGCCGAAATAATTAGGGCCACAGGACGTGAGCAATCCGCCAGCCCAACCGACAAGCCAGTCAGCGCCCAAGTGATAAGCGTGACTAGGCGGGCGCAGGCCGTTGGGCGTGAGGTAGGCGAGGTTGTGTTGTTTGAAAGAAGCATCCACGATGTCGCCGCCGCGATCGAGATTGACAGTGAAGCGCAGGCCCGAGCCTGTGTCGAAATGAGCAACGCGACAAGCTTGCGGCCCGCCTGTGGCTGCGGTGGGCGAAGCATCGAGGGTGCCTGTGCGGATGCCGCCGACTTGGAGAACGCTTTCGAATTTTTCGGTATCGAAGGGGCACAGTTCCTGCGGACCGTTGCCGTGTGAGGTGCCGCGTGAGGTCGATGATGTTGCAGATTTTTTCGCCATGATGTTTAGTCCGTTCGATATTCAAAGCCATAGAGTAACCTGAAGCAATTGATTTTTAAGGAAATCAGGAAACATGGAAGTAAGGAAAAGAAGGCTGTTTTTCGCTGCTGTTTCCTACCTTCTTTTCTTTCACGCTTTCCTTAAAAAAAATCAATGTTAACGTTATGCAGAGGTCTCAAATCCCTTTTTGAGCTTTCTGCGCCTTTTTGCGGCGAGTGTCGCGGCCATCCGATTCTTCGTTCGCCAAGGCGAACGGCTAAATACGCTGGCCCTGGCTTCAAACACCGCGCGATGACACTGGCTAAAATGTACCGTATCATCGAATCGCTTACCCGGTGACGCCTTTGGAGAACGCCCATGCCTGTGTATGAATACGAATGCGGAAATTGCCACCAGATCACCGAAGCCTTGCGCAAGATGGCGGACGTCAATGCCCCGCTCACCTGCGAACACTGTGGCAGCGACCAGACCAAGCGCGCCCATAGCGTCGTCGCCGTGAGCACCGGCGGAAGCAGCCGCAGCCAATCGCTCCCGATGGCCGGCGGCGGTGGTGGGTGCGGACGCTGCGGCGGGCCGCACGGGTCTTGCGGGACGTAAACAGGCTCATTTTTCGCCTCATTTGCCCTGTTTGCCCTTCTCGGATACACTACTCGGCTCGTCAAAGGACGATCCCACAGGAGCACGCACCCATGATCGAAGCACTCAAAGGCGAAGAAATCGTTCAACGCGCTGGCGGCCGGTTCAAGCTGACCGCCCTGATTCAGCACCGCCTTCGCGAAATTATGGATGGCTCACGCCCCCTCGTGGAGCGTCGTGGTCGCAGCGATCTCGAACTGGTCATCCAGGAAATCCTCGAGAAAAAGATCACGCTCCAAATGGAAGCCCCCACCAAGAAGGGCGCTCCCAAAGACAAAGACGAAGACGAATAATCCGTCCGTCCTTTTGGCTGCCCGTTAGCCGTTCGCTTTGGCGAATGGTGTACGCCCCTTAATCGCCAATTTCATGCCAACCGATCGCGACCAGCCTGCCGCTTCCACGGGTTCGCCCGATCCTTCGTGGGCCGGTCGCAAGATCATCGTCGCTCTCACCGGCGGCATCGCCTGCTACAAAATCGCCACGCTCGTCAGCCGACTCGTTCAGGCTGGCGCTGATGTTCGCGTGCTCATGACCGATGCGGCCACGCGATTCATCGCGCCCCTCACCTTCCAATCGCTCACAGGCAAACCGGTCGTCACCTCGACCTGGGATGCTGTCGATTTCCATGACTCTCAGCACATCGGCCTGGCCCGTTGGTGCGACCTCTTCATCCTCGCCCCAGCCTCGGCTGACATCCTCGCCAAACTCGCTGCGGGCCTCACCGATGACATCGTCAGCCTCACTGCCTCTGCCTTGCCTCGCACCACACCCGTCCTGCTGGCACCGGCGATGAATGCTGACATGTGGGCGAATCCGATCGTGCAGCGAAATATCACCACGCTCCGCGAACTCCTGGGCTATCACACCGTCGGCCCCGAACAAGGTTGGCAGGCATGCCGCACCAGCGGCGCTGGTCGCATGAGCGAAGCGGAGGCGATCACGGATGCGGCGGCACTTCTGCTCGCCACATAGCCCCGGCTTTAGCCGGGGTGACTCACCGTCATCTCCGCGATCCCCCGGCTATATGAAACCTACGCCGATGTAAGCGAAGAGAGGGACGCGAAAAGTCGCAGAAGACGCAAAAAAAGAGGACTGATGGCGCTCAATCAACACCGACGAGCCATCGGAATGGACGCTAAGGAAAGCAGGAAGGCAGGAAAAAAAACATGATGGATTGAAGTTCGATGCCTCATGCCTTTTTCTTGCATTCCTGCTTTCCTTAGCGGTCCTTCTGAACCGCCTTGCAAAAACTTCAAAATCCCCTTTTGCGCCTTTTACGTTTTTTCGCGGCTATTCCACCTTCTCCACCAATGTAAACTGATCGGCACGCACCACGGCGGGCCGCCGCCTTTTTTCGCGAGGAGTCTGCGGTGATTGATCGATCCGCACGCGACAAACTCATCACCGAACTGCAGTGGATTCTTGGCGGCGAAGCTGCGCTCGATTCGCTGGCGAGCGATCCGATGGAAACCGAAGATGAATCGGTGATGACGATCAGCGAAGCGATTCTGCAAAACCGCACTCGGCTGCCACTATCGAGGAGTGATAATGCAAGCGCGCCTTCGCCGCAGGGCCGGGCAGACATCGAGCGAGCCATCCTCTTTCTTCGGACTGATTTCACCATCTCAACGCCAACGCTGCGATGGTGGGATCGCGTGGTACTTGTCTGTCTCGCGGTGTTCTTGCTGGGTGTCGCGACGGAGCTAATCGCACAAGATCGGCTGATTCCCGCCGTCGCCTTTCCAGTGCACATCATCACACTCATCGCAGGCGGCCTGTTCCTGCTTCGACTGCTGATCTCTTATTCCGTTCAACTTGCCGTCGCAGCAAATCAAATCATTCAGGTTCGCTTTCGCAGTCGTACGCTGAGCGATCTCGATGCAAAAAGCCTTTGGCCCTTCGCATCACTCGAAGAATTGAATAAAGCCAAGTCGCTCACGCTGACAGCGTCATCTCCATCTTAAAGCCGAAGCTGCGCCGATTATCGATCCAGCGCAGCCAGGTTGGCGTCACCTTAAAGAACGGCTCACTGCGCAGATGTTTCTCAAACATCGCGTTGCCTTGGATGAAATCGAAGCGATCGACGTACAGATCCCACGCCTTTGCTTTCTCCGCTTCATCGCTGACCTGAGCGCATCGGCCATGCAGCTGCACGCCATGAATCTGCGTGTGTTCATCAGTGTGAGCATAGATCGTCGCCGCAACGATCGGGTCAAGCACGATGTGCTGACTGTGGGCCGAAGCGAGTCCGGAGACGAAATAAAGATTCAGCGCATCATCGGGAACAAACTGAATATTGGCCGCGTGTGCGTGGCCTTGCGCATCGACCGTCGCCAGGCTCATGGTGCGCCATGTGCCTAGAAAAGCCGTGACTTCCGTGATGATCTGGGCATCGGTCACTGAAATTTCGTCCGGATACGCTGCATCGCCTCTTCAACATTCGCGCGGCTGTTGAATGCGCTGACACGGAAGTACCCTTCGCCTGATGCGCCGAATCCGCTGCCGGGCGTGATGACCACGTGGCATTCACGAAGCATCTTGTCGAACATCCCCCAGCTATCGATGCGGTTTGAACTTCCGGGGGCTGAAGGCGTCTTCACCCAGACGTAGGGCGCGTGGATGCCGCCATAGACTTCCATGCCCAGCGATGTGAATGTGCTGCGGATGATCGCCGCATTTTGCATATAGAACGCGATAAGGTCAGCCACCTGCTGCTTGCCTTGATCGCTGTAAATCGCTTCAGCGCCGCGCTGAATGATGTAAGGCACGCCATTGAATTTCGTGGTGTGGCGGCGCATCCAGAGCTTGTGCAGTTCGACCTTCTCGCCTTTTTCATTGGTACCCATCAGCGCCTTGGGAACGACAGTCCACGCACAGCGCGTGCCGGTGAAGCCTGCATTCTTGGAGCAGGAGCGGAACTCGATGGCCACTTCGCGTGCGCCAGGAATCTCGTAGATCGAATGAGGAATGTCATCGACGCTGATGTACGCTTCGTAGGCTGCATCATAAAGAATGATCGCATCATTCTCTTTCGCGTAGAGCACCCACTCAGTGAGCGCACCGCGATCGATCACCGCACCGGTGGGGTTATTCGGGAAGCAGAGATAAATGACATCGACCTTGCGCGTAGGCAGCGACGCTTTGAAACCATTCTCCGCAGTCATCGGCAGATAGACGATGCCTTCGTACTCGCCCTTCGCGTTGGACTGGCCCGTGTGCCCGGCCATCACGTTGGTATCGACATAAACGGGATAGACCGGGTCGCCCACCGCAATCACATTTTCCTTACCCGGCGCAAGAATGTCGAGAATGTTGCCCGTGTCGCACTTGCTGCCATCGGAGACGAAGATTTCATCGGCATGCACTTCGCAGTTGCGCGCGGCATACTCATTCTTGGCAATCGCATCGCGCAGGAAGGCATAGCCTTGCTCGGGGCCGTAGCCTCGGAAGGTTTCGCGCTTGGCCATCTCATCGACCGCTTTGTGCATCGCTTCAATGATGGCGGGCGGCAGCGGCTCAGTCACATCGCCGATGCCCATGCGAATGATCTTCGCATCCGGATTGGCGTTGGAAAACGCAGTGACCCGCCGTCCGATTTCGGGGAACAGGTAACCCGCTTTGAGCTTGAGATAATTGTCGTTGATGCGTGCCATGTCTCGTCCTTGTCATAAATGAAGGGCGAGCAGGTTAGCAGGAGGCGGGAGAGGATTCCAATTGGCGAGATGTCAGGGCTATAATGAAAAACGATGACAATCATCCGCGCACATTTCGATGGCAAAGTGTTCGTTCCCGATGAGCCGGTGGATCTGCCTGTTGGCGAGCGGGTAGAGATTCCTGTGTTGCCTGCTGAGCCTGACTTGCCGCCGCCACCCGAGGGAAAGACGGTGGCAGAGTTGGCGGATTGGATCAGGAGTCTGCCGCCTATCAAAGGCGATAGTTCACCGGGCGATAGCGCGGCTCAACACGACCATTATCTATATGGAACTCCTAAACGGCCATGATCTTCGCCGACGCCGGATTTTCATCGCCATCATCGATAAGGCCGACGCACTTCACGAGCGATCAGCCAACTGGTTGGCAATGCTGCAAGAACCACTATTGAAGACCGACGGTGTCGTTGTCGAGACGTTTAACAACCTGTCGGGATTCGCAATACGCCGACGTTGTCACGTGGTCATGAGCAACCTGCTCGCCCGCCTAAATCTGACTGTCATACGCACCGATGCCACATTATTTGAGGTAGGACTGCGATTGCACCGTGAGAGGCCGGACAAAATCTGGTCGCTTACCGACTGCATACCTTTCGTCGTGATGGAAGATCGCAACATCACACAAGCACTCGCCTACGATCATCATTTCATTCAAGCGGGGTTTGATGCGCTGCTGCGGCGTGAGCCGAGGTGAACGGATCATTCAGAACGCATCGCCAGTGGATGAGTGATCGCAACAGTCGCCACTCATGTCATTGTCGCCCGCGCCATCGCGTTGGCGAACGGACATCGACCTGTCGCACGTCCGTCGGTCTGCCCTGCGTTATGCTCGGGACTGCAGCCACTGATTGAACGATGCCTGCGACTCCCCGCTGCGACTCCCTGCGACTAGGCCTTCGATGCCGATGTGTTCGTCGAGGTCGGGCCATTCGATAGCGTAACCTTCACCTAGCACGCGCCAGTTGCCGCGCTCCGCTTCGCTGGCGAGTTCCAGACGCGGATACCACGACAGTGGAATCGTCAGAGCGCGGCCATCGACAAGAGAGACTTGAAAGCGGTCCGTCTCAAACGAAACACTCACTGCCGCAGGATCGGATTCAAGCACCAAAGTAGTCATGCCAGGCTCTCAAAAAAGTTTCACGATGTTCTTCCACAAGTTTGCGGATGGTTTCCAATTCGTGGTCGGCGAATCCACGGCTCTTCGAGTACAACACAGGCTCCAGCCAGAACTTCACAATCGCATCGTCGCGCTTCACGTGAATGTGCGACGGTTCCAGACGGTCCGAACTGAAAAACACAAACGCAAACGGTCCAATCCGCATAACAGTAGGCATGAAAACCTCACTATTCCATCGGCATTCTAATCGCATAGACAACCGTTGGTGGCCAGAGGCTCACGCCTTCCCCGCAGCAAAGGCGCGGCCGAGGTCCAGCGCCTCGCCCAGTTTCGCGGGGTCTTTGCCGCCGGCTTGTGCCATGTCAGGCCGGCCGCCGCCGCCGCCGCCTGCGGCCTTGGCCACTTCGCGAACCCAGTCGCCCGCCTTGAGGCCTTTTTTGATCAGCGCTTCAGGCACGCAGGCGACAAACGAAACTTTGTCGCCGGCGACACTGCCCAAGAGTAGCGCGGAGTCGGGCTTCTTCTTCTTGATCACATCCATCGCTGTGCGCAGGCCATCGCCATCAAGACCGGGAATCTCCGCGACGAGGATCGGGCCATCGAGGGTGTCCGCCAGTGCTCTTGCTGCTTCGACCGCATCGCCTGCTGCTGCTTTGCTCTTGGCTTTTTCTGCATCCTTCACAATCTTCTGAAGATCAGCCAGGCCGGTGCGAATCTGATTGCGAAGCAGCAGCGGCAAAGCCAACTCGCTCATGGCCGTGGTCACTTCCGCAACCGTCGTCGTCAGCGCGGGAAGCTCGGCGAGTTGCTCCTGCGAAGAACCTTTCAGCGCGTTGATGCGAGCAAGCAGCCGTTCGCCGTGCGCTGTTGCTTTATGTGCGGCAACGCCGGTGATGGCTGTGATTCGGCGAACGCCTTTCGATACCGCTTCTTCGCTGACCATCACAAAGCCCTCTGCATCGCCGGTCTTCGCCAGGTGTGTGCCGCCGCAGAATTCGATGGAGTAATCCATCCACTCATCCTTGGCTGGCTCAGCGATCAGCGCTTCCACGCGCGGGCCTACGGAAACGACGCGCACCGAGGCTGGATATTTTTCACCGAACACCGCGCGAAGGCTGTTGATCTTCAGTGCATCTGCTTGCGGGGCGTATTCCCAGTTCACCGTCAAGTCAGCAGCGATATCCGCATTCACTAGCTCTTCAATCTTCGTCACTTCTGCCTCAGAAAGCGCCGCATTGTGCGCAAAATCGAAGCGCGTCTTTTCATCATCAACGAGCGAGCCCTTTTGCATGACGTGATCGCCAAGCACAGCGCGAAGCTTGTGATTCATCACGTGGGTCATCGTGTGATTCGCTTCGATCTTCGCTCTGCGCTGCTCATCGACCTGCAAGCGGTGAGGCTTGGAATCACTCGAGGCACAGATGAATCCTTCGCCGCCTGAGGATGCGGTGGTGACGGTGCCCAGATGGAAAAAGACATCGCCGACTTTGATGGTGTTCTCGACGGTGATGACTGCGTGGTAATGATTTTCGATGGTGCCGGTGTCGCCGACCTGTCCGCCTGACTCGGCGTAGAAGCAGGTGCGATCGAGGACAAGCGCGACCTTGTCGCCCTTCCTGGCGAGATCGATGGGCACGTATTTGGAGCCTTCCAAGACATATAGATGCGCACAGGTGACCGCATCCATTTTCGTCTGCGTGTAGCCATGGAACTCGGTGGGTTCGAACTTGGTTTGCTGCACGAGTTCGATGAGCGATTGCGTGGCGTCGGCTG
>CAZYQL010000077.1:0-19824 GCA_964650055.1 uncultured Phycisphaeraceae bacterium | reverse complement strand
AGGAGTTCATCATGAAACCAACCCTCGCCCTCACAGCCCTCGCATTCACTTTTTACTTTGTATCACTCGCGCACGCTGAAATCGTCACCAAATCCATCACCTACACCCAAGGCGGCGTCGAACTCGAAGGCTTCCTCGCCTACGACAGCGACAAGGCGAAAGCCGACGCACCAGGGGTACTGATCGTGCATCAGTGGATGGGCCTGACCGACAACGAAAAGATGCGGGCCAAGATGCTGGCGGAACTGGGCTATGTCGCTTTCGCGCTGGACATCTATGGCAAAGGTGATCGCCCCGCCAATCGCGGTGAAGCGGGCAAGTTTGCTGGCAAATACAAGGGCGATCGCAAGCTGTTCAGGCAACGCCTGGCCGCGGGCCTGAAGGTGCTGCAATCGCAGAGCAATGTGAATCAGAAAAAACTCGCCGCCATCGGCTACTGCTTTGGCGGCACCGGTGTGCTGGAAATCGCTCGCATGGGTGCGCCGGTCTTAGGCGTCGTCAGCTTCCACGGCGGCCTGGGTGCTACGCTGCCTGCTGAAGAAGGCGCGAGCAAAACCAAAGTGCTCGTGCTGCACGGAGCCGATGACCCGTTCGTTCCCAAAGCCGAGATCGAAGGCTTCGTCAAAGAAATGAACGATGGCAAATTTGACTGGCAGATGACCTACTACAGCGGCGCGGTGCACAGCTTCACACAGAAAGAAGCAGGCAACGATAACAGTGCCGGCGCTGCCTACAACGCGGCAGCCGATGCGCGGTCGTGGGGCGCGATGAAGCAGTTTTTGAATGAGCTTTTTGGCCAGTGATTCAATTCACTAGCGCCGTTAGCCAGCACGCGGGACGCCTTTGCAAAGACGTCCTGCATGCTTTACCGAAACAAGTTTCGCCGCCGCCGCCTTGACTCTGTCGCCACTTCCCGGTAATTCTGTTACATGGAAGCCAACCTCAAAAGCGATCGTCTCTCCTCTTCTGCCTCTTCCTCTGCTTCAGCGGACCCGCTAAGCCGAATCCTTTACGAAGCTCTCACGTTCGATGATGTTCTGCTGTTGCCGGCTCGCAGTGACTTTGTGCCAGGCGATGCGGACACCTCCACGCAGCTGACCAAGCGCATCCGTTTGAATATCCCGCTGCTCTCAGCGCCGATGGATACTGTCACCGAAGCTTCGCTCGCCATCGCGCTGGCTGCGGCGGGTGGCCTGGGCGTCATCCACAAGAACATGTCCATCGAAGCGCAGGTACGCGAAGTCATCAAAGTGAAACGCTCCGCCAACGGCGTCATCACCGACCCTGTCACGCTCACGCCCGATTCCCCTGTCTCCGCAGCCCGCAAGCTGATGCGCGAGCAGAATGTCTCAGGTATTCCCATCGTCGAGTCAGGCAGCAAGAGCGGCGAGAACAACGGCAAACGCGGCAAGGTCGTAGGCATTCTCACTCGCCGTGATATGCGGTTTCTTCCCGATGATGATCAGCCCATCGCACAGGTCATGACCAAAGACCGTCTGGTCACCGCCCCGCCTGGCACCACGCTCGAACAGGCTGCCACGATTCTGTACCGAGAAAAAATCGAGAAGCTCCTGCTCGTCGATGGCAACAATTATCTGCACGGCCTGATCACGATGCGCGATATCGACAAGTTCGAACAGTTCCCGCAAGCTTGTCGTGATTCACGCGGAAGGCTGCGCGTGGGCGCAGCTGTGGGCGTGCATCAGCTCGATCGCGTGGAAGCGCTCATCGGTGCCGAGGTCGATCTGGTCATCGTTGATACAGCGCACGGCCACAGCAAGAACGTCATCGACACCGTCAAAGCCATCAAAGCGAAACACGATATCGATGTCATCGCAGGCAACATCGCCACCGAAGAAGGCGCACGCGATCTAATCGAAGCAGGCGTCGATGCAGTGAAAGTCGGCATCGGCCCAGGCTCGATCTGCACGACGCGCATCGTCAGCGGCGTAGGCGTGCCGCAGGTCACGGCCATCATGAATGCTGTGCGTGCGGCGACTCCGCTGCACATTCCCATCGTCGCCGACGGCGGCATCCGGCAATCAGGCGACATCGCCAAGGCGCTGGCCATGGGCGCCTCTGCGGTGATGCTCGGCTCGCTCTTGGCGGGCCTCGATGAATCGCCGGGCGAGTCGATCATTCATATGGGCCGAAGGTACAAAACGTATCGCGGCATGGGCAGCGAAGGAGCGATGATGGCTGGCAGTGCCGATCGATATCGCCAGAGCGGCACCACCGAAATGAAAAAGCTCGTACCCGAAGGCGTCGAAGGCCGTGTGCCTTACCGCGGGCCTCTTGCCGACTTCGCCTATCAACTCATCGGCGGCCTCAAAGCGGGCATGGGCTACTGCGGCACGCCAAGCATCGAAGCGCTGCGGCGTGATGCAAGATTCTGCCGCATCAGCGGCGCAGGTCTGGCTGAAAGCCATCCGCACAACATCACGATCACGAAAGAAAGCCCCAATTACACGATGGAATACCGCACGGAAGAGTGAAATACGCCGCGTAATTAGCCGTTCGCCTTGGCGAACAAAGTGTGCACAGGCCGCAAACCGATGAACAATTCCTTCACTTGAGCAGTACGCTCTCGTAGAATGATTTTATTCACTTGGCCAAAGTTCACGCGGCACCACCGCGCTGACGCACAGGGGAAGCAGGTATGAATTCTTTGACTCGATGCATTTCCGTTGTGTGTTTCATCACCTTCGCTTTCCTCATCGGCTGCGGTGCCACTCAGCATATTCAGCGCGGCGACGAAGCCCTCAATGCTGATCGTCCTCGCGAAGCACTCGCCAATTATCAGCGGGCTGCTCAGGTCGATGGACGTTTGCGCAGTGATCCGCAGTTTGCTGCGAAGTTGCGTGAAGCAAGCTGGCGCACTGCGATTCTCGATGCCGATGCAGCAGCGGCCAATGGCAACTGGGAAGCTGCAATTCATGCCTACGAACAGACGGTCTTCCACAACTCCTCACACCCCGCTGCTGCCCAAGGCCTCGCCAATGCAAAGCAGCAAGGCGCTCAAGGCCGCTACGAGCGCTCACTGATTTATGCCGACAAAAACGACCTTCGAAGTGCCCGCGAAGATCTGCGGCAGGCACTGACATGGGATACCAATCACGCGAATGCTCGCGCCGCTTTTGATTCGTTGGATCGCAAAGGTAACGCTGCCAGCGAGCAGCGCTTTGCCGCCGCACTCACCCGCATCGAGCATCGCGACTGGCAGCGGGCCAGCGATGAGCTGACCACGAACATTAACATTGATGCGAATCATCTGCCTTCGCGAGCCGAGCTCGCCAAGGCGCAGCAGATGATGGCGCAGTCCAGGCAGGCTCACGAGCAAGGCAGCCGATTGCTCACGGAGAAAAAACTGGACGATGCCATCGCAACCGCACGACGAGCACTGGATATCTGGCCCACGAGCAGCGAAGCGATGGACCTGATGCAGCGCTCGCAAGGCGAGCGCGATCGTGCGGAATCGCTCTACCTCAGTGCTAAAGATCAAGTCGCGCAGGGCAACTATGAGCAGGGCATCGCAACCATCGCTCAAGCGCTGGACGTTTATCCTGATCATGCAGCAGCTCGCAAATTCTCCGGTGAAATTCGCCAGACTGCTGCGGACGCGCATGTCGCACAGGCACGCCAGAAACTTGCAGCCGGTGAAATTGAAACGGCTGCGAATCACTTCCGTAAAGCACTTGCGTATGTGCCTGGCCATCGTGCTGCGCAAGATGGACTCGTCGACGTTTCCTATGCTCATGGCCTAGGTGCAGAGAAGGAAGGCCTATGGGGCAACGCGCTGCTTTGGTACATGGAGGCCGCCGCACAGAAACCCACAGGTGTTTACAAACAGGCCGAAGATCGTGCCCGTGCCGCCATCGCCAAGCAGGTTGCTTTCGATCTGGCGCTTCTGGTGATCGATGGCAGAGGCAACACAAATCCCGATACGACGGCGATGGAAACGCAGCTTGTCGCACAGGCGAACAAGAGCAAACCTGCGTTTGTTTCACTTGTAAAACCGCGGAATGAAGCGCCAGTCAACGGGCAGCTTCCTCGCCCGCTCTACAAAGCGATGATGACGTTGCGTTCCATTGAAGTGAAGCAGCAGGTTCTAAGTCGCGATCGAAAGAATCACACCTACAACGCGGTACGCTCGGTGCCCAATCCGAATCTGCCGGTGCTTGAGCGCGAACTCGGTCGCGCTGAGCGCGATCTGGCTTTTGCCCGCAATCGGCTGATTCGCTTTGACTGTCGCGACTGCAACGGCAGAGGGCACACGGTCTGTGGTACCTGCCGTGGCCAGAAACAAAGTCAGTGTTCCGCTTGTAATGGATCAGGCCGCATCAGGATCAAAGGCGGCGGCTATCAAATATGCAATGAGTGCAACGGCAGACCTTCGCAGCAATGCCGCACATGCGGCGGCGTCGGCCATCTGCGCTGCAATCGCTGCGGCGGGCGCGGGTTCTACAACGACTACGATCACGATGCCATCCACCGCAGCGAACGCGAGGTGATTGATCTTCGCAATCGCCTTCGCCGAGAGTCCCCCACCATTCAAGAACAGTACGTCGTCAACTGGCCTTATGAGCAGGAGCTTTACCGCAAGACAGGTACGTTCGATGGCTCGGTGCAGGTCGAAGATGTCCAAGGCAAAGCGACGGTGCAATCCTTCGATGTCGCGCCGATCTACCGCAAGGATGATGTGGTGACGATCAATCCCAATCCGCAAGTCGGCTTGCCTGCGGATGGCTTGGACCTGCCCAGTGATGATGCGGTTTATCGCAGCCTTCTGAGTGAGGCTGCGAGCACGACGATCAAGGGCGCACTTTCTACTGCGACGATCACCCGCGCCAATGCGTACATCGCTCAGGCCAACGAACACGCCAAGAATGGCAAGACTGATCTGGACATCGAAGCCCGCGTCGCTGCGATGGTGCTGCTTGAATCAACAGAACCAGCGCAGGCCAAACGATTGCTCGAGGAGATTCGCAATCCTAAGTGAAGATGGGAATCTTAAGCCCCACCCGCAAGGGTGTGGGCCACCGCCGACAAGCATTTACGCAGAATCACGCGGAGCGGCGGCGGCCCTTTGCTCCGCGGCTAAACGAAGTGAAATAGAAATATTTCCGCGCTCACTTGCCTTGCAGTGATTCGCTGGCTTTTCCCATGCTTCTCACAGGCTTTTGCGGCGGCTGCGTATTCACCAGTTCCGCTTGCACCGCATCAGGAAACACTACCGCTGCGACCAGTGCATCGCCATACGCTTCCCACAATTTCGTTTCGTTCCACTTATCCACACCACGCGGCAGTTCCAACGTGATCGTGGGAATGCCAAGCTCTTCACCCAGAAATGCGCCCAGCGAACCGGGACGCGTGCCCAGCTTTTTCACAGGCAACTTGGTGAGCTGCGCCATGCGCGCCGCCAGCGCCTGCGCAGGGCCATCGTAATCAACACAAGCGAGCGGCTGATGAATGGCGATGACGCGCGACGGGGCGTAGAGCTCAACGAGCATGGCGATGATTTGTGCTTCGGGTTCAGAGAGTTCTGTAAAGCCATAGCGCTCGTTGTTCTCGCGATTGGCAGCGGGGAAGTTGCGATTGAGGTCGATGCCGTTGGCGTTCTCGCGGATGGAGTGAGCCATGCCATCGGGATTGATGGCGGGCAGCAGTATGACCCGCCGGCCGATGAGACGGTGCGGGTTGGCTTGGAGGTGATCGGAAAGTCTTCGCACAAGCGGCGAGCCAGCCGTTTCATCGCCGTGAATCGATGCGATGATGAACGCGGTATCGGGACCTTCGCCCAGCACCTGACATTCAATCTGACGCCCTTGAACCGACTGCCCGACACTGAAAAAATTCGGATTGATCGGCGCAGCCACCTGCTGCACGATGGTGGTGGTCTGGCAGCCGGTTGGAAGCAAGAGCAATGCGCAAAGCAGCAGCCGCATCGTCATGCGAAAAGGCGTTTTCAGATGTAAAAAACATTGTGCCATAATCCCACCTCCTGAAAACTGAATCGTTTCAATCCAAGCCCGATGGCGAGTCTTCGAGCTGTCGGGATAAGGGATCACGCCCAACGTACCACGACGGTTCGCCATCGGACTTGATGAACCTGTGCATTCTCACTCACGCTCATGTGACCGATTCCGCCACGGGCTCACACGTTTCTTCTTCGCAGCTTGTCGGCGCTGGGCCGGCGCTCATGTCGGCGACGACGCCCGGCGCTTCGAGGTCGTAATAGTAGCGATCGAGCACGCTGCGCCAGTCGTCGAGTGATTTGACTGCGATGTAGGCTTTGGCAACTTCGCCGCCTTGTGGGTGATGGCGGGAAAATTTGATGCCGAACTTTCGCATCATCATGCCGGCGCGCTTCTCGCCGTGCAGATCCACGGAGAGTTGAAAGTGATCGAGCAGCACTTCGCGCTGCTGCCCAATGGTAGGCGGCAGCGTGGCAGCGGCCAGATCACCCGCCATGATGGCGCGGGCCTGATGAAAAATCCAAGGATTCCCGATGCAGCCGCGTGCGACGCTGACCAGCTCAACGCCGGTCTCGCGGATCATGCGGAAGATGTCAGCCGCACACCAGATATCACCTGAGCCGCCGATGAAAAAGGAAGGGGCCGGAGTCCCGAGTCCAGAATCCGGAGTCTTGTTGTCATTGGCCTTATCGACTCCGGACTCTGGACTCTGGGCTCTGGACTTTTGTCCGTACCGTTCAACGAGACTTTTCAGAAACGCCCACTTCGATGGTCCAACGTATTTCTGGTCCACCGTTCGGCCATGCACCACAGCACCGGCATAGCCGAGGTTGATGACGCTTTCGAAAATGCGGTGAAAATTTTGTTCTGCTTCAACGGTGTCATCCGTGCCGCGGCGGAGCTTCACCGTGCATGGCCGATCATCGCCGACCGCTTGCCTCACCGCATCGAGAATGGCGATCGCTTCTTCGGGGGCCTGCATCAGATGGCCGCCGCGAGCGCGCTTGCGGATTTTCTTCACAGGGCAGGCCAGATTTACATCGATCACATCATAACCAAGCTGCACCAGAATCTTCGCACCGGCAGCAATCTCATCAGGATGCGAACCCATGAGTTGCCCTGCGATCGGATGATCCGCATCAACCAGTTCCGCCGCTTCCAGACCACGACCGCCATTGATGAGAAACTGATCGAGCATCGCCTCGGTGACAGCGAACGGCGCGCCATGCCTGCGCGCCACCAGCCGCATCGCAGCATCGGAATAGCCCGCCAGGCCCGCCTGAAAAAATGGAGCATCGATTGTCAGCTTGCCCATCTGTATCATGAGAGGGATTATACGCGGATGACCCCTTCCCGATGGATTCAAGAAATGCCTATGAAAGCCCTAGTACTTCTGTGTCTCGTTTGTGCTGGCTGCTCACAGCCACTTGCGGAGATCACGCGGCCTCGCGCGCTCTTTGGCACGCGCGCTGACCCCACGCTCGCGGTGGACCTGGCCAAGTTTTCCTATCCGCAGGACGCAGCGGCCGGCGGCGACCTGGACATTCTCGTCATCAAAAATGGCGACCGCATTCACTTTGTCAACCGCACCACCACCGTTCACACCAAGGTGCAGCTCTGGATCAATCAGCAGTACGTCGGCCTCATCGACGAAATTCCCATCGGCATCAGTTCCAGCCATCCGCTGGGCGATTTCATCAATCGCTACGGCGAAGCGTTTCCCGTGGGCGGTTTCCTCAACCCCGACAAAAGTTTTCCCATCGTGCTGGCGGAACTGTTCAATCCATCAACCGAGAACAGCACCCGGCAACGACATAAGTTGACAGTTCGCAGTGAAGATTGACGATGGTGGCAGAAGATGGGATTTGTAATTTGCGATTTGAGATTTCCCATGATGCCGCACATCGTTCGCCAAGGCGAACGGCTAAATAGGTCGACACGAATTAACGTATTTCTCACGTGACTCTGCTAATAAACTCACTCAGCTTCGGCAACGTTTCTACATCACCTCGCAACCCTTTCTAAAGAGCACATCCATGGAAGCCAGCAAACTTTGGAATCGCTACCAAAAGCACCTTTGCACCTGCCCTTCGCTGGGCATTGCTCTTGACATCAGCCGCATTCGATTTGGCGATGGATTCTTCAAGGAGTTTGAGCCGCGCATCACCGCTGCCTACGCGGCGATGAAGAAGCTCGAATCTGGCGCGAAGGTAAACCCCGATGAGAAAGACGATGCGGGCAAGCCCGGCCGCATGGTCGGCCATTACTGGCTTCGCGCTCCGCAACTGGCACCGACGCTGGAGCTGCGCGGGGCCATTGAATCGACCGTGAAAAACATCAAAAACTTCGTCTCGGATGTACACAAGGGCAAGATCAAGCCGCCCAAATCTTCGGGCGCTGACAGCTTCACCGAAGTGCTCGTCGTAGGCATCGGTGGCAGTGCGCTGGGGCCCCAGCTTGTCGCTGATGCACTGGGCAATCTCGATGGCAAAGATCGGATGAATATTCACTTCATGGATAACACCGATCCCGATGGCATCAACCGAACACTCACCAAACTGAGCAAGAAACTGGATAAGACGCTGGTCCTGGTCATTTCCAAATCAGGCGGCACACCCGAAACACGCAACGGCATGCTTGAAACCGAAGCTGCCTTTAACGCCAGCAAGCTCAAGTTCGCCAAGCATGCTGTCGCTGTCACCGGTGAAGACAGCAAGCTGGATAAGGTGGCCGTTGCGGGCAAATGGCTGGCGCGGTTCCCGATGTGGGACTGGGTTGGTGGGCGCACCAGTGTGCTCTCCGCAGTGGGCTTGCTTCCTGCTGCGCTGCAAGGCATTGATATCGATTCGATGCTGCTGGGCGCTGCTGAGATGGATGCGATCACCCGCACCGAACCGACAGCAAAAAATCCTGCCGCCCTGCTCGCGCTGATGTGGCATCACGAAACCGATGGCCGCGGCGCCAAGGACATGGTGATGCTCCCTTATAAGGATCGTCTGCTGCTGCTGTCGCGCTATCTTCAGCAGCTCATCATGGAGAGTCTGGGCAAGCGAATGAACCTCAGCAATAAGAAAGAAGTGCACCAAGGCATCGCCGTCTATGGCAACAAAGGTTCGACCGATCAGCATGCTTACGTGCAGCAGCTTCGCGACGGCGTCAACAATTTCTTCGCCACGTTCATCGTCTCGCTCAGTGATGCGACCACCGGTGCCAAGGCCGCGACGAAATCCGGCCCGATCGAAGTCGAGCCGGGCATCACCAGTGGCGACTTCCTCAACGGCTTCTGGCAGGGCACGCGGACGGCGCTGTATGAATCAGGCCGTGGCTCGATGACGATTTTTATTGATGAGATGAGCACGAAAACACTGGGCGCACTCATCGCGCTTTATGAAAGAGCGGTTGGCTTGTATGCGACGCTGGTGGATATCAATGCGTATCACCAGCCGGGCGTTGAAGCGGGCAAGAAGGCGGCCGGTGCGGTGTTGGAATTGCAAGCCAAAGTCGTGTCGCATTTGAAAGCGACTCCCGCCGGTGGCACCGCCGATGAACTGGCGAAGGCGATTGATTCGCCTGACAGCACTGAAACCTTGCACCACATCCTCAGCCACATGGCCGCGAACAGTCGCGGCATCGTGTGCGACGGCGCGACCTTCAAGGCGGGTTGATGAAAATGGAATCGCACAAATCGATCCATTAGCAGCGGGCTTAGCCCGCTGCTAATGGATCATTGTTATTCATTGTCCGCCGTGCGCTTCGCCCCGCCATACATCGGCAGATATCGGTAATAAACTTCCAGCGTCAGCGCCGCCATGCAGGTCGTATAAACCTGACCGCCCTTCTTGTCCCAGCGATTGACCATGTTCCAGCTTCCATCATCGGCCCCGCCTCGCCTTTGAAGCTTGGTGATGAAGGGGCGAGTCTTGTCATTCCATTTCTTCCAGTTTGGGCCTTGCAACTGATTGAAGGAAAGTGTGGCGTAGTAGAGGTAATAAAAATCAGTCTCGCCCTTGCCCGCAGGATTTTCGAACATGAACTGCTCGAAGGTTCGCAGGTGTTTCTCGCTGAACGTTTCACCCAGCAGAATGCGGGAAAAAAGTGCCTCGGCTGTCATCGATGGCCTTGGGCCTTCCTGTTGATAACCCGAAAGCAGCGTGTTTTTCTGCGTGACCAGTTTGAGCCAGGATCCTGCACGTTCGCGAATGTCTGCGCTGATCTCATAGCCCAGTTGCTCGGCCGAGTGCATCGCCATGACTTGCCAGCCGAGCACACTGGTGTCGCCGTATTCACCGGGCCGATAGCGCCACCCGCCGGACTTGGGATCCTGCGCTTTGGCGATGAAGCGTGAAGCAGCGATTGCCGCTTCGCGTGTCTTTGTGTCACCTGTCATCAGCGCTGCTTCAGCCAGTGCGATGCCCACGATGCCCTGGTCATACATGTTGCCGTCACCGCGATAATCGCCTTGATCATTGCCGCGTTTGATGATGTACTCGATGGCCCGCGCGACTTGCTCCTGATACGGCCCGGGCTTGATCGGTGTGTGATCTGCGCCCAGGAACGTGAGCACCGCCAGCGCGGTCAGTGCGGTGTCGTGCAGATATTTTTCACGCTTGCCTGGCCCACGATCGCCGGGCGTGATGAAAGTCCAGCGGCCATCAGGTTCCTGATTGCGCGACAGATACGCCAGCGCTCTGCTGACGGCATCCTCTGATTCCGGCGTGCCACCCATTTCCTCCAGCAACTTCTCACGCATGGCGGGCGATCGCTGAAACAGCGGCGCAGGCGATGCAAACTGGCTGGGGCCAAGGGCCTCACTCAGCGGCGCGAGCACCGGTTCACTCGCGGCTGTCGTGGCGATGGTGGCGACCTTGGCGCGAATGTCCGCAGAGCTTTGCTTGCCGGTGAGCGAGGCGAGCGTGTCCGTCGCGGGCAGAAAGCGGCTCGCCGAGTCTTGTGTGTTGGCGGCGCTTGTCGTGGTGCTGGGTGAGGATGCTTTATTTAGCGAAGGTGAGGCCGCATCATCCGCCTGTTCGAGGAGTTCATTGTTCTTGCCGGTGACTTTGCCAGACTGCGTGTTCAATACAAGCTCGACCTCAAAAGGCGTCATCGGTCCGGGTACCGCAGCCGTCGCACCCGAGATTGCCGCCACTGCTTTAGATTGAGCGCGTGATTCCGTGGCACTTTGGGCGAGCCCTTGTACATTCGATTTCGTGGAAGCCGGGGCCAGAACGTCAACATTCTGCGGTTGCTCCGAGGAACGATCGGCGACCGCTGCTGCGGAAGGCTCGGTTGATGTCGATGGCGATTTCGAATCGACAGATTCAACCTGCTTAGCATCAACAGCCGCGATGGCCTTACTCGCAAACGGCAGAGCAGCCAGATCAGGCAGCGCCGCTGTGGGCGTTGATGTAGAAGACGACTCCACCTTCTCAGCCTGCGTGGCAGGCTGCGAAGGCGCACGATCGGAAACAGCGAGAGACGTTGCGCTGGGTGCTGTTGGCGCGGTCGTGGCTGGCGTGCTGCCTGCTTCCTCTGCTGCACGCGGCGCGGTGAGTTCCTGTTCCATCCGCTGCGCCAGCGCTTGCGAACTGGCCTGCGCATCGGGCGGCGCGGTCGATTCCTCGGCTGCCAGTTTCGCGCTCGTGGTCGGCTGTGTATCAATGCTCGGCTGCGCCAGCGGCAAGGCCTGCGCTGAAGATGCAAGCGATTCCGTTGTCGTCTTCGCGGGCGTTGCTTGTGCTGCCGTAGCTGCAGCATTCTCCGCCGATCGCGAAGGCGGCGCATCGACGACGACTTGACCCGCCTCACTCTCTGGCTGCGTCGCGGCGCGCTCGGCCATGGCCTGCGTTGCCTCGGTCACGCGCAGCCCTTGCGGCTGCGATGATCGCACCGGCTCGCTCTGCATCGCCAGCGTGGCGATCGGCTGAGCGCTCGCAGGGGCCTGCGCTTGTGCTGGTGATGAAGCCTGTGCAGTCGCTTTGGCTGGCGCGGTCGAGGGTGATGTCGCAGCCAGCGCTGCCGTGGCTGCCTGCGATGGCGGTGCATCTGTCGGTGCTGATTCTGCAGCGCTGCTGCTGGCCACCTGCGTGCGCTGAGGCGCTGTTGTGGAGGCGTCGGAAACTTTCATTGCGGCGGGCTGTGATGACTGCACCTGCTGCGTTTCAAATCGGGCAGCAGGTGCTGGCGCTGCGGCGACAGGTGCGGATGAAGCGGGCGGCGTCATCGCAGCCTGTGTCGTTGGCACAGCCCTAGCTGGCGCGGGGGCGGCGGCTGTCGATGCAGCTTGTGCTTGCGATGGAGAAGGCGCGGGGACCGTCGTGGTGCTGGCCTGTGTGTTCACCGCTGCAGCCAGCTGCTGGGCGACGGGCGTTGGCTCAGCGGTGTCAGGTGCACTTGAAGCTGTCACCGGACGCAGCGGCGACACCTGCGGCAACGTCACCGAAGGCATCAAACTCGCCTCAGGCAAATTCGCCTTGGCTGTGGGCGATAATGTGGATGGCGGCGAAGCCTTGGCGGCTGAAGGCAGAACCATGCTGCTTTCACTGGGCGCTGAACGAGCGGTTGGAATATCGATCTCGATCTGCCGCATCGGCGCGGCATGCGTCACTTCAATGGGCGTGGTCTGCGGCGCCAGTTCGCTGATGGCCGGGGCGCTCACCGGCAGGTCCGCCTTCTGCGATCGCGTCGCCATGCGCAGGTCCATCTCGGTTGTCGCATCGAGATTCATCGCGATGCGCATTTCTTTTTCCTGCTCGACGGCCTGTTCGTAAACCTCTTTCGTCAGCCAGAAGAAGCTCAGCAAAATCGTGATGATCAAATGCACGAAGAGCGAAACGATCACGCACTTTTGCAGCAGCCCCAGCTTCTCTGAATCGATCTTGCGAAAAAGAAACAGCAACAGCAGCAGCAGCCCGACGGCGGCCAGCAGCACCCACCAGCTCCAACCCAGCGCTGGCAGATGCCGAGCATCGCGATCGACAAACACCTCGCGCGAGTCAGCCACGTAAAGGTCATACCCGCCTTGACCGGTGGAGGCATTTGAGCTGAACAGCAACCGAAATCCCTGCGAAGCCAGCGATGGATCAGCTTCATCCACGGGGCTGTTGAGTTCGCTTAGCTTTTCAATCTGCTCGAAATAGAGCCCCGCCACGATGCGCGAATTGTCGGCTGCCACACCGCGAGCATCAGCGGGCCGCAGGCGACAACGGTAAAGGTCGTAGCCGCGCTCAATGCCATCACGATTGGAAGTGAAGTAAAGAAAATCACCTGACGAGGTGACACTCGCCGAGCCTTCGTGAAAAGGCGAACTGAGCGGGGTGACTTCGACGGCTTGTTCAAACTGCGACAGCGCGGGACCGGCTGTTTCAATCTTTGAATCAACGTCCTTCGCCATGGCCATCGCCACAAAGATGTCGTAATCCGTGGCCGAAGGATTGTGGCGAATCGTCGCGTTCCATCGCTGCGCGTCGCCCAGGGCACCGGCAGCCTTGCGATTGGTGGCGAAGAAAATTCGCTGGCCATCTGGCGTTGGTGCGGGATTGAATTCGTTGTGAGCACTGTTGATGGCGGGGCCTACATTGACAGCTTCGCCCCAGCCAGTGTCAGTGCGCGGACTGGCCCAGATGTCGTACCCGCCCAGGCCGCCTTCTCGATCACTGTAGAAATAGAGCCACTGGCCATCGTGCGAAAGTCTGGGGCCAAGCTCGTTGCCTGGCGTGTTGATGCTCGTCAGTGGCTGAGGCTTGCTCCAGCGATTGTTCATGCGAACACTGAAGTAGATATCCGCCTGCGATTGCTTCTTCTCGCCGGGCAAGCCGCGCACAAAAAACAACTCAGTGCCATCGGGTGAAATCGAAGGCTCATACTCATCCGCATCTGTATTGATCGCTGCGTCTTTTGATGTCGAGTCACTGGCCGCGGTGCCCAGCGCCTCATCCATCGGCTGCGGCTTGGTCCAAAGAATCTCGCGAACTTCCACGGCTGAATCAGGCAATCGAATCGAACGATCATCCGTCCAGACCCGCTGCCCCACCAGCCACCAGCCCAGCGCGCCAAGCACCACAATGAGCAGCGCACCGCCAGCAACGATGCGCGGCAGCGAACGGGCAGGAGCTGATTCAGAGTTCACGGTCATGTGCAAATCTCCGTGACCTGCGGGAATTCAAAAACAAAAAGAAAATCACGAGCGATGATGTCGGCCATTGGTTGCGCCAACTCGCCAAATCGTCATCGCGTTATTCCTGAGGTTTGTCATAGACGTAGCCGATGTTGATCTGATTCACGCCTACTTCGTGGCAAATACTGGCCACCGTGGCGAAGTATTTGTGCATGCTTTCCTGATCGGCGCGGATGAGCACATTGCGTGGCGGCTGCGCCACCTTGGCCTGTTCCAAAGTAGCGCGAAGTTCGTCACGATCGCGCACCTGGCCATTGACTTTCATCACGCCATCTTTTTCGATGTTGATGATCAGTTCTTCGGGCGGCGCCGAGAGCGGCGAAGTCGCCCCCGTCACCGGCAGGTTGATCGACTGCGGCCTTTCATCCTGAGCGATGGTCGTCGCTACCAGAAAGAAAATCAGCAGCAGAAAAACCATGTCGATAAGGGGAGTGAGGTTGAGCGCTTCTTCTTCGCCGGCGCTGTCGTGAATTCGCATGACTATCTCGCAGTAAACAGGATGAGCGGACTAAGAATAAGAACCACGCGATGATCAATGAAGGCGCCACGCTTACGCCGTCGGCTGCGGCATGGCGCCGGCGTAGAGCGGCGATGCATCGTTGGATGCAGGTGAAGCGGGTGAGCCAGAGGGTGCTATTTTTACCTGCGTTTCAGGCATAAAGTGCTCGACGAATTCTTCGGATACATCGTTGAGTTCGCCGATGACGCGCTCGATGCGTCCTTGAAAGTGGTAGTAAAACACCAGCAGCGGAATGGCCACAGACAAGCCGGCCACCGTCGTGACCAGCGCAACGTAAATACCCTGCGCCATCATTTGTGCGCCTTTGGCACCGCCACCTAAGCCTTCGGTGGCGGCAGTCTGAAACGCTTCGATCAAGCCCCATACCGTGCCGAGCAAACCAAGCAACGGCGCGATGGATGCCAGACCAAAAAGCATGCGCAGATTGCGACGAAGCTTGGCCACCTCATTGGCGCCAGCATCTTCGATGGCCTGTTCGACCAGTTCCACGCCATGCGGCATCTTGCGGATACCCGAAGCGACAATGCGGGCAATGGGCAGCGCCTTGGATCGGCAGAACGCAAGCGCTGCGTCTCGATCAGCCGGCGAACGAAAGACAGCGCGAAGACTGGGCAGAAAATCGGGCGGACAGATGATGCTGCGGCGCAGGGCCATGAGCCGCTCGGCGATGATCGTCACACCACCGACCGAAGTCAGCGCGATCAGGATCATGATCGGCCCGCCAGCGACGAGCAGTTCCAGCAGATTCATCGCGCCATCTTTTTCGGGATCAGCGCCAGGCGCTGGAGCCACTTTGCCCGCAGCGGGCGCAGCCTTCGCATTGGCAGCGTCCTTCGCGGCGGCAGCTTTGGGCGCAGCTGCCGCCTGGGCATGAACCAGCGTCGCGCTGGCCGCCGTCAGGGTGAATGCAATGATCATTAGTAGCAACGCAAGGCATGGTCGTAATCGCATAAAAACACTCCTTCTATGGGAGTCGGGGAGTCGCAGAATTGCGGAACGGAAAATCAGCACATCACCGGCCAGCGCTCTTGAGCGCATCGAGCCGCTTCTTGGCAAGGTCGGCAGCAGGTTCTTTGGTGTAGTTGGCCACACATCGTTCGTACTGAGCGCGGGCTTCTTCGTGTTGATTCAGTTGCTCAAATGCCTGCCCTGCTTCGTAAAGCGCTTTGGCAGACCAGGCGGGGTAGGCATAAACGATTTCCACCTTGAGCAGTTCCTTGGCGGCCAGTTCGTAGTTCTTCTGCGCGAAATGGGTCTCGCCGATTTGAAACTGTGCGCGGGCTGCGGTTTCAGTATTGGTGACTTCGATGACCTTGGTATAGGCAGCGCGAGCGGCGTCGTATTGCTTCTGCTGCTCAGCGGCCCAGCCGATGCCGAAGTGCGCCAGATGAACGAACTCGCTCTTGGGGTGTGCAGCGACAAACTGCTGATAAGACTTGGCGGACTGCGGATACTCGCTCGCCTCAGCTTGTGTTTCCCCTTGGCGCAGGAGCGCGGTGGGTGCCAGTTCATCTTGGGGGTGTTGCGTGACCAGCGCGGCAAACTGCTGCTGTGCTTCGGCAAGTTTGCCCGAGGCGCGGTAGGCCATGCCTGCCTGGTAGAGAGCGGAAGGCGTCAGCGCATCTTTCGGATTGGTGGCGATGAATGCGGCGAAAGCGGCGGCGGCTTTGGCGTGACTGTTCGCTTTGGCGTGGCACCAGCCCAGGCGATAGTTGGCGGCGGCCAGTGTCTTGGCATCGATGTTTTTGTCAGCGACTGCCTGTTCAAGGAGCGTGCCCGCCTCGGCGAATTTTTCCTTGCCGTAGAGCAGTTCGGCTAGTTCAACACGAGCCGGCGTCAGCAGCTTGCTCTCCTTGTAGCCCGCGATCAGATCCTGATAAGCCTTGATGGCACCATCAATGTTCTTGAGCGTACGCTGCGACCAGGCCAGGTCATAGAGCACCAAATCGCTGCGCGATGCTGCATCACCCGCCAGTGAAGAGAGCATCTTGGCGGCTTCATCATGCCGTCCGAGTTTCGCGAGCGCTGCACCGGTGAGTTGCTGCGCCTGCGTAATGTTCTTGCCCTTGGGGTGCGTGGTCGAATAAGCCTTCAGCGCAGCCAGCGAATCTTCGGTCTTACCCGCTTCACTCAAACAGATGGCCCGTTGATACATCGCATCAGCCGCCAGTTCGTGTGTGGGAAACTGCTTGAAAACCTGCTCGAACTGTGCTGCGGCGGGTTCATATTTCTTCGCATCGAAATCGATCCACGCCAGCAGATACATCGCCGGCGCCAGCAGCAGCGGCTCCGCCTTCACCGCCACGACCTTGCTCAGTGCAGGCCCGGCTTTGTCCGGCTGCTTCTTGCGATAAGTGATCTGACCATAAGCGAGCATTGCATGCTGAACCCAGATCGTCTCCGGCTTGCCCGTGATGACCAGCGCGTAAGAGGCCAGCGCTGCATCTTCATCACCGCCGCGCTGCTGCGCCAGGCCAAGCTTGTAGCGCGCTTCTTCATCCTTGGCTTCGAGTTTGAGGAAGCTACTGAGCGGCGCGACTGCCGCTTTGAAATCACCTGTCTGCAAGAGCGCATCGCCATGCAGAAAAATCACACGGCGAAGCTGCGGCGACTTCGCAATCGCATCGCTTGCAGCGAGCGGCGCAAGTAGCGCAGCCGCCTGCTTGAAGTCACCGGCGAAGTAAGCCGACTGAGCGATGCGGGATTGAATCTGAAGCTTGTCGTCTTCGGTCGCGGCTTTGCTGAGAATTTGCGTGTACTTCTGTGATGCAGCCGGGTACTGCTGGGCGAGGAAAAGATTCTCGGCCCAGAGTTTTTCGGCGGCATAGTGCCAGGTGGTATCGCCTGTCTTGGTGATCGCTTCGCAGAGCTTGGAACTGTCGTTGTATTTTTCGAGCTTGTGCAGGCAGAACGCCTGATGATGCATTGCCTCGGTCGTACGCGGCGACTTGGCGTAACTGGTGATGAACGTGCCAAAGGCGGCGGCGGCTTGCTCGGGCTTGTCCATCTGCATCCAGCAGACGGCTCTGAAAAACTGGATGTCCTCGATATTCCCTGGCTCGGGCTTCTTTGCTGCCAGTGCATCGAGCAGCTTGAGCGCTGCGTCATATTTCTTTTCAGCAATGTCGCACTGCGCCAGCCAGTACTGCGCTTCATCGGCGCGCTCGCTGTCCTTGGCGACGACTTCGCCAAGCGTCTTGCGACCCTCGGCGATTTTGTTGGCATCGTATTGCGTCTTGCCCAGTTGCAGGCGAGCCGGTGCAACGAACGGCGTCTGATTCGCATCCGCCAGGACGATCTTGAGCTGCTTGATCGCTTCATCGTGCTTGCCGCTGTTGTGCAGCACGACGGCCAATCGGTAACGCCCTTCGGCCTGCCTCGATACAGGAGCGCGCTCGATCATCTTTGTGAAATTCGCGGCAGACTGATCGAGCTTGCCCAGTGCTTCTTGCGACTGCGCCAGCAGCAGCAGCGCATCGACGGCATAAGGTGTCGTCGGCGAATCGGTGAGCAATTTACTCAGCGAGACCTCGGCATCGGCATACTTCTTAAGAGCATGCTGTGTGATGGAGAGCGTGTAGAGCGCGTTGGAGCTGAAGGAAGATTTGGGGTGCTTGTCGAGGAAGGTCTTGCAAGCGGCCAATGCCTCCTCTTTGCGATCGAGCATGTAGAGCACCTGCGCGCGGTTGAGGCCAGCGCCCTCGGCAAATTTGCTCTGCGCATGCTTGGCGAGAATCTCATCAAACGCAGCCAGCGCTTTGGCGTGATTCTTGAGGGTGAGCTGGCAATGGCCCAGCACCGCGAGGGCTTCATCGCGCTGCTTGAAGGTCGCATCTTGCAAGACGATCTCCAACTGCTTGACCGCTTCTTCCTGCTTGGTCAGCCGGTAGTGGCAGATCGCCAGTGCATAGCGGGCAGTCGTGGCCTCTGCGTGCTTGGGATTTTTTTCGAGGAAGGTGACGTACTCATCGGCGGCCAATTTGAACAGGCCGCGCTCGAAGAGGCCGTGAGCGGCGATGAGCTGCTTGGTGACCGGATCGACTTCCTTTTCATTGTCCTTGGCATCAGGCGAAGCCTGTGCGAACAGGACAGGCGCAGAACCTTGGCCGACGACGACCGCGAGGCTGAGCATGAGACTGAATTGAACAACTTGCCGCCAGATTGCAAAACGCATAAGACCCTCCCTGATCCGCAGTGCGTGGCCTCCCTGAACCAATTCCTCGCCCACCGAAGAATCTGTTGCCACGCGGCTACGAAATGGTTGTCGTTTCTCTGAACAAGGATAACACATGCGAGACAGTTTTGAAGAAGATTCTGTGAATTGCCAAGCCATCGAGTGAGAGCGGAAGGCCTCCTGCTAGCCGCTATGATGAACGGATTAGTAGTCTCGCCGTCGCATTCGCAGACGGATGATGAAAATTCTGGTCCTGCTGATCCTGTCATGGAGATACAGATGCAAGCAACCTTGCCCTTTCGACTTTCCTCAAAGGCGAGCCTGTGGCTGCCCGCCTTCGTCATCGTCCTCGCGCTGATGCTGCCGATGTTTTTTCATGGCGCTCAAGCACGTGCTGAATCATGGACCGGCAGCAAGCCCAACATCATCTGGATCATGGCCGATGACCTGGGCTACGGCGACCTGGGCGCTTTTGGACAGAAGCTCATCAAGACACCCGTGCTCGATCAAATGGCGCGCGAAGGTATGAAGTTCACCAGCGTCTATGCGGGCTCTACAGTCTGTGCTCCGTCGCGCTGCGTGCTGATGACCGGCTACCACACGGGCCACTGCCGTGTGCGCGGCAACGCTCGCATTCCACTGGAGCCTGATGATGTCACCGTCGCTGAAGTGCTCAAATCCGCAGGCTATTCGACAGCTCTGTGCGGCAAGTGGGGTCTGGGCGAAGCAGAGACACAAGGCATTCCCAACAAGCAAGGCTTCGACCATTTTTTTGGTTATCTCAAGGCTCTGCGCAGACGCACCATGTTGGACGTTCGTTGATCTATATATCCGACCCCTACTGATTCGTAAGTCCAACATGGTGTGTCTGCGCAGAGCCTTGACAGACCCTACGAGACAAGCACCCGCAACATCATTTCTCTACTGTCAAAGCGTAATCTTCGTGCCCAGCACCTCAAGAAACTTCGCCATCCACGCTGGA
>CAZYQL010000076.1:16640-19912 GCA_964650055.1 uncultured Phycisphaeraceae bacterium | reverse complement strand
ACTAGTGAAAATCACAAATCACAAACTGCAAATCCGAAATCTCAAATCTCAAATCCGAAATCATTCCTCCCGCTTTCCCCGCCCCTGTCCAAAGCATCCATGCTTCACTGACCTCTGACCTCTGGTAAAAACGAACGGGGTCATCATCCTTAATTCACCCGCCGCACCCTTACAACTCCGTGCTTGGCGAGGCCTTCCGTTGCCTCATTGCCAGACGCGGATTCATCAAAATCTTCGGGTTCTTCGCCAGCGTGTCTTCCACGGATTTGAGCCAGACTGAGCGGTCGCGAATTTCCAGGTGATCCTTCACCCCGATCAGCACGACATCCGATCCCAGCTTCGACATCCGCAGGAGGTTCTCGGGCAATCGAACCCGTCCTTGTGCATCCATTTCCACCCTGGCCGACAAGCTGAACATCAGTCGTTCGTAGGCCAGGAGTTCTTCCGCTTCCATCTCGCTGCTTTCGAGTTCTTCAGCTCGACGTTCAAAATCTTTTTCCGAATACAAACAAAGTGAATCCATTTCACCGAGCGTCACGTACAAGAAGATCGGGGCATCAGGATTCGTGTCGGCAACTTGCAAACGCCGACGTACATCCGAAGGCACCGCGAGTCGGTGCTTGGTGTCGATCGTGTGCTCGTAGGTGCCGGTGAAGACCAATGCATCTGTTTCCTTTGCCTCGTTCGTGTCCCCGTTCGGTCATGGGAATTTACTCCACTTTGTCCCACTATGCAACACATTAGTGTTAAAGTGATCCAATTGTGGAAAAAATGTGGATAGAATCAGCGTTCTGCACGCGGATTAAGCAGTTATACGGACCTATTCAGGTTGTTTACCCCACCGAAAGCCCCGGATCGAAATGTCAGTCCATTAGCTATCGGCGAAACGTCGTTTGAAACTTGAGCCCGCGCAGCGAGGACGCTGCGGCTATAAAAAGACTCATAGCAAGATCGCGCTCATTCATAGCCGCAGCGTCCTCGCTGCGCGTCCCCATCATTCATTCAAAAAACCTCACCGCCCCACCGGCGCACGCTCGATGCGCTGCGTCTGCATCTGCACCATCTCCTGATATCTCCCACTGCGACTCATCAGTTCATCGTGCCTGCCTTGCTCGATGACGCGGCCGTGATCGATCACCACAATCAGATCCGCATGGGCGATCGTGCTCAGGCGATGAGCAATCACAAAGCTCGTTCGGCCTTGCATCAGATAGTGCAGACTGTGCTGAATGAGTCGTTCACTTTCCGTATCGAGATTGCTCGTCGCTTCATCGAGAATCAGAATGCGCGGATCAGCGAGCAGGGCGCGAGCGATGGCGATGCGCTGGCGCTGGCCGCCGGAGAGTTTCACGCCGCGCTCGCCGATGAGCGTGTCGTAGCCCTTGGCGAACTCGCTGATGAAGTCGTGCGCGTTGGCTTGTTTCGCAGCATCAACAATCTGCTGGGTCGTCGCATCTCGGCGGGCATAGCCGATGTTCTGACCGATCGAACCATCGAAGAGAAAAATATCCTGCTCCACAATTCCGAGGAGGCCACGGTAGCTGTCGAGTTCAATCGTCTTCACATCCGCGCCATCGAGCGCGATGGTGCCACTGACAGGATCGTAGAAACGTGCGATGAGATTGGAGAGTGTTGTTTTGCCTGCGCCGCTTGGGCCGATGAGGGCGACCATTTGCCCCGGCGCGATATCCAGCGTGATACCGCTAAGCACCAGCGCATCACTACCGGGGTA
Organism: uncultured Phycisphaeraceae bacterium; assembly: GCA_964650055.1. Lineage (GTDB taxonomy): Bacteria > Planctomycetota > Phycisphaerae > Phycisphaerales > Phycisphaeraceae > JTS-RE9. Next base: position 18,180 of record CAZYQL010000076.1, on the reverse strand, counting down.
TTTGAAATCGACATCGCGCATCGTGATGGCGCCTTGCACCTCCGCTGGTAACACGCGATTTTTCCCTTCAATTCCAGCGAATTCGCGTGGCTCCTTCATCATGTCCAGCACGCGGTCGAGACCTGCGAGGCCGTTTTGAAAAGAGGTAGCGCTCTCGGCGAGCGTGGCGAGCGGGCCCAGGAGCCAGCCCAGGTAAGCGAGGAACATGACGAGGTCGCCGGTGGTGAAGGCTCGCCCAGGGGCGAGCGCGCCGGCGGCGACTTGTTCAGCGTCGGCGATGATTTGCCAGCCGCCGTAGACCAGGAGCGCTGCGCTGGCGACGGGGATGACGATGGAGAAAGCGATATCGACAGCGCGGTTCCACCACCAGACGTAAAGTTCCTGGCGGGCCATGAAGTGGTTGCCGCGCACGAAGCGTTGCGCTTCGCTGCGCTGACGGGCGAAGCCGCGCACGACACGGATGCCGCCGAAGGTTTCAGCAGCGTGGCCGTCGATGACGGAGCGGGTGTTGCGAATCTCTCGAAACATCGGACGTATGCGACTGACCCACGCCTTCACACCCAGAAAAACCACCGGCAGAAGCACCAGCGAACCGAGCAATAACTTCCAATCCGTAAATGCGAGCACGCACAAACTGCCCACGAGCTGAATGATCGCACGCCAAGGGTTGTAGAGCATGGCGAAGATGAGATCGCCCACCGCACCAGCATCTTCGCGCAGCGATGACGTGACGCCGCCGGATTTCATTTCATAAACACGATTGAGCGGCAGCCTCACCGCATGATTAAAAAGCCTGCGCCTCACCGCCACCTGCACGCGCTTGGTGATGCGCGTCGCATGCCAGCGCGACCACATGCTGATCAGTAGCGACAACATCGCAAACGCAATCATCACCCCGCTCACCAGCAAAAGCAGATCGCGTGGCTTACTCCAACTCATGATCCACGCCGGCGTGCCATCGGGCAGAGGCACATCGCCCAGCACATGATCGAAGACAATCTTGGTGCCATAGAGCGGGATGAGTCCGAGCAGCGTAGCGATACTCGAGCCTAGGAGCACGAAGAAGAGCATGCGGTTGTGGCCGCGCGTTTCCCGCAGAAATGCAGCGAAAAGCTGCCAGAAACCGCGCAGCCGTTTCTTGGGGGAACGATCCACGTTGCCGCCACCACTGGGCGGCCCACCCACCGCGATCTCGCCCGCCTTGAGCCTTCGCTTGAAGTCGGTGAGATATTCTTTGAATCGGCGGCGACTGGAAGTGAAAAAGGAAAGCATGAGGAAAGTAGTCGAGAAGTTAGAGGGAGTTAAGCGGAGTTAGAGAATAGGCGCATTGATTGGCGGGTGCGAATGAGCGGAGGAAAAATGAGCCGCGACTCAACGAGTCGCGGACGCCTACGGCCTGAAATGTGGTGAATCGTGGCGCGATCTTAATTCAACGAAGCCGACGGCATAAGGCGCAACTGACACCCCTTCAGTCCGCTTACGTCCGCGACTCGTTGAGTCGCGGCTCGTTCATTTGGCTCGTTCACTTGGCGCTCACCTG
>CAZYQL010000076.1:7157-16540 GCA_964650055.1 uncultured Phycisphaeraceae bacterium | reverse complement strand
GGATGATTGGCGACGTTGCCTGCGGCATCGGGCTGCGTGTTCACATATTCGATCAGGAACGTGGGCCCTTCGATGCGGTAGTAGTGACCCACGCCAGGTTTCTCTGCACCCGCCCAGGCGAAGTAAACTTTATCAAAGCCAGCCTCGCTGATTTCCTTGAGGCGAGTCTCAGCGATTGGGCCGGGCATGTTGTGAGCGTACACGTGAATGATGGCCCAGAGTTTGTGCATCTGATCGCTATTGAGTTTGGAAGCGGGCAAGCCGATGGGGCCAGCGGCGGGAGGCTGTGCTGTGCCGGCATCGCGAATTTCTTTGGGCGCTTTGGCATCGGTGATGGCGATTTTCCGCTGGGCATCATCGAGCATCGAGATCAGTTCAAAGCCCAGGATTTCTTCCTTTTCCAAAACCCACGTGCCTTGCACCGGGCCAGCGCCGACATCCATGGTGACCTTGCCGGGGTTGCCGCCGAAGAAGGCGGGCGAGTGCGAGGTGACTTTGTTATTTTCGACTGCGAAGTTGAGTGAAAGGTGATGCCCTTCAAAACTCAGGCCCCACTTGCCGGTGGCGGCTGGCTCGCCGAAGATCGTGACGTAATAACGCTCGGGATCGCGGACGGGGCTGGGCCCTTTCTGCATGACCTTGAGCAGCGCATCGAGATCCATGATGGTGCGGGCCTTGTCGTAGCCGACCTGACTCAAAGCTGAACGCAGCAGCGAAAAGGCAGCACGCTTCTGATTCTCATCCATCAGTTTGACCTCAAGCCCTTTGCGATCGTTCATCGGAATGAAGTGCCATTTCACGCGGCGGTCATCGTCGTAACCCATCACCGCCACTTTCTTCTGATCCTCATTGAGCAGCCCGATGAACCTGCGGGCGGCATCAGTCATCTGCTCACCGGGCGAAAGCAGCACGATGGCCGCGGCGCCGAGCGAGAAAAGGAGCGCAAGAAGAACGGTGAGATGGCGAAGAGTTTTGGACATGGTGTGGCTCGGGAGAAAAGCGAGAAAGCGGGAAAACGGGAAGAGGAGAAAGCGAAAAAGCGGTAAAGCGAAAAAGCGAGAAATTCGGAGGAATGCAACGAGCCACAGGGTTTTATTTTTCGCTTTCTTGCTTTCTTGCTTTCTCGCTTTGATCACTTCGCGCTTTTCCTAGTGTACATGCAACGTCGGACGCTGCTTTAGTAATGACCAAAGGCCGGCGTCGGTAACGCGGGTGTTCGTGAGGTAGAGCGATTCGAGGGTTTTCAGGTTTGCGAGATGGACGAGGCCGCCGTCGGTGATGGGCGTGTCGAAGATCAGCAGATGACGCAAGGTGGCGCTGGTGGCCAGATGCTCGAGGGCGCGGCCAGTGACGTGAGGCGAGGAGAAGCGGAGCGTTTCCAAATTGGATAGAGCGGCGAGTTGTTTTAGATCGTCATCGGTCAGGTCGGTTTCGCTCAGGTTCAGCCGAATGAGCTGCGATAGCGCGGCAATCGCAGCCACATCCTGCCGCGTGAATTTCGTGTGATGCAAACGAATCTCGATGGCGGTGCCAGCGCGGACGGCGGCGATCTGCGTGGGCAGAGGTGTGTCGGCGGCGGCGAGTTTGGGCGGCGGTGCGGCTTCATGCGCCGGTTCGCATGCGGCGAGGAAGAAGAGCAGAAAGATGGCGAGAATTAGTCGCATGGGTCCATCGTAACGTGGGATGTTGAATCCATGCGCTGGTGACGCTACGCCGCGAGCGGCTGGGTTGTGCGCCTTTGCCTCACCTTGCTACAATCCCGCCACGCCTTTTCGAGGCCGTTTTGTCCACGCCTATCCAAGGGACCGTCTGACATGATCGATCATCTGGCCGGCGGCAATCTGCTCATCATTCTCGCGATCAAGGTCTTCCTGGTCGCTGCGGTGTTTCTGCCTATCATCGCAGTCAACGCGCTCTATTGCATCTGGTGGGAACGCAAGGTCGCTGGCCACATCCAGTCACGCGTCGGCCCTATGCACGTGGGCGGCTGGCATGGCTGGGCGCAGACGCTGGCCGACGGCATCAAGCTGCTCTTTAAAGAAGACCTGATGCCTAAGAGTGCGGATGCGTTCCTTTTCAAGTTCGCCCCCTACCTCGCCTTTGCCCCCGTCTTTGCCGCGTTTGTCGTGTTGCCCTTTGGCCCGCAGTTTGTCTTTGACTCGGGCCTGACCATCGGCGTACTCTACGTCCTCGCTTTTCTCGCCGTCGAAATCATGGCCGTCATCATGGCCGGCTGGGGCAGCAACTCGAAGTGGTCCATTTACGGCGCGATGCGCGAAGCCTGTCAAATGGTCAGCTATGAAGTGCCGCTTGGCCTTTCGATTATCACGGGCGTCCTCGTCGCGGGCACGCTCAATCTCGTCGAACTCGGCTACCTCCAAGGCGGCGGCCTATGGGATTGGTTTGTCTTCCATAATCCTTTCATCTTCACTGCCTTCCTCGTTTACTACATCGCCAGCCTCGCCTCCAACAAGCGAGCGCCCTTCGATCTGCCCGAATCTGAAAGCGAACTGGTCGCAGGTTTCCACACCGAATACTCCGGCCTTCGCTGGTCGATTTTCTTCATGGCGGAATACGGCGCGATGTTCGTCGTCGGCGTTGTGCAGGCCGCCCTCTTCCTCGGTGCGTGGAACAGCCCGCTGGGCTCCTTCGATCCGATCTACGCCATCTGTGGTTATGACCCGGTCGCTGCGGGACAGGCTTACTTCAGCGGCGCTGTCGATGCAGCCAACACGTTTGGTGCCAAAGCAGATGCAATGAACGCCACCGGCAGCGGCTCGCTCACCGGCCTGGGCCTGGTGATTATCAATGCCTACGGCGCGTTCTGGATCATCAGCAAAGCGATCATCGTCATCTTCGTGCAGATCTGGATTCGCTGGACGCTGCCCCGCATCCGTATCGATCAGGTGCTTTACGCCTGCATCAAAGTGCTGCTGCCCCTGAGCATCATCACCCTGCTGGGCGCTGCATTCTGGGTCTGGCTGGTGCCGCAATCCACCGGCGTCATCACCGGCACGCGGCCAGTGGTTGCAACCATGATCAACGAGATCGATGCCAAGACCGGCGAAGCGACGCTGACGCTCGATGCTGCAAAGCTCATCAAACAAGGCGATAACGCCACCCACCTCAAGCTCACCTCCACCACTGATGGCGATCTCTACCGCGTCATCAAAGCCAAGGATAAAAACGCAAAAGATCAGCGCCTCTTCATCCCGCCCGCAACCACGATTGCCGCCAAGGATCTGCCTGCGGAGTTTGTGTTTGTCGCAGTCAAGAAGGTGCCTGACGGTGGCACGCAAGCGGTGCCGGTCTCGCAAGGCCGCGTTGAAATGATCCCCGCCACGCTGAAATTCAACGCCGGCCACCTCGTCGAAGAAACGCACTGGCTCCAGGCAGCGACGCAGTTCATGTTGATGCTCGTGGGCCTATCGGTCATCGGCATCTGCGTGATCATCGGCCTGCGCGGCTGGATGGGCATACTCAGCAAAGATGAAACCCAACCTCCCAAAACACTCTTCCCCGATGTGATGCCCGTGGGCGATACGATCGCGTTTACAAGAACGCCAGAAGCGAAGCCTGTGGTGGAGTGAGCGAAGTGAAACGGTGAGCCGCGACTCAACGAGTCGCGGACGCCTGCGGCCTCAAGGGGTGGTGAATCTCACCTTGCACTTGCTGCGTGGAACGGGAAGACGGACGGGGCCATCAAACTGATAACGAATCTGCAACGTATTCCCAGACGTCCGCGACTCGTTGAGTCGCGGCTCATCAATCTCTCCCCTCCCCTTCTTTTTTGCGGCTTTTGCGCCTTTTCGCGGCCATCCCCTCTTCCTTCGCCAAACCCTCGCCGAATTACGCTGGCGCACTGCCCACGGCTGGCCGATAAAGTAGAGACCTTGGGAGCTGTCTGTCACCATGAAACTCTGCTTCACCACTTTTGCCTGCCCCTCGTCCTCGCTGCGACAGGTCATCCAATTGGCGTCCCGTTTTCAATATCAGGGCATCGAGTTTCGCATTGATGCCGGGCACGCTCATGGCGTTGAAGCCTGGTCGAGCACGATTGAGCGAAAAAAGTTTCGCGAGTCCATCGAAAAAGTGGACCTGAAAGTTTCCTGCATCGCCAGCAGTTTGCAGTTCACCACCGAAGGCATCATTGATCAGGCAGCCGAGCGGATCAAGCTGGCAGCCGACATGGGCGCCAAGGGTATTCGCGTGTTCCACGGGCCTTTGCCTGATGGCATGCGCGTGTTGGCCGAGTGCCGTGATCGCGTCGTTAGGCAGCTCACCGAAGCTGCGGAAGTGGCGCAGCTCCTTGAAACAGAAATCTGGATCGAGACGCACGACATGGTCAGTACCGGTGCGGATGTTGCCGCCTTGGTGCGAGCAGTTGATCGGCCAAACGTGGGCGTCTGCTACAACAACATGCACCCGATCCGCATGGGCGAATCGCTCGAAACCACCATCGCCCACCTGGCCCCGATGATTCGCCATGTGCATCTGCACGATGGCCTGGCTCATCCGGAGAAGGTGATCGTCACGCCGGTGGGTCAAGGCGAGATGCCGATGGATGACACGATGCAGGCCCTGATCAAAATCGGCTACGACCAATTCCTCAGCGGCGAATGGTTCCACAATCAATACGGCGACCGCCCCGAAGACGCGATGGAACTCTACGCCCACGACATGAAAATCCTCACCCACCGGTACGGCGTGGCGCTGGGATTAGGCGTTTAAGACAGAGTTTCGAGTTCAAAGTTCAAAGTTGTAGCCATGCGCTTGAGCTCCTGCCTTTCAACTTTGAACTTTGAACCTTGAACTAACTCATTCATCCTCAAACGGCAGCACGTGGTTCATCAGCGATGGGCCGGTGGTGTCGCGCAGGCCGATGCGGACGGGGGATTGCATCGTCTCTTCGTTGATGTTTGCAAAGCGGAAGCGTCGCATCAGCGACTGGCCTGGCTTGAGCGTGATGATGCGTTCCTGCCGAGGCTGATTGGCACAGATGGCGAAGATGTAAAGCGTGCGCGACTGCTCGCCGGTGTTGCTGACAAAAGCCATCGCGGTGGCGTCCCACTGATTCGTCTTGTCGTTGGTGCCAACGGAAAGGCCCGTGTCCATCTCGATGCCTGCCAGGCCAAGCTTCATGGTGGTTTCGAGATCGATGGGATTTCGCTTGCCGGTCATGAAGTCAAAGCGCGCCATCACCTTCTTTTCACCGGCGACTTCTGCCACAGGAAAAGCAATCCTCACGGGGATCTTCACCGTTTGATTCGGTTCGATGGCGACCTGAACCCTGCGCGGATCGATCTTCCAGTCGCGGCCGGGTTCGAGAATCGTCAGCTCGCCTTGCAGCGCCTGTGGCCAGGGATTGTGCAGCGTGATTTCGTGTTCATGTGTGATCTGCGAAGACTCGATCAAGTTCGGCGTCACCGCAAAAGAGGCCCGGAATATGGCAAGTTCCGCGTCGATGCCTTCGATGAAGATGGGCGTGGACGTAATGGTGAACTGATGGCGATCGCCTTTGAGATCGATCGTTTTCTTGTTGCCCCAGATGTCGGTGGCGACGGGATGTTCGCCCAGATAGACACGCACCTCACGCTTGTCCGATGGCCCACCATCAAGCCAGGCGGCAAGCATCGGCCCGCGCTCGCCATTGAGAATCATCGCGCTGGCACCCGTGCCAAGAGGAAGGCGAGTGATGACACGCCGACCATCGAGCTGATGGGCGAGCGTGGCAAAGGCGCTCAGCAGCGGATCAGGATGCAGCGCGTTGAACCGGTCGTGGCCAAAATCCCAAGGCCGCGGAAGCGTGATGCCGTTGACGTTTTGCTCCCAGCCGTGGAGCACGCGCATTGCCAGGTCATCAACACGGCGGCGCTGCGTCATCACCGTCGCAGGATGAATGCGCGTGGTCAGCGTGATGTTGTGTTTGGGTGACTTTTGCCATTCACTGAGAAAATCGCCGAGTTTGGCGGGCTGCACCGTCGCTGGCACATCGATATTGAATGCCAGTTCGCGGTGACGCAGCGAAGCGCGGCGAGGCGTGGAAAGTTCCCAAGGCAAAACGACCGAAGGATCGGGCGTCAGATCAATGATGGAGCTGACAGCGCGAGCGGTGACAGGATCGATCAGAGGTGAGCCGAACTCGCCGCCCACATCTTGCCCCATAAACCAACGGCGAACGTTCTGGCCATGCCGAATCACCAGCGGCCCGACCCAAGGCATCCACTCTTTCGAAGGCTTGGCAAAGAGCCAGACGGGACTGTCGGGATCCAGATCCAGCCGATCCGAAAGTTCACGCGGTAGCGGCGACAAACTCATCGAAACCGAAGCGCCTTGTCGCCACAGCGGCTGAAAAATCGAATCCAGTTCCGCCATGCGCGTTTCCTGCGTCGCAATGGAAACGTCTCTGTCCCACGCGCTGAGAATCACACTGGCCAATCCCGTGGCCTGCGTCACCTGCGGCAAGAGATGCAGTTCATCGAGCGACACATCCTGCACATCCAGCGAGAAGAGCCGCTTGTCCTGCGAGTCTGTGACAGCCCGCGCAGGCAACCAGAGAAAAGCACGCAGTGTGCGCGCTACAGGCTCCGCGCTGATGCTCGCCACCTGCGCATCGCGCAGCGTCAGATCGACGAGATACCAGCCCAGCGCAGGCAGCGGCGGTGTCCAGCGCCAGGTCGAAGCTTCGCCGCCGCCAACAGTCCGATCCACCTGCGCGATCTTGCGCCCTTCGTGATCGTAAATCGCAACGCTCGCGCTGAGCTTGCGCCCCGAGAGGTCACGCACTTCAAAAGTAAGCAGCGGCTGCTGCGGAGCAACGATGAGATTGGCGGCGCTCTGTGTTCGCACCACCACACGAGGCACCTGCCAGATGGTGACATCATCGAACCACGCTTCGCCCTTGTTGTCCTGATAGAGCACGGTGTGCTTGCCGGGCGTTGCCAGCGTTTGATTCTGCGCAGCGCGGAGCGGAGTCTGATGTTGAACCTGAAGCAGCTCAACCTGCATGCCGATCCATGCGGCTTCGGGGTGATCGCCCAGCAGCTTCACGGTGACCTGCTGCCACTTGTCTTTCGTTCTCATCAGCGGCGTGGCGACGGCGGAAGCATCGATTCGCCGACCTTGTGCATCGACGAAATATGCGATGAGCCTGGCGCGGGAATATTCGAGCATGGACGTCTTGATGCGAGCGGTCACGACGTAATCACTTTGGGGCACCGCCGCCACCGCGCCCACTTCCAGAAAAGCACCGGCGCTGCCCGAGTTAAGCCCCAAATAAAGCGAGTGGTCCCCTTTCTCGGTCTGCGGCTGACTGAAGCGGACCTTCGTGAAGCGCGGAAAGCCTTCACGGGCCACCATCTGCCGATGCAGCGGCTTCTCGTTGAAGTTCGGATCGGAGGTCTGATCCGCCTTGCCCATCACGTACCAATAGCGCGGCATATCCTCGAAGTTGCCAATGCCTGCCTCTTCAAAGTCGAACTTATGAACGATGCGATCACGCCCCAGATCGACGCCTTCAATGGCCTGCTCCGGTGGCTTGTCCTGGCCACGGGTCTGTACGCCCATCAGCAGCACAACGAGCGCGGCCAACAGCCACGCTCGCCACTGACACCGCGCAGGATGTGTGATCCATCGCATCCTCTTGTTATCGGATGATCGGCGCAGCAGGCTGAAATAGAAGGCGAGCACAGCGATCTTCATTTGCAGCCGCAGCGTCATCGCTGCGCGTCTTGTCAGCACGCGCAGCGAGGACGCTGCGGCTATAAAGATGCAAAGCTCCTCACTTGAGCTGACGCTTTGCGTACTTGATAAACACGTTCCAATGTTCCTTCGTCACCGTGTGCGCACCTTCATCGATGAAGTAGCCCAGCTTGTCGCCGCTGATCTGGTCGTATCGTGCCGCTGCATCTTTGGCGATGCCTTTGACGCCCACCAGTTCATAAACCGGGCTCGCAGCCTGAAGTACTTGAAGCTGTCCCGCCGGGTTTGCCCACTGATCTTTCTCGGCGCAGGTGAAGAGCACCGGACGCGGCGCACAGATGGCGACCAGTGCGTGCTGATCAAAAGGCAACTGATCTGTGGCATCGTTGAAGAGTTTGAAGTTGTCGTTGAACCAATGCGGGAAGGAAGTGTTGATTCGTTTGACAGGTTCTGCTTTGGGATTGTGCGAGCGACTGGGCGCGCTGCCACCGGTGCCTGCCTGATGCGCGATGGTGACCGCGATGCGATCATCGAACGCGCCAGCGACCAGCGCTGCTTTTCCGTTGCGGGAGTGGCCAAAGACGACGATCGACTTGGCATCGATGTCTTTATCTGTCACCAGATAATCAACCGCCCGGTGCAGACCCCACGCCCAGCCGGCGATGGCGCGCATGTCTGTCGGGGAGGCTTCTTTGGTCTTGCGGAAGAAGGGAAACACACCGTCGTTGAGATCGTTCTTATCCGGCAGAATGTCGCCATAGAAAAAAGTCGCCACCGCGAAGCCTTGATCAATAGTGTTCTCAATTTCCCAGCGATCGCCCTGCGTGTTGCGTGCCTTTTCAGTGGCGCGGTTGTTCACGACGCCGTCGCCGTTTTGCATCCAGCGAGTGGAGAGCGGAATCGAAGGATCGCTGTGCACCGAATGATTGCCTTGAAAGTTCAGCCCCAGAATCACCGGCACCGCCCCGCTTCTCTTATTAGGTACCACCAGAAGCAATTCGATGGTCGGGCAATCCTTGGGGCCAAGGTCTATCTCGATGAGTTTCATCGTGGCCTTGCCGTTGAGAAATTTTTCGTTGGTGTGTTTGATCGTCGCCTTGATGGTGGGCGCAGCGGGCAGGTAGCCGTACATGTAATGCTGAAACATTTCCTTGAGCTGCGGGCGTCGCTCTTCATTCCACTTCGCGACAGTTGCGACCTTGGTGCCATCGAACATCACCAGCGGATCAGGCAATTCCTTCTGCACCGGCAGCGAATCCGCCGCAGGCCAGTCGGCAGCAAAAGCGTGCGAGAAGCTGCAAAGCGAAAGCAGGCCACAAGCCAGCAGGAAGGCGACGCGAAAGTGAGTATCGATCATGGGAACTACTCCATCGTGATTGAGAAACAATAATGGTAACGAGTTGCAGGAACGCTACGGAACCAAAACATCGCCAAGCCGAAGCAATCGCATTTTCCAGTCCCGGTTTTGTCTACCCTGAGCATTTTTCATTTGCATAATCCGCTTTAATTCTTTATCAGTACTGAGGTTAGGATGTGTCTATGTGTAAACCCCTAGACGTCTACCCCTCACCCTCATGCCTCACCAACGGATACAGGCAATCGCAGGCACGCCCATCGGGACCGCCAGGCGAAAGTCTGCAGAGGCACGAAGCCCGTTGCATTTCCAAAATTTCCGCAAGCCG
>CAZYQL010000076.1:0-7057 GCA_964650055.1 uncultured Phycisphaeraceae bacterium | reverse complement strand
GCGAAAGTCTGCAGAGGCACGAAGCCCGTTGCATTTCCAAAATTTCCGCAAGCCGACGCATGACGGCTCGAGCAAAAATGCAGTGGTCATGGCGAATGCTCCAACAAGAGAGGGTGAATCGAGCCGGCGATTGTGTTCATAGTTTACCATATAATCAACTCAATGTCAACAGGTAATAATTGTTAAACATGGCAAAGGCAGGGCTTGGAAATCGTTTCGTTTCAGCCGTAGCATCCTCACAGCGTATCTTGTCGAGATGCCTCAATAGCGTAACTCGCCTCTCCGCTGCGACAATTCCCCGTTGACGCGACCACTGCTGCACCGCTTCGCCATCAACTCTCCATTCAAAGGGTTCCCATGTTGCACTCTCATCCACGTCTGCTTGCTCTTCTCATCGTGTCACTCCTCTGCGTGCCTGCCTTTGCGCAGGACAAGAAAGCCGCCTTCACCGATGCTGCCAAAGCAGGGCCTGACTTTGCATTTCAAGGCGAATACGAAGGCGAGATCGATGGGAAAAAACTGGGCGCACAAGTCGTCGCGCTGGGCGATGACAAATTTGACATCGTCATCTACGACGGCGGCCTCCCCGGCAACGGCTGGAAGAAAGGCGATCGAAAAGAAAAAGCCACCGGCACACTCAAAGACGGCATCGTCACCATCGCCGCTGAGAAACCCGCAACGATCAAAGACGGCGTGCTGCACTTGACCGGTGGCTCCATTAAAAAGGTCGAACGCAAGAGTCCGACGCTGGGTGCCAAAGCGCCCGCAGGTGCAAAAATTCTTTTCGATGGCAACACCAACGACTTCGCCCCCGGCAAGATGACCGAAGATGGCCTGCTCGCTCACGGCCAAACCAGCAAGCACAAGTTCACCAAGAGCTTCACGCTCCATCTCGAATTCCGCCTCTGCTATCAGCCTTATGCCCGTGGCCAGGGTCGCTCCAACAGCGGCGTCTATCTCTCAGGTGGCAGCGAAGTGCAGGTGCTCGACTCCTTCGGACTCGAAGGCAAGAACAACGAGTGCGGCGGCTTCTACAGCAAACGCGAACCCAACGTCAACATGTGCCTCCCCCCGCTCGCCTGGCAAACCTACGACATCGAAGTGACCGTCGGCACTGGCGAGAAAAAAGACAAAACCATCGCCACCGTCAAACACAACGGTGTCGTCATCCACGAAGACTATGTCATCGATTTCAAAAACGGCGGCACGCTCAATCTCCAAGACCACGGCAACCCCGTCGCCTATCGCAACATCTGGATTGTCGAAAAAGATTGATCGCAGGGTGATTCGCAGGGTGTGTCAAGGCTCTGCGCTGACCCGCCACACTGACGTCACGATTGATGCTGCTGTTGAAATGTTCATCCAACATGATGTGTCAGCGCCCCCCGGAAAAAGCCTTGACACACCCTACAAAGAGTCGCCATGACCACACCCAAGAAAAACGTCACCCGCCGCCGTTTCCTCAAAACCTCCGCCGCTGCCGCGACAGTGCCGGCGATGTTTCACATCGTGCCGCGCCACTGCGTTGCTCAGTCGGGCAAGACACCGCCCAGCGAAACACTGGGTGCCGCGCTGATCGGCTGCGGTGGCCGCAGTCGTGGAACCTTGGGCGAGGCAAGCAAGGGTCATGCGGTGGAACTTCGCGCTGAGTGCGATGTGAAGTGGGTGGGCAGCGCCGACAACAAGAAGCGATACACCGACTTTCGCCGAGTGCTCGAGCGCGATGACATTGATATTGCGGTGATCGCCACGCCGCCGCACTGGCACGCGCTGATTACGATTGCGGCGATGGAAGCGGGCAAGGATGTGCTCTGCGAAAAGCCGATGACGCGCACCATTGCCGAAGGCCGCGCTGTGGTGGAGGCGAGTAATCGTTATGGCCGCATATTTCAGATCGGCACCTTCGGTCGCTTTGGTTCCAGCAAAAACAAAGACAAAATCCTTCAGCACAAAATCATGCGCTCGGGTCTGCTCACAGATTGCAAAGCGGTACACATCAAAAATAGTGCGCTCAAGGTGAAGGAATGGTCGGGCAAGCCGCTGCTCAAGCCCGGAAACCCGCCGCCGAATCTGGACTGGGACATGTACTGCGGCCCTTCGCCGCTCAAGCCTTATGTCCACGAACGATTTGGCGGCAGCCATCGCAAATACTGGGACTACGAAGGCGGCGGCCTCAGCGACATGGGTCAGCATCACTTCGATCCAACGCAGTGGGAATTCGGCAAGGATGACACCAGCCCCGTCTCGATCGAAGCCTACGCCCCGCCGCCGCATCCTGAATGCACCGCCATGTGGGGCTGGGTCGAAATGGTCTTCGCCGATGGCCTGACTTATGTCCTCGACTCCGGCGAATGGGGCGAGCCTTACTCCCGCAAGAAAGCACGTGGCGTGAGTCTGAAAGATCTCTCTCCCGAAGATCAGGCGAAGATCATTGCGATGCCTGATCCTGATCCGCTGCTCACTTTTGCCGAGGCTGTGAAGACCCGCAAACCCGCCGGCGGCAACGCGGAAGCAGCTCACCGCGCCGCCTGCATTGTGAATCTGGCGAACATTGGAATTCGCCTTGGCCGCAAGCTGAATTACGACCCGGTGAAGGAAGTGTTCATCGGCGATGAAGAAGCGAATCGCCTCGTGCATCAGCCGATGCGTGCGCCGTGGCACGTGTGATAAATTCGTCAGTCGCCAAGTGTTCGTTTCATTTTTAATTCCTACCGCATACCCCCAAGGCTCACAGACTCGCCGTGGGGCTTGATTGAGAGATTGTCATGACCACTGAAGAAATCCAAGCTGCCGTCGCCCGCTTTCCTGATGCGACCCCGGTGCTGAGCACCGCTGACAAAGTTGCGATGGATGAATCGATCGCCGCTTTGCACAAAGCCGGCAAACCCGCAATCGAAGGCCTCATCGCCATGTTCGTCGATCGCAATCCTGAGGTCGATTGCAAAGCCAGGCACGCGCTGCATGCGCTGGTGCATCATGTCTGGACGATCAAGGATGATGCCGGCCGAGCGCTGCTCGCTGGCACGATGGCCGGTGCGCTGGGCGGCGAAAAACCCAAGGAAATCCAGGCTTTTCTGCTCGCACAGATTCAGCTCTGTGGCAGCAAAGAAGTCGTCGCCGCCCTCGGCAAAGTACTGCTCGATCCTGAGCTGTGCGATCCCGCGTGTGCAGCGCTGATGGCGATTCGCGATGGTGCTGCTGCGCCGCTGCGCGATGCACTACCCAAAGCCAACGGCCGTGTGAAGCTCGCCATCATTCAGGCCCTGGGCGCACTTAAAGATGCTGCCGCTGCTCCTGCGCTGCGCGCCATGGTGAAAGATGAAGATCGCGACACGCGCATCGCCGCATGCTGGGCACTGGCCTCCATCGGCGACGCTACCGCCATCGATCTGCTCACCGCCGCCACCGCCAGCGAAGGATGGGAACAGATTAAGTCGGTGAAGAATTGTCTGGTGCTGGCGGAGAATCTTGCAGCAGCCGGAAAGAAAAGCGAAGCCGCCAAAATCTATCGCCATCTGCATGCCTCACGCAGCGGCGCGAAAGACGCCTACATTCGCGATGCCGCCATGCGCGGATTGAGTGCCATCAACATGAAGCTGAAAGAAACGGTGAGCTGAGCAGCGAAGTAAGCACCATCTGTGATCGGTGCCGCCCTACTCCGCTTCTTCCTTACTCCCCCGGCTGCCTTTGGTGATGCCGCGCTTGGACGTCTTCAAAAAATCCACAAACTCCTTCACCAGCGGATCGCTACTGAGTTGCTCTTCGATTTTTGCGATGGCGGTTTTGTTGGCGAGCTTGCCGTGGAAGAAGATGTCGTAGGCCGCGCGCAGCACGTCGATGTGTTCACGAAGCCCGGCCCGGCGAAGACCCACGACATTGAGCGAGCCGATGCGGCGATTGTGGTGCATGACGCAAAACGGCGGCACATCCTGCGTCGGACATGTTAGCCCTGCCACCATCGCCATGCGTCCGATGCGAACGAACTGGTGCACGCCGCCGCCGCCGCCGATGTTCGCGCCATCGTCCACAAGCGTGTGCCCACCCAGCATGGCGCCTTGAGCGACGATGCAGCGGCTGCCGACGACAGCGTCGTGGCCCACATGCGTAGAGCCCATGAAGTAGTTGTGATTGCCAATGCGTGTGGGCAGATCTTTGGTGGCACGGTGCACAGTGAAGCCTTCGCGAAAGACATTATCATCGCCGATGAAGACGCCGGCGCCGAACTTGGCGGGATCGTATTTGAGGTCTTGCGGGGCAAAGCCGAGGCAAGTGAACGGGTAGATGCGATTGCTATGACCGATGGTGATCGGGCCGTGGATGTAGGTGCTGCCGTGCAGCTTGCAGGCCGGGCCGATCTTGACGGGGCCGCGTAAAACGCAGTGCGGGCCGAGGTAGGCATCGTCAGCGATTTCGACTTCGGGATCGATCAGGCATGTGGGATGAATGTCTGGCAAGCGAAAATCCTATTTAGCCGTTCGCCTTGGCGAACGAAGTGAAACGTAGAAGCGCACCACACACAGCGCAATCTACATCATTTCTTTCAGAGCCGGGTTTTGTAAACCCGGACGGTTTGTGAGGCTCAATGCCGAATCAAACCGATTCGCGCGGAACGTGGACCAGCGCCCTGCATCACCTTGCGCTTTGATGAATGCAAGCCGCCTTCGACGGCCACGCTCAGGCCGCAGACGGCCATCGCATGCCCGACCGGGTTTACAAAACCCGGCTCTGAAAAGACAGGTCAAAAACGAAAGGTTATTTCTCTTCCTTGGACGGCAACACTCTCACCTGCAATTGCTTCGCATCCCACTTGAGAATGTCGCCGACTGACTTCACATACTCCCAGCCTTTTTCATCTGCCTGATACAGCCGTACCGGCGAGCGCGCTGCCGCCATCGCCAGCGCGTGGGGCATGTCCATGTGTTTGGAAATGTTCATATAGATCGGCCCATCGCGGTGCGTCAGCGGCAGATGCCAGAGATCAAGCCTTGCAATGTCCGGTTCAAAGAGCGATGCGTAGAGCACGTTGCCCGCCATCACGCGCTCGCTCTGCAACCACAGCGGCACGCCCTTGAAGGCATTCATTTCACGCACCGCCTGCACCGCACAGCGAATGTCCCACGTCTGCATCTCATCGAGCGTCTGCCCCAGCAGCATGTAGCGACGACGATTCTGCGTCTGCTTCTTCGCACTCGCATCGAAAGCCGTCGGCCCGACACCGCGCGGTGCGATGTACGCCATCGCCCACTTCGTGCTCTTGAGCATCTTCATGTTCTGCGCGATGTTCTGCGCGATGGCCTGCTCATCCTGCTTCACCTTCGCTTCGCTCTCCAGTACTTTGCCCCACAGGCCACGCGACCACGAAAGCCACTGAATCCAGGCTTGATCATCAAGCACATTGAGTACCACGAGATCAGATTGGCCAATGTCATTTCGATAAGCCACGAACAATTTCAGATCAACATGCTCCTGACTCGTGAAGTCGTATGACTTGAACACGACACCATCGCGCTCATCTGACGATACTTCACGCAGCTTGAGTGGCACAGCTTCAACTGGCCAGCTCATGAACACATTCTCCTTCAATTGCTTCATCCGGCGCTCACTCTGCACCGGCCAATCCTCTTTCTCCACCGTCAGCACCACACCCGCATCCTGCACAAACGTCTCCTGAATCTTCGTATTCACTTCATCCTCAGGCAGCTTCTCAAACACGCGCAATTGCTCCGGCTCAAACAGCTTCTCCGCAGGCTTGGTGATTTCTCGCTCTTCCTTGCGCAGATACCGATCAAACCAGACCAGCGCGTGAATGCGAAGTTCCTGCGTGTCCTTGTGCGGCCCTTCGGTGATGTGAAAACCCAGATTCTTTTCCGCGCCGTGAAGCTGATAAATTTTCTTCACTTTCTCATGCACGCGGTACACACCATCGAGCGGAAAGATGGTGTCCTTGTCGGTGTTCGAAATCAGCAAAGGCCTCGGCACGACCAGTGCTGCAACCTGCGCGTAGTCCCACTGATAAGTGTTGTGCATGAACATGCAGTCGCAGTGGCCTTCAACGCAGCCATCGACGACATAATTCTGAAGATCAGTAATGCCCGCGACAGGCACCGCCACCTTGATGCGATCATCGAGCGCAGTGATCCACCACGAGTACGCTCCGCCGCCACTGCGACCGGTGACGCCGATGCGATTCTTATCTACTTCCTTGCGCGTTTCGAGATAGTCAAGAGCGCGGATGCAGTTCCATGCTTCGACACCTGCGGGGGTGTAGCCGCGATTGATCCACCACCACATGCCGTAGCGGTAGGTGCCGTGATGGATGCCTTCGATCTCGCCCAGTTGCAGCGAGTCGATGACGAGGCAGACATAACCATGCTGGGCAAACCACGCACCATGATGCTGATAGCCCGCCTTGTTGCCGAAGCTGATGTTGTCCTTTTTCTGAGCCGAGTGACCACAGAGATAAAGGATCGCCGGCGCGGGCTTATCAGCTTCGAGATTTTTGGGGATGTAGAGATTGCCGGTGACGTAAAGGCCAGGCGAAGATTGGAAGTGAAGTTTTTCAACGGTGAATTCAGCGTGATCGAGCGTGCCTGTGATGACAGGTTTGAGATCGGTTTTGGGAGGCAACTTGGCTAAGCCGAGCATCTCGAAAAGCTGAGCGCGGTAAGTTTCACGTTTGGTTTTCCAATCATCGAGCGTCTTGATGTCAGCCATCGATTGCTCGGCTATGCGGGCGGTCTGAGCTTTGAAGTAATCCGCCAACATGCGATCGCCCCGGGCAGTATCGACCTTGCTCGCTGGGGCTGCCGCATTGTCGCTCTGTGCAATCGCAGGCGTTGCGATAGCCGCAAAGTGAAGGAGAGAGAGAAGCAGAAGAAGAACTCGAAGACATGGACGTAGAACCATCGTTCACCTCGTGAAGTGGGTAGTGCAATCGATATCGTACCCAGTGGTGTCAGTTTGGCTGCGTGAATTGCAACTGCCGCTCAGTACACATTCAAGATGATCGAGAATTCAACACCAGTGCTGGATTGCTGCCGCAGTTGCTGGGGGCAGA
>CAZYQL010000075.1:0-20025 GCA_964650055.1 uncultured Phycisphaeraceae bacterium | reverse complement strand
TCCTCATGACCTGAAGCTCCTTTGACCATCATGGTCGCGGGCATTGTAGCGGAAAACGAGATTCAAAACACCAGCATGCTATACTTCTCTGCATGAGCGCCCTGACGACAGACATTCCGCAACGTCGACGGTTCACCGTTGATGAATACCACCGACTTCAGGAGGTGGGAATTCTTCGTGAGTGCGATCGAACAGAACTGATCAACGGGGAGATCATTCACATGTCACCAATCGGCAGACGCCATGCAGCCGTCGTCGCACGTCTTGACCGCCATCATCAGAAGCTGGGCGAACGCGTCTTCGTCTGGGTGCAGAATCCGGTCGTACTGGACAGCCACGGCGAATCGGAACCCGATCTGGCCTTGCTGCGTCCGCGAACGGATGACTATGAGGAGCGTAAGCCCGAACCGGTGGATGTCCACCTCATGATCGAAGTGGGCGATAGTTCTTTGACCTATGAACTGAATACCAAACGTCGCTACTACGCCGAGCATGGCATCCCCGAAACATGGATCGTTGATGCGATCCGCAAGGTGATTCACGTGTGCCGCGACCCCAGAGATGGCGAGTATCGCGATGTTCAGCAAGTGCACGGCGAAGCAGTACTGTCACCGCAGGCGTTCACGGATTTCGTTGCGACAGTGCGTGAGATGATCGGTGCAGGCTGAAGCCTAATAAACTTCATCATGTGTGCCCAGCGACAATAGCAAAATCGCACTCACGCCATTATGTTCGACAAAATCGAAAACAATTCGCAGGTCGTAACCAGCGCTGCATGCCCAGGAACCGTCCATTTCGCCTTTGAGTTTGTGAGTCCGTAGGCGTGGATCGAATGCATCGGTTTCTAGTAACGAGAGTGCGTAACCCAAGTTCTCAAGACTTTGTGAATGTTTCTTCACGAAGCGCTTGGCCGCTTGAATGAAAGTTGTAGATTGAATCAAGGCGCGCTTCACGATTGGATCTCTCGAAGCACATCCGCGATTGATGCCGGTTTCGTCCGCCCCGTCTGAAACTCATCACGCCCCTGACGTATCTCCTGCACCACGCGATGACGTCCAAGTTCAGCAAGTCGTCGCTGAAGAACTGCAATCAGGTCTGCCTGTTCTTCCGGGGCCAAATGCTCCGCAGCTTCTAGCAATTCGTCAAATGTTGCGTCAGGAGCCATTAGTACCTCCACTGTATCTTACCCTATTAGAGCAATAGAGGAAATCTTTATCACTCCACCGTCACGCTCTTCGCCAGATTCCTGGGCTTATCGACATCATGCCCGCGCAGCACCGCTGCGTGATACGCCACGAGTTGAAGCGGGATCACGCTCACCAGCGGCTGAAGCGCCTCAGGCATCGGCGGAATGTAGAACGTGGAATCGGCATACTTTTCAATCTGCGTATCGCCTTCCGTCGCCACTGCGATGATGCGTCCGCCACGTGCGCGTACCTCTTCAATGTTGCTCATCGCCTTCTCATACTGACTGCCTTGAGGCACCACAAACACAACGGGCATGCCCTTGTCGATCAGCGCGATGGGGCCATGTTTCATCTCTGCCGCGGGCATACCTTCTGCGTGGATGTAGGAAATTTCCTTGAGCTTGAGTGCGCCTTCCAGAGCGACGGGGTAGTTGTAGCCGCGCCCTAAAAACAGCCAGTTCTCGCGATCGACGTATCGCTCAACGCAGTGGCGAATGTGATCGCTTTGCTTGAGGACGCGCTCGATGTAGCCGGGCAGTTTGTCCATTTCGTCGAGGTACTTGTGTACGACATCGCTCGACAGCAGTCGGCGTTTGCCCAAATAAAGCGCGATCAGTGTGAGCACCGCGACCTGACCGACAAATGCTTTCGTGGAAGCGACGCCGATTTCAGGACCCACGTGCAGATAGACACCCGCATCGGTCTCGCGGGCAATCGTAGAGCCAACGGAATTGACGACGCCCAGCGCAATCGCGCCGCGATCTTTGGCTTCGCGCAGAGCTGCGAGTGTGTCCGCTGTTTCGCCTGATTGACTGATGGCGATGGCCACCGTGTCAGGCTCGATGATCGGATTGCGATAGCGAAACTCACTGGCATAAACGCAGCGAGCGGGAACGCGTGCTAGATCTTCGAAAAGATATTCGCCGATGAGACCTGCGTGATATGCAGTGCCCTGAGCGGTGAGGATGTAGCGACTGGCGCGAACCAGTTCGCGTGACAGTTTGCTCATGCCGCCGAGTGTGACACGGTTTTCCCGGTGATCGATGCGACCGCGCAGACAGTTGCGCAGCGACTCGGGCTGCTCCATGATCTCCTTGAACATGTAGTGCTCGTAGCCGCCCAGTTCGATCTCATCGAGTTTGAAGTCAAGATCTTTCACAGCCTGCGAGACCACTACGTTGTCAATGGTCGTGGTACGGAAATCGACCGACCAGGGGCCGCCTGTTTTATTGTTCTTATCGTTTGGCCCTGCACACAGACGAGCCACCTGATAATCATCGAGATTGATCACGCTCGAAGTGTGGCTGATGATCGCGCTGGCATCGGAAGCGACAACGTAACTCTTATCCGCAATACCGATGATCAGCGGCGAACCCTTGCGGGCACAGACCAACGTGTGCGGTTCTGCATCACAAACCACCGCAATCGCATAAGCGCCAGTCACTTCGCGCAGCGCCGCCTGCACCGCGCGTTCGAGTCCGCCCGCATCATCCACCGGCGGGCCATCGTAAAGCTCAGCGATCAGTTTCGCGACGACTTCCGTATCGGTCTCACTGCTGAACTTGTGGCCTTTCTCGGTGAGATATTTTTTGAGTGTGATGTAGTTTTCGATAATGCCGTTGTGAACGACGGCGATGGTCTGTCCGCCGCGGGTGGTACCGGTGTGCGGATGTGCGTTTTGCACGGTGACGCCGCCGTGCGTTGCCCAGCGCGTGTGAGCGATGCCCAGGCAAGCTTGCGTGGTTTTCTTGGCCGTCGCTTTGTCGTTTTTTTCAATGAGTGATTCGAGCACACTGACGCGGCCGACAGAGCGATGAATATGCAAGCCATGCTCGTTGACGAGCGCGACACCTGCTGAGTCATAGCCGCGATATTCGAGCCGCTTGAGACCTTCCACGAGCAGCGGAGCGACAGTTTTATTGCCAACGTATCCAACGATTCCACACATGGGAAGCCCCTTGCGAAAAGTAGAAATCCACTCGATTTATCGGCTGATTCGCGCTTGTAATTGATAGCCGTCGGAACGGAGATTGCTCTGGCTGCGCGTCATTATTGGACGACGCGAGCATCCCAATTCAGCGTCACGAGGCCTTGCTCGCTGCGCCCAGTGCTGACAGGTACGTGATGAGTGAACTTCGCGTTCGTGCCCGAATCCTCCGGCAGATCAAGTTGCCACAGGCCTTGCCCGTGAACGTACTGAGCCTTCTTCATGATCGGAGCTCCGACATTGAGATCGATCATGTTAGAGATGCCCTGCGGCCCGCGCACCAGCCAGGGCCAGTGCACGTGACCGTGCGCGTAGATGATCGAAGCCTTGCAGCCGCGCAGAACATCGAGCACTTTCTCCGCATCAATGAGGCGATGGTTCCATCCGGTGCGTTTGCCATCGGGCTTTGAGATGGCGGGATAGTGACACATGATGATCACGCCCTGCTCGCGCGACAGCGTCGCCAGTTCATCCTTCATCGCAGCAAGTTGCGCTTCCCCCACCGCACCGCGCGCAGATAGCAACCGAGGCATCGCGGCATCTAGCACCATCAGCTTCCATCGCGGCGACAGTGAACGCATATGAGGAAAAGCATCGGGCACGAGGCCGGGCATCAGCTTCTCCATGATGCGCCTTCGCCGGGAAAATGGCGTGTAACGATCATGATTACCCGGCACGCCGATCATCGGTACGCGGCCATCAAGCGATCGAAGCAGTGCTGCCACATCTTCAAACTCTTCGCGAAGCGATGTCATTGTCATATCGCCCGTGAGCAGCAGCAGTGCCGGATCAATCGTGAGCACGCGCTGGAGCATCGGAGCAAGAAGCGAACGATCGAAGCTGTGCCTTCGATCCCACCAGAGATTGATCTGTCCGAGGATTCGCTTACTGAGCAGTCGCCACGGAGCCACCCACAGGCGATAAAAGTGCAGATCGCCCATCAGCGCCAGGCGAATCGAATCAGTCGAACTGGGGACGATCACATCACTCATCATCATTCACTCAAGGGGAGGCAGACAGAGTACAAAGATTCAATGACCTGCTGCGGCATCACGCCAGCACCACTCCCTCTTCTCAATCTCAACTGCTCTACAATCTCGCCATGTCGATGTTTGAACATGCTTATGAGACGACGCTCTGGGCCGATGCGAAATCGGTGCCCGCTGTCCGCGCGATCGTGGCTCGCATGGGCAGCGCCATCAAGGTCATCGGCGTCGGTGGTCCGCGTCAACCCGCTGTCAGCGATCTCGCCAAAGAACTTGACGCCGATTACGACGATGACCTCCGCAGGCTCATCATCGACAAACCCGCCACCTACATTCTGCTGGCGACGATGAATCAGGTCGATCCCGCAATCATCACAGGCGCACTCAAACAAGGCTGCACCGTTCTCGCGCTCGAACCCATCGCCGCAGATTTTCGCCAGCTCGAATCCTTCACTCTTTTCGCCAGGCAACCGGAGGATCGCGATCGATCTTCGACCGCACTCCCTGGCCACTTCATTCACTGCCCCGCGTTCACGCAGTCGCCCGGCTGGCTCCGCGCTGCTGACCCGCAACTGGTGCTTGGCCCCATTCAGAGCACCGCTGTCTTAAGTGCGTCGCGCCAAGGTGAAGGTTCACTTTTCGCCCGACTTCATGAAGCTTGGCGAATGGCGCTCGACCTGACGCAAATGCCTCAGTCCATTGAGTGTTCCATTCTTCAGCCCAGCCGAGTCATTGACGCATCGCTTCGCGATCTGACCGGCCACCTGTCGATGCACGCCCGCATGCCTGATGAGAGCAGCATCCAATTTCAGCTTCACGAAATCTCCGCTGCCACAACGCCAGCTCCGTGCGATCGCATGATTCATCTCATCGGCGAACTCGGTCGTCTGCGCGTCACCGACTGTGCCTACGAATTGTTTGATCATCAAGGCTCGCTGCTCGATGAAGCCGTGCATCAACCAACTGACAAGGCGCAAGATTCACCCTTCACCTTCGCCGCCGCTGTCGCTCATCACTGGCGGCAACTGATTGATCGCCCCGCACTGGCCAACCCGCAAATGCGCGACCGCGCCAAACATGAAGCGATGGCCCTTGCCTGCTGTCTGACGTGTCTGCTCAGCGCCCGCACCGGCACCGCCGAAAGCCCCGCGAAGCTGCTGACCGTCAACGGCTGGAGATGAGAGTTCAGTGGCGATGCGGACGAGCCGATGTTCATTCTTGAACACCAGCAATTCTTCGCCTACAATCGCTGCACCTAAGCCCGTGGTGTAATGGTAGCACATCAGTTTTTGGTACTGATTGTCATGGTTCGAATCCATGCGGGCTTGTTTAAACGGATCATTTCATTCGTCTCTGGGCCAGTTACAAGGCTGCTTCTTTCATCAACATCATCCACCTGACTCAATCGGCTCTGATGGGAAAGCAGGCATCGACTTGGACAACCGCCCATTCCAAGGTAAGCTTGTCTCTTCGAATGTTGGGGTCCCTTGTCGGGGACACTCTTGTGGAAATCAGCAGACATGAACCAGAACCAGGCCGACGGAACATCAGACCCCAATCAGGTCGATGAGGCAATGCAACGAGAGATCGACGAAGCTCTGGCGGGCGAGTCGATCGAGCAGATCATGGAAGCGAGCGAGCCGCCTGTTCCTGAAGGGGAACCAGGCGATGGCGCATCTGCTGATGATGGTGCGATTCCTCACGAACTCAGGCGCGGGCGCATCGCTGCGATTCGCGATGATGAGGTCTTCGTCGAACTCGCAGGCGTGGGCAAAACGCAAGGCATCATTTCCCTGCGTCAGTTCGAACGGGCCCCGCGCATCGGCTCGATCATGGATTTTGTCGTGGCCAGTTTCGATGAAGCTGAAGGGCTTTATCAACTGTCGCGCGAAGGTGCCGTCGGCAGGGCGACCTGGGATCAGATCACCAAGGGCTCGGCTGTCGAAGCTCGCGTGGTCGGCTCCAACAAGGGCGGCCTCGAACTCGAAATGGTCGGCAACGTTCGCGCCTTCATGCCCGCCAGTCAAGTGGACATCGGCCGCGTCGAAGACCTCTCCACCATGGTCGGCCAAAAGGTCCAGGCCATCGTGCAGGAACTCGATCGCAAGGCCAAGCGCGTCGTCCTTTCCCGCCGTCAATACCTCGAAAAACAACGCGAACAGCAAAAGGGCAAGACCCTCGCCACGCTCGAACTCGATCAGATTCGCGAAGGCGTCATTAGCAGCGTGATGGAATACGGAGCCTTCGTCGATCTGGGCGGCATCGATGGCCTCATTCACGTCAGCGACATCAGCTATTCCCGCGTGGACAATCCCGGCGATCACCTGAAAGTCGGCGACAAGGTCAACGTGAAAGTGCTCAAGATCGATCCGGCAAAAGGTCGCATCAGCCTGGGCCTCAAGCAGATCGAGCCTGACCCTTGGTCGCTCGTTTCGCAGAGCCTTCGCGTGGGCGATCAGGTCAGCGGCCGGGTCACTCGCACCGCTCCCTTTGGCGCTTTCGTCGAAGTTGATCGTGGCGTTGAAGGTCTGTGCCCGATCAGCGAATTGAGTTGGAAACGCATCGGCAAGGTTGAAGATATCGTGCAGCCTGATCAGTCGTTGCTCTTTAAGATTCTCGAAATCGATCCGGGCAAACGTCGTCTGTCGCTGAGCCTCAAGCAAGCAGCGGGTGATCCTTGGATCGGCGCGACGGTCACCTATGCACCCAAGTCCATCGTCAAAGGCACGGTGCTCAGTTGCACGGAGTTTGGTGCGTTCATCGAGCTTCAGGTTGGCGTTGAAGGCCTGGTTCATATCAGTGAACTGGACAACAAGCGGGTCAATCTGGTGACGGATGTGCTCAAGCCTGGCGATGAAAAAGAATTCCGCGTACTGACGGTGGATGAAGACAGCCGCCGCATCAGTCTGTCGCTCAAGCAGGTGGCAGCGCTGACGGAAGACGTGCGAGCTGCGGAGCGAGCTGATCGCGATGCGCAGCATGCCGCGATGCAAGCGTCGCGTCCAGCCTCTGCGGGGGCCAAGCCGCGCAAGCCCATGGGCAACATGAAGGGCGGCCTTGGCAAGAGCGGCGCTCTGGGCATGGGACTTGGCGAGCTGAAGCTGTAAGATGCATTGCAGAATACAAAGGCGAATGCTTATTATTTAATGCTTATTACTTATTGCTTATTTCAGAAGCGCAAGGTGTCAACGGTAACGCCATCTGATATAGCCATTAAGTAATAAGTATTAAATAATAAGCATTCGCCTTTTTCCTTATAGGTTCTCATGTACCGATCCGTCCCCAACCTCCTGACCATTGCCCGCCTGGTGCTGGCGTTTATTTTTTTTCTGATTCTAGGTTGGTATCGCTTTCCATCGGGACCGGACTGGGCCATCTGGACCGCGATGATTATTTTCATCATCGCGGCAGTCACCGATTATCTCGACGGCTACCTCGCGCGGAAGTGGAAAGTCGAAAGTCAGTTCGGCCGCATCATGGATCCGTTCTGCGACAAAGTTTTGATCCTGGGCGCGTTCATCTACCTGGCTGGCCCGCGCTTTGTCGATCCTATCGCCCTGGCTGAACCGCAGGAGTTTGCCTTTCACATCCTCAAGGGCAATATGGTTAGCGGCATCTATCCGTGGATGGTCGCCCTGATTCTCGCCCGTGAACTTCTCGTCACCGGCATCCGCGGCGAGCTCGAAGCCCAAGGCGTCAAGTTCGGCGCCAACATCTGGGGCAAAGCCAAGATGGTGCTCCAGGCCATCGTCGTGCCCATCGTGCTCGTGCTGATCGTCATCATCTCGCACACACAGGACAAAGACACCCGCACCGCCCTGGCCATCACACGCAACGTGCTGGTCTATATCACGGTGCTGGTCAGTGTCTGGAGCGGTATGCCATACATCACGCAAGCAATGAAGCAGATGCGCGAGATGAAAAATTCCTGAGCCGCTCGCGGCTTCGCTCCGACGCCTTTGATCTCAACCTCACCGATCAACACTTCGTTCGCCAAGGCGAACGGCTAACTACTATTCGCCACCGTCATCCCTTCTCATTAAACTCTTTCAACTTCCTTTGTTCGACGGAGTTTTTCATGTCCACCCAAGGCTATCTCGCACTCGATCTCGGCGCTGAGTCCGGCCGCGCCATTCTTGCCACGCTCAACGACGGCAAAGTCGCTATCGAAGAGCTTCATCGCTTTCGCCATTTGCCCGTCAAATTGCCTAGCGGTCTGCACTGGAATCTCACCGAACTCTGGGCTCAGATGCTCCAAGGTGTCAGCAAAGGCGCAAGCGTGGCGAAGGATCGCGGCGTAGAAATTGTCAGCCTCGGCTGCGACACATGGGGTGTGGACTACGCCCTTCTGGGCAAGAGCGGCCAGGTGCTTTCGATGCCCTACTGCTACCGCGATGACAAGCATCTGAGCGCCTATAACGAGGTCATCGAAAAGGTCGGGAAGAAATCCATCTACGATGCCACCGGCATTCAGTTCATGTATCTCAATACGCTCTATCAGGTCGTCGCGCAGCAGCAGCGCGAGCCTAAACTTTTTGATCTCGCTACTGATTTCGTCATGGTGCCTGATCTGTTTCACTACTGGTTCACCGGCCAGATCACCCGCGAAGCGACCGACATCTCCACCACGCAGATGATCGATCCACGCACCGGCAAATGGGCCACTGATCTGCTGGGAAAACTCAACATCCCCACGCATTTTCTTGGCGACACGATTCCCGCAGGCAGCGTGGTGGGCAAGCTTCGCAAGGCGATCGTGGATGATCTGGCGCAGCCGAGTCTCGCTCATGTGCAGGTCATTGCGCCGGGTACGCATGACACGGCAGCAGCAGTCGCGGCGGTGCCGGTGGATGAGAGTAAGACGCCGCGCTGGGCTTATCTGTCCAGTGGCACGTGGTCGCTGATGGGCGCGGAACTCGACGCACCGATGATCACGGAGGCGGCGTGTGAGGCGAGCATCACGCATGAGCGCGGCGTAGAAAACAAGATTCGATTCCTCAAGAATATTGCGGGGCTTTGGCTGGTGCAGGAGTGCCGTCGCGATTTTGAAAAGCGTGGCCAGGCGATGGACTACACGCAGCTCACGAAGTTGGCCAGTGAGGCTCAGCCGATGCGTACGCTGGTGAATCCGGATCATGAGCCGTTTGTTGCGCCGGGCGACATGCCTAGAAAAATTGCGGAGTTTGCAGCAGCCACGGGGCAGCCTGTGCCGCAGACGCCGGGGCAGTTTGTGCGGTGCTGCTTGGAAAGTCTGGCGATGGCGTACCGAAGGACGATGGCGCTTTTGGAAAGTCTGCTCGGCTGGCAATTCGAAGTGCTTCACATCGTCGGCGGCGGCGGGCAGAACAAACTGCTCAATCAGATGACCGCAGATGCGTGCGGCATCCCAGTCGTCGTCGGCCCTTACGAAGCCACCGCGATCGGCAACGTTCTCGTGCAGGCCATGGGCAAAGGTGAAATCAAAAACCTCGCGCAGCTTCGCCAGATCGTGCGCAATTCGTTTGATCTCGAAACCTATCAGCCCACAGGCAAGGCCAGCTTCGATGCGGAATATGCGAGATATGAAAAGTTGCTCAAGCGTTAATTCTCCGCTGACCAAGGCGAACGGCTAAATAGGTTTCGATTCGCCTATGATGGTCGCATGTCGGTGATGCCTCCGGTTTATCTCGATTACAACGCGACCACGCCGGTTGATCCGCGTGTGTTGGAAGTGATGTTGCCCTTTTTTTCTCAGCGCTTTGGCAACGCCGCCAGTCCGCATGGTTTTGGATGCAGTGCGAGCAGCGCGGTCGAACTGGCCCGCGAGCAGGTTGCTTCACTCATCGCTGCTGACCCGCGCGAGATCGTTTTCACCAGCGGCGCGACAGAGTCGAACAATCTCGCCATCAAAGGTGTTGCTGAGTTTTATAAGGACAAAGGCAGACACATCATCACTGCGGTGCACGAGCATCACGCGGTGCTTGACCCTTGTCGCAAACTGGCCTCGCGCGGTTATGAAGTCACCGCGATTCGCCCACGCCCTGATTCAGGTGGCGTGATCGATGCGCAGCAGATCGAAGAAGCGATTCGGCCGGACACGATTCTGGTCTCGATCATGTGGGCCAACAACGAAGTCGGCACGATCAATGACATCGCTGCCATCGGAGCTTTGTGTCACCAGCGATCGATCATCTTTCACACCGATGCGACTCAAGCCTTGGGCAAGATTGAAGTCGATGTGGAAGCGACGAACATCGATCTGCTCTCGGGCAGCGCGCACAAGTTCTATGGCCCCAAGGGTGCAGGGTTTTTGCATGTTCGCCGCAAGGGGCCACGCGTTCGCCTTGATGCGCAGTTCGATGGTGGCGGGCACGAACGGACGATGCGCTCAGGCACGCTCAACGTGCCGGGCATTGTCGGACTCGGAGCGGCGGCGCAAATCTGTCAGCACGAAATGAAGAATGATGAGGCGATGATGCGCGAGATGCGCGAGCTGCGTGATCATCTGGAAGCGTCATTGCTTGCCGCCATTGAAGGCTCGCACATCAACGGTCACCGCGACAAGCGATTGCCGCAGACGCTGAACCTTTCGCTGCCGGGTGTGGAAAGCGATCGCCTGATCGCGTCGATGAATGATCTGGCGATCAGCGCGGGCGCTGCCTGCACCAGCGCCAGTCGAGAGGTCAGCCACGTGCTCAGTGCGCTGGGTTTGAGTGAAGAATCAGCTCGCGGCGCGATGCGCCTGAGCCTGGGACGGTTCACGACTCGCGCAGAAATCGACTGGGCCATCGCACGGATTATTCAAGCTGTGCAAGCGCAGACGGAGCAGACGGACGAGACCTGCCATGTGTGAAACCTTAACGAATCCTATGCGAATTCTGTGCGAATCCGAAGATTCAGTACCCCCTAGTTGAATAGTGACCCCATTCGCGCCTATAATGGATTCCCTGATAGACATCACTACCACCAACCCCTTTTGGGAGCTACGCAATGGCCATTCTACTGACTGAAACCGCCGCCAAGGAAATCAAGTCCATCATCGATGCACAGGCATCGGAGAACGCGCTTGAGCCGTCCAAGGTTCGCCTTCGCGTGGGCGTCAAGGGCGGCGGCTGCTCCGGCTTCTCCTACATCCTCGATCTCACCGAGACCGATGATGAATCCTTTGAAAAGTTCGATCAGCACGGCGTCACCGTCGTCTGCGATCAGAAGAGCTATCTCTACCTCAACGGCACCACCATCGACTTCCGCGATGAAGTCATGGGCCGCGGGTTTGTGTTCAGCAACCCCAACGCCACCAGCTCCTGCGGCTGCGGTTCATCGTTCAGCGCGTAAATAGCGCACAGAACGAAATTCGTAACCACGCTTGCGCCACTGCATCCAATGCACATAAACCCCACTCCCCTCGAGTGGGGTTTTTCATGCGCCCGCTTCATCATCGAGCACCGATCGCATAACGTAAGATGACTCCATGCTCACCCCGATCGCATACTTTCTAAGTAGCCTGCTCGTTGCGACGGGTGTGTTCCAATACCTCAAACTCGACTACTGCTGGGCCGGCCTGGGCGTGGGCATCGGCCTGATGAATCTGCTCGTGCTTTACTTTGAAAAAACCCGAGGCCTCCTCGCCGCCGTCGCCGCCATCGGCTGCTTCATCGCGATGGCACAAGGCACCATCTTGGGCGCGGCGGCCATTCGTGTCTTCGCGGAGAAAGGCATGCCGACGGGTGATACTTCGGTGTGGGATTTGATCTGGTCCGGGCACGATTTTTCTTATGCGTTTGCTTATGTGGGCGCAGGCCTTTCGACGCTGGTGATTCTGGTGCGCTCGATGCGAGGGGCAGTTGTGGCAAACACGCCCAAGAGCCGCGACTCAACGAGTCGCGGACGCTAACGACCTGAAGGGGTGTGCATCGCGCCTTGTTCCCGCAGTCGCAGGTTGAATTAAGCGCTGATCCCGCAGATCAACTGACAAATAAAACTTCATCAGGCCGGTGACGTCCGCGACTCGTTGAGTCGCGGCTCAGTTGCTTATGTTCTACTGCCTCCGCAACGTCCGCTTTCAGTTACACAGAATCCCTTTTGCCATATTCCTTCCATCTCGCTTCACTCGCTCCTTCGTTAGACCGATTTCTATTCATGAATCGCTCGGTTCCGCAAACCCGCGGCCAGTCGTTCGTGCCGGTGAAGGAGGCAGACATGAAACTCAGCAAGACAGCAACTCTGGCGGCCCTGGCCGTCGCTTACCTCTCCACTCGCCGTGGTGATGGCCACATCCAGGCCCGGCATGTCGCCGACTATCTGCACATCCCCACCGACTCGGCGCTCAAGGTTTTGCAAGCCCTCGCACGTCGCGGCGTGATCAACAGCCATCTGGGTCGCAGCGGCGGCTACTACCTCGAAAGCGAACCGCACGATGTGACGCTCCTTCATATCGTTGAAGCGGTCGAAGGTCCCATCGAGTCAGAGCTGCCCATTGAGAGCGATGGCAACGGCCTATCGAATCCGATCGATCAGCTTCGCAAGGCTTGCAACCGCGTCGCTCACTCGATGCGTCACGAACTGGATCGCACCACCATTTCCGAAATAGCCGAGGGCATGAACGGCAACACCACGCCGATCGTGCTGGCCACCATCGAAGAAGGCGGCATCGCTCACTGAGAAAAGCCGATTATTTATTACTTAATGCTTATTACTTAACAGCTATTTCGGACTGGCGATCGAACGCCTGTGGAGGTCGCAAGAGTAAGGCTCGATATAACCATTAAGGAATAAGTATTAAGTAATAAGTAATCGCCTTCTGTCTTAATCTTTCCGCTCTGCCTTGCGTATCGCAGAACTCTCGGTATCTTTCCGCCGATGAGTGCACGCCCCAAATCTTCGCCCGTCATTGAAGCCCACATGCAGCGCGCCTTGAAACTGGCAGCGCGTGGCCAGGGCATCGTCGAACCCAATCCGATGGTCGGCTGCGTCATCGCACGCGGCGACAAAATTCTGGGCGAAGGCTATCACAAACAATTCGGCGGCCCGCATGCAGAAATCGAAGCGCTCGCGGCTTGCAAAAAGGCCGGCCACAAAGTCGCCGGGGCTGATGTTTATGTGACGCTTGAGCCTTGCGCTCACACCGGCAAGACACCGCCATGTGTCGATGCGCTGATTGAAGCGAATGTCGGCAGGGTCATTGCCGCCATGCGCGATCCATTTCCCAAGGTCAATGGCGCAGGCTTCACCAAGCTGAAAAAGGCCAAGATCGCTGTGGAAACCGGCCTTTGCGAAGAGCAGGCCCGCGAACTGAATCAGCCGTTTTTCAAGAGGCTCAAAACCGGCGTGCCCTGGGTCATCGTCAAGTGGGCTCAGACCGTTGACGGGAATATCGCCACCCGCACCGGCGACAGCAAGTGGATCAGTAACGAAGACAGTCGGCACATCGCTCATGAAGTGCGCGCTCGCGTTGATGCCATCATCGTCGGCATCGGCACTGTCATGCAGGATGATCCGATGCTCACTGCACGCGATGTGAAAGTGAAGCGCATGGCCCGGCGAGTCGTCATTGATCCCACGCTCAAACTCACCATTGATCATCAGCTTGTGCGATCGCTGCATCGCAAGAATGGTCCGCCCATCACCATCGGCGCACGATCGGAAATTCTCGATGCTCGCCCCAAGCGAATGATCGAACTCGAAGAGCGTGGCGTAGAGTTTCTCGCGCTACCTGTGAAAGAAGTCGATGGCGGACGATTCGCCTTGCGCCCCCTGCTCAAACATCTGGCAGCGAAACACGACGCGACCAACATCATGGTCGAAGGCGGCGGCACCGTCATCGGCAGTCTCTTCGCAGAAGATGTCGTCGATGAAGCGATGATCTTCGTCGGCCCGAAGCTGCTGGGCGACCCGCAAGGCATCGCCCCCGCCACCGGCAACATCATCCGCAGAATGCAAAGCGCCAAAGCGCTGAAGCTCAAAGGGGTCAGCCGTATCGGCGACGATGTGCTAATGCACTATCGATGCGGGCCGACGTATTGACACGATCAAAAATCACGCACTGACCGCAGGCATCTGAACCGCCCGCGCTCGGAACAGGAAATCCACAATGTTCCCTTCGTGCGGCTGAAGCCAGTCGAGCTTGATCGTCGGAATCGCCCCAAGGTTCAAGCGATCAATTTGCGTCGCACCGAGCAGTTCCTGCGACCACTTTTCATCTTCAGAAATCACCGTGCCTACCAGCGTCGGCCCGATCTTGCTGATCATTTCCGACTGCGCACACTTCACCACCGATGTGAACGGGAACATATATTCCTTATTGGCGATCTGCACATCGGGCGTGTTGCAATGCACGATCCATGGCCGCAGGTAGGCGGAGTGTTCGAGTTCAACCAGCCGCTGGCCAAACTTCGCAGTCATGTCGGTGACGCCTGATTCCTTGCACATCTGAAGCAACGATTCGTTAATCGCCTGCGGCTGACCGGCAACCGTAAACGCAGCCAGTTTCGCGTTGGGATCTTCAGGCGGAAGCGGCGCGATCGGCCCGAGTTTCTCCGCCAAGGCCTGCGCGATTTCTTCGGTGTGCCTTGACGCCCAGACGCCCGAGCAATTGATGCAGCCGCGGCCGCTGTTGAGATAGATCGAGTCAGCGATGACGTCGATATATTTTTCCCACTGATCGACCTTGTCATCGCCAATGAGAATTTTGG
Source organism: uncultured Phycisphaeraceae bacterium (assembly GCA_964650055.1). Classification (GTDB taxonomy): domain Bacteria; phylum Planctomycetota; class Phycisphaerae; order Phycisphaerales; family Phycisphaeraceae; genus JTS-RE9. The sequence continues at coordinate 5,195 of CAZYQL010000075.1, read as the reverse complement.
AATAGCCCGGGCCATGCACCTGCACACCGGGATTGCCACGGTATTTGTCGATGGTTGAGGCGCCGCCAAAGAGCATGACTCGGCCGCAGCGTGCAGCAACTTCGCCGCCGACATCTGCATGACCGGGATAAATTGAAATCGCCTCGCGCGGAATACCTGCTGCAAAGAATGCCGCCATCATGCGGTAAGGCGTCCACGGTTCCTGCGAGCCGGGCTTCATCACCAGCCCGATCTGCATCGCCACAACCGGCAGCCAGAGCGTATGAACGCCCGGCGAATTGCTAGGCAGCACCATGCCCAGCACGGGCGAGTTGGCTTGATAGGAGACGGTGACGCCGCGCCCTTCATCGCCGTAGCCGCGCGTGAGGATGGCGGGATCCAAGCCACGCGTGAGGCAATCGAGAATGCGATCCATGTTGGAAAGGACGAAATGATTTTTCGTCATGTTCCCCTTGGCCAGGTGATGAGGCAGACCGGTGGAAGCCGATTGCTGCTTGACGAAATCATCAGGCGACTGCATGCCGTCACCCAGCGGCAGGTCAGCACTCAGATAAAGCTCGCCCGCTTTCTTCATCATCAGAATCAGTTCGCTGATGGGAATCTCTCGAAGCACATCGCGCGCCCGCTGAGCCTTCTTCATATCCCGCGCGACAAGGCCGGCATTACTCATGCCCAGTTTGGCGACAGGCTCGCCGGTGATGAAATGCTTGATCGTTTCAGTTTCGAGGCTCTCGTAATTCTGGCCCCAGCGGATGACGGGAATGGTGATCATGGTGGAAGTTCCCAAAGGCGGTAATACGGGTGCGTACTATTTAGCTGGACATTGTAACGAGCGAAGCTGAGTCAGGCTACAATGATCCGAAAGGACGCGGTCATGAACACTCATTCACGCATTAAAGCGGTCTATCGTAACGGCACTTTCGTACCTAGGACGCCTTTGCGACTCCCCGACGAAAGTGAAGTGGAATTATCTATTGAAGCGATTGATACAAAGCCAGTTGACGAATTGGAAAGACAAGCCCGGCTTGAATTGCTCATTGCCAGAATGCGATCCCAACCTATCGAAGGCAATCCACCCAAACTAACCCGAGACGAATTGCATGAACGCGGTTGACACGAATGTCCTGCTTTACGTTCATGATCCACGCGACGCTCGCAAACAGAGCATTGCAACGGACCTGATGAACTCACTTCCCCACAAGGTCATTCTCTGGCAGGTTGCTTGTGAGTATCTCGCCGCGTCGCGCAAGCTTGCCGTCGTTGGATTCACTTTTGAGAAGGCATGCCAGAACATCGAAGAGTTTTGCCGGTTATTTCCTCTGGTGGTGCGGGCGCCAAGTATTCTCACCCAAGCTTGTGCAATGAAACTGAAGCACAGCGTTTCTTACTGGGACGCCATGATCCTCGCCGCCTGTCAAGGTGCTGGCGTTTCCACGCTCTACTCGGAAGACATCAATGCAAACATGGCACCGTTGGGCACACTGCGTGTGATCAATCCGTTCGAGTTGTGAACCGCCATCATCGAATCAGTTCAGCATCACCATCTATAAAGGAGTGCGTTTAAGTGCGTTCAATATCTTTCGTCGTCATCTTGTTGCTTGCCTTGTTCGCGGAACATTCATACGCTGCGGCCTCCTACACCATCGTCGTCTCCAAAGCCACGCAAGCCGATGCCGACTGGAAGCTGGTCGTTGATGCCCTCGTGAAAAAGCACGTTGCGAACATCATCATTTATGAAGGCGATGTCACCGCCACTCTGCCGCATCTCAAAGAACAGTTCCCGCGCTTCACCTGCTTCGTCGCTACGCCAACCGAGGCCACCCGCGAGTTCGTTGGCAAGGTGCATCGCCTCACGCGCCAGTTCGACAGCGATCCGTACACTGACACCACCTGGGGCATCCTCACTGGATACGACGCTGCCAACGCGCTCAAGATTGCGATGCACGCTGAGCCGTTGACCATTCACAAAGTCGCATCGGGCACAGAACTGGCGATGGAAATGATCGAACAGGGCAAGTGGTACTGCGAACTGAACAAGGGCAAAGCGGTCACCAAATTGCCCGGTGAAAAAGCAGTCGAAACCACCGGGCCACAGGATTCCACCAAGTCACTCGTTGAATCGCTCACCGATTACAAAGCGGACCTCTTCGTCACCAGCGGCCACGCCACCGAACGCAATTGGCAGATCGGTTACTCCTACCGCAACGGCTACTTCAAAAGCAAAGCGGGCCAAATCTGGGGCGAAGACATGGCTGGAACAAAAATCCCCATCAGCTCCGACAACCCCAAGGTCTATCTCCCCATCGGCAACTGCCTGATGGGTCACATTGATGGACTCGATGCCATGGCGCTTGCATGGATGAACAGCGCCAGCGTCAAGCAAATGGTCGCCTACACCGTGCTCACATGGTACGGCTACGCAGGCTGGGGCTGCCTCGATTACTTCGTCGAGCAGCCCGGTCGCTACACCTTCAGCGAAGCCTTCTTCGCCAATCAGCACGCCATGATTCACAGGTTGGAAACTTACTTCCCCGACAACGCCCGGGATCTGCTCGATGCGAATAATCGCCTGACGCGTCGCCCAGTTGCATCCCCCGCTGCCACCGCTGCGAAACTCACCGCCCAGGATTGCTACGGCCTGCTCTACGACCGCGACACCGTTGCCTTCTACGGCGACCCCGCCTGGCAGGCACGCATGGCCACGCCGAAAAAGGGCGCGCTCGCTTACGAACAAACGCTCACCGAAAAAGAGGGCACCTTCACACTCACCATCACGCCTAATCGAAGCATGGATTCTTTCAAGCCGGTCAACACCAACGGCGCTCAGCGCGGCTACCGCCCGATCGTCGCGATGCTCCCCTACCGCGTGAAGAACATTGAAGTGACCCAAGGCAGCGATCTGAATCCGATGATCGCGGACGATTTCATTCTGGTGCCCAACCCACAGACCTGTGATCCAGAGCGCGTGTATCAGGTGACGTTCAAGGCCTCGCCGATTGATGCTGCGAAATAAGACATTTTCATGGCACGTGCATCAAAAACTCGGCTACAAGAAAAGCTTTATCGCAGCCTATATGCCATTGCTCTGCCGCTGCATTGCCGATAGTGGTGGTATGATGTGATCTTGACTAAAATGTTTCTATCTCTGCAACGCTCATTCGAGCTGCGCACGTATCCGATTCCGATTCCGAGAGAGACTTTTGATGAAACGACAAAGCGCATTTACGTTGATCGAACTGCTAGTCGTGATTTCGATCATCGTGCTGCTCATTTCGATCCTCGCGCCTACGCTGAGGCAGGCACGCAAGAACGGACGCATGGCGGTGTGTCTCTCGGGCTTACACCAACTTGGCATTGCGTGGACGACGTACAACGATGAATCCAAAGGCGTGCTCATGGGCGCTTCGACGCAGCGTGCTAATTACGACTGGGTGGTCACGCCTCCCGCGCCTGTTCTGCCGACCAATGAAACAATCGACAATCTCAAGGCTGGCACCATGTATTCCTATGTCGGTGGAGACACGAAAATCTACCGCTGTCCCGATGACCCACGGCCGGGATACCTGCGCAGCTATTCGATGAGCAACTCCATGGGCGGGCTATCGGGCTGGGGCATCGTCTCGCGCACCAGCATTTATCAGGTCCACAGTCAAGCGAGCACCATTCTCTTTCTTGAGGAGCCTGACCCGCGTGGTTACAACTGGGGTTCATGGGTGATCAATCCCAAAGGCTCGCCCAGTGCTCATCAGTGGATTGACTGGGCGGGCTCGTTCCATAGCCAGAGCACGACCATCAGCTTCGCCGACTCTCACGCGGAATACTGGGTTTGGCAGGACCCGCGAACGCCGCTCATCAATTCGTTTTACGCCTCGACACCGAACAATGTTGATCTGGTTCGGTTGCAAGAGGGGTACACGCCTTGAGAGGTCAAGACGATCCACGTGCACAAGATTCTGCCGTTCTCTCTCCCGTGGATCATGGCATCAATCCTGATCTTGGCCAGCAGTGTTGATTCGCTACTATCTTTACCATGACAACGCCACCCTTTATCAACCACTTTAGACAAGTACGTGCCAGCGCCATCCTGCGCACGCCCTTGGCCGATGCTGCCGGTCCCGCGATGGAAGCTGCGGTGCGCGGCGGGTTCACCATCATTGAGTTCACTCTCAACACACCCGGTGCTCTCGACCTCATTCGCGACTTCACCACTCGACCTGAGTTGACTGTCGGCGCGGGCACTGTGCTCACCGCTGAAGAGGCTCATGCCGCCGTCGATGCTGGCGCGAAGTATCTCGTCTCTCCGGTGGTGGATGAAGCGGTGATCGCCGTCGCTGTCGAACGCAACATTCCCATGATGCCCGGCTGCGCCACGCCCACTGAAATGCTGCGTGCTCATCGCCTGGGTGCTTCGCTGCAAAAGCTTTTTCCCCAGCAAGACCCCGTCTGGGTGCGCCAGACCCTTGGCCCGATGCCCTTCCTCAATATCGTTCCCACCAGCGGCGTGCATCTGAACAACTGCGCTGCCTTCCTCAAAGCCGGTGCCTTCGCAGTCGGATTCGTCAATACACTTTTCGATGCCAATGATCTGGCCAACGGCACCTTCGATCGCATCGAAGAGCGCGCTCGCAAAATGCTCGCCGAGGTGAAACGCGCATGAGTGACGACGCAACTTCAGATGACGCGCAAGCAGCAGACATCCCTTCGCTGGATGCACGCATCGCTGCCTTCCTCGATGGCGATTCTTTCGCAGTCGTCGGTGCCTCAACCGATCGCAGCAAATATGGCAACAAGGTGCTGCGTTGTTACATGCAAAATCAGCGCGAGGTCTATCCGATCAATCCGAGCGCCGATGAAGTGGAGGGACTCAAAGCGTATCGTGACCTGGCTGCCCTGCCCACGCGGATGCATGGCGTCTCCATCATCACGCCGCCGCCTGTGACAGAAAAGATCGTGGAAGCATGCGGCAAGCTCAACATCAAGCATCTCTGGATGCAGCCTGGCGCACAAAGCGATCGCGCCATTGAGCGCGCCCGCGAACTGGGCATGAACGTCATCGGCGGCGATGCGTGCGTGCTGGTTGTCCTCGGCTACAGCGAGCGCGGCTGAGTCACACTGCCATTACACGCGAAGCGTTGCCGCGACTTTCTGTTTCAGGCAATCCACGACAGCCGCGACCTGCGGATCGACTTGATCGT
>CAZYQL010000074.1:0-20082 GCA_964650055.1 uncultured Phycisphaeraceae bacterium | reverse complement strand
TTGCCCTGCCGATATGGATGATCTACTTGACAGTACCGACATTATTGTGCTACGATTTCGGGTCTTCCGATAGGCAGTTTGCGTTGGAAGAAAATCGTCAAGGCGACATTTCCGGGTGTTCAGGTCAAGCCTCGAATGCTCTGACTACGATATGAGATAAGACACATATGAGACGGCTACACGTCACATTTTCCCCCAGGGGGTGCAACGCCCCAATGCACCGCCGATCCACAGGCCCTACCGACTCGCCAGTCATGGCAGTCATGGGAGCAGGTGTGATCGGCCCGGCGATCGCCCGCTAGTCCCCCGCTAGCCTAGTCGCTTTTTGTAGTCGCTTCATATATCCCCCGCCGACATCACTCATCTTCGTATTACTCGACCTTCGCTTTTCAATCGATCACTTTTCTCTACCAGAGGACCAGCCATGGCCCAGCAGGATTTCACCCGAAACATCGGCATCTGCGCTCACATCGACGCAGGTAAAACCACCGTCACCGAACGCATCCTTTTCTACACCGGCAAGAACTACAAGCTCGGCGAAGTGCATGATGGCACCGCGACCATGGACTTCCTCCAGGAAGAACAGGAACGCGGCATCACCATTCAGTCAGCCGCCACCACCTGCCCGTGGACCAAGGATGGCGTTGAGTACACCATCAACCTCATCGACACCCCAGGCCACGTCGACTTCACCATCGAAGTCGAACGCTCCCTGCGCGTCCTCGACGGCGCGGTCGTTGTATTTGACGGCAAAGAAGGCGTCGAAGCACAATCCGAAACCGTCTGGCGTCAGGCTGAGCGATACAAAGTCCCCCGCATCTGCTTCATCAATAAGATGGACAAGACCGGCGCCGACTGGCTCTTCAGCTTCGACTCCATCGGCGAGCGCCTCGGTGCTAACGCCATCGCAGTGCAACTGCCCATCGGCAAGGGCGATGACCTCAAGGGCATCATCAACCTCGTCAACATGCGAGCCTATTACTTCACTGAAGATTCGCTCGGTGCCAAGGTCGAGGAAGCCGACATCCCTGAAGACATGCGTGAGCTGTGCAACAAGTGGCGCAAGGAAATGTTGGAAAAGGCCGCTGAGTTCGATGATGCGATGATGGAAAAATATCTGAGCGATGAGCCGATCTCGGAAGAGATGATCATCGCCGCTCTGCGCAAAGGCACGCTCGCCATCAAGTGCCATCCGACGTTCTGCGGCGCGGCCCTTCGCAACATCGGTGTACAGCGTCTGCTCGACGGCGTCATCGATTACCTGCCCAACCCCAAGCAGGTGCCCGATGTTCAAGGCATCGATCCCTCCGACAAGACCAAGAAGCTGACCCGCCCGCACGATCCCACCGCTCCGTTCTCCGGTCTGGTGTTCAAGGTCGTCAGCGATCAGCACGGCGATCTGACTTACGTGCGTGTTTATTCAGGTACGCTTGAGCGCGGTAGCCGTGTGCTCAACTCGAACAACAACCGCAAAGAAAACGTCAGCCGTATTTTCGAAATGCACGCTCACGACCGTATCCCTCGTGAGTCCACCGATGCAGGCGACATCGTTGCGCTCGTGGGCCTGAAGAATTCCATCACTGGCGAAACGCTGTGCGACATTGATGACCCGATCGTGCTCGAGCGCATGGACTTCCCCGAGCCTGTTATTTCGATGTCGATCGAACCGGCGACGGGTGCGGACAAGGACAAGCTCGGCAACGCGCTGGTCACCATCCGCCGTGAAGACCCCAGCTTCCGCAGCCACTTCGACGATGAAACCGGCCAGACCATCATCGAAGGCATGGGTGAGCTTCATCTGGAAATCATCACGAACAAGCTCCGGCGGGATATGAAGATCAACGTCAACGTAGGTCGTCCGCGCGTTGCTTATAAAGAGAGCATCAGCGGCAAAGCCGAGGCACGCGGACTGCACAAGAAGCAGTCCGGCGGTCGCGGCCAGTTCGGTGACTGTACGCTCACTGTAGAGCCTTACTCCAAGGCACAGGCTGAGATCGATGAACTGGATTTCGAAGACGGCTTCGCGTTTGAGAACAAGGTGGTCGGCGGCTCGATTCCTAAGGAATATATTCCCTCGGTCGAGTATGGCTGCCGCACTGCTGCCAAGAGCGGCGTGCTCGCAGGCTACCCGCTGATGAACGTCAAGGTCACGCTCATCGACGGCTCCTACCACGACGTTGACTCGTCGCAGATCGCCTTCGAACTCGCAGGTATCCTCGGCTTCCGCGAAGCCTGCCGCAAGGCCAAGCTGGTGCTGCTCGAACCCGTGATGAAAGTGCAGATCACCACGCCTGATGAATTCATGGGCAACGTGACCGGCGACATCAACCGTCGCCGCGGCATGATCATCGAAACCGAACAGCGATCCAACACCCGCATCCTGACAGCCGAGTGCCCGCTCAGTGAAATGTTCGGCTACTCGACTTCGGTTCGCGGCATGAGCCAGGGCCGTGCGAGCTACTCGATGGAACCGCTCGACTACCGCCCGGTGCCTGAGAACGTGGCCCGCGCCGTTGTCGAAGGTGCTGCGAAGAAGGGCTGATTCGCCAATTACATTCAAGTGCAAAACCCCGCTTCACGGCGGGGTTTTTCTTAGCCGCAGCGTCCTCGCTGCGCTTACGAAAGACGCTGCGGCAAACATTTTCTATTGACTGGGGCGGCGGATTCAGTGAAACTCTTCTAGCGATTCCAAGCCCGTGTCAAAGGCATTGCTGTCATGAATCTTGAAGGCTTCATCATGGAGTTCGTCGGGGCAGTGCTCCCATTTTGCGCCTTGATCTACTTGCTGCGCAACCACAAGACAAACCTTGGCAGTCCACCACGTCGCATCGTTCTCATCCTTCTGGGCACACTGATCATTATTCATTTGTTTGCAGTGTTTGAACACGCTGGAATATTCAAACTGACGCGCGTGGTGGACCTGCTCCGTATGGCCACGCCGATTCTCTGGCTGCTCCTGTTCGACACCTGGATCAAACAGCAGACCCGTAACAAACTTGCCGACAGCGAAAAGCGATATCGCACCATCGTCGAGGACCAAACCGAATTCATCGTTCGCTGCCAGCCTGATGGCACTCGAACCTTCGTCAACGAAGCTTACGCCCGTTACTACAGCAGCACACCCGAGCAGCTTGTAGGCACCTCATTCTTTACCGTGTTGCCCGACGAAGATCGGAAACAGGTCAAGGTCAAGTATGCAAGGCTGTCCCCCGAACACGATGTCGAAACAGATGAGCATCGCACCATTGATCCCGATGGGCGGATTCGCTGGCACAGTTGGACCGATCGCGGCTTGTTCGATGAGCATGGATGTTTGATCGAGATTCAGGCCATCGGCCGTGACATCACCGACCGTAAGTTAGCCGAGGATGCGCTGCGTGATAGTGAGCGACGCCTGATGATGGCGCTTCAAGGCGCGCAACTGGGCGTCTGGGATTGGCACATCCCCAGCGGCAGCCTCATTCTTGATCAGCGCTCATCTGAAATGCTCGGGTACGGCAACAGAGATATCAAGCCGCACATAAGCGCCTGGGATGCGATGGTCCATCCTGATGACAAGGCTCGCATCGCAGTTGATCTTAAACATCACCTCGAAGGCCTGAATCCTTACTACGAGACGGAGTACCGCGTCCGCACCAAACAGGGGCATTGGAAGTGGATACTAGACCTGGGCGGTGTCGTGGAACGCGACAGCGAAGGCAAGCCGGTGCGCGCCGTCGGCACGCACATGGACGTTGATGATCGTAAGCGTGCCGCCGCTGAGATCGAAGGATGGAAGACGAGGTACGAAGCGGCCCTTCAGGCAAGCCAGCAGATCATGTATGACTGGAATACCAAGTCTGGAGACATCCTCATCGCCGGTGCTATTGTAAGTGTTTTGGGATGTGCACCGTCTGCGATTGAACGCTTCCAAGGTTGGAGCGATCGCCTGCACCCCGATGATCTTCCTGTCTTTATTGCGTCCTCCAGGAAGGTGCTAAGTTCCCGAGAACCCTTCGTCCTCGAGTACCGCATGCGCCATGAAGATGGCCACTACGTCGAACTGGAAGAACATGGCTACTTCTACCATTCGCCTCAGGACGACAATTCGCATCTCGTCGGCTTTCTGTCCGATGTCTCTGAACGCAAAAACGCGGAACGGCAGCGCGTCAAGCTCGAAGAAGAATTCGCTCAGAAGCAGAAAATGGAAGCCGTTGGCCAACTCGCCTCAGGCATTGCCCACGACTTTGGCAACCTCCTGACTGCGATTCAAGGCCATCTCGCCCTAGCTTTTCGCGGATTGCAGGAATCTCATCCCGCGCGTCGCTCGTTGCAAATGGTCGAACAGGCGGCGAAACAAGGCGTCGAGATGACCCGAGGCCTCAATGCCTTCGTACACAATTTGCCTGCCGCCAAAGGGCCGTGCAACCTGAACGAACTGGCGACCGAATCGCTCCGCATGTTTCGCCATCTGCTTCCTCCGGAAATCGAGATGGCACTGGAGTTGCCCGAGACTGCGATCTGGGTCATGGGTTCGCGATCGCAGCTTCAGCAAGTAGCAATGAACCTAATCCTCAACGCAAGAGATGCGATGCCCAAAGGCGGAAAACTGATCCTTGGGGTGCGATCATTGCCCGCCGCCTCCACAAACGAATGGCCGCCGATCTCAACCAGTCTCGGCACCCAATCCGTATCAGAGCAATCGGTGGAAACTGAAGCTCTGCCTATCACCGATCGTCGTGGCGTTTTCACCCTCACCGACAGCGGCATCGGGATGAGTGAACAAGTGATGCGCCATGTACTGGAACCCTTCTTCACCACCAAGGATCGAAGTCAGGGCACCGGCCTGGGCATGACGATGGTGCATCGTGTCGTGACTGACCTGAGTGGTTCCATCCATGTTGCTTCAGTGCCAAACGAGGGCACACGCATCGATATCGTATTGCCATTATGTGCACCCCCGCCGCAGCCGAAGACTTCGCAACTTAGCCTGCAGTTGCAGCCGCCGCGAATTCGCCCTCGTCACCTGCTTCTATTGCATGAAGAAAACTATGTCGGCGAGATCGTGATCACCGCCTTGGAGTCCTGGGGATACGTCGTGATACTCACCTCCAGTCCGGATAAGATGATTGCTCGTGCTCTATCGCACGAGGAGGACTTTGCCGCGCTGATTGTCGATTGCGACATTTTGCCAGAGCCCAAGGGCGAGTCGCCAGCGTTTTTTGAATTTCAGAAGCTACTGCCCGGCAATGTCCCACTGATTGCGATTACCGCCAATGGCGCTCAGTTCATGGATGAGACAGAGGCTTCGCCTTTCTATATTCTTCATCGTCCGTTCCAGATGGCCAAGCTGATCGAACTCGTCGATCAGGCCACCGGCATCACCAGTTCAGGTACCTCATGAAAAACCCAATTCGTATTTTGCTCGTTGATGATCATGCACTGGTCCGCGAATCCCTGAGCCAGATGCTCAGTGGCGAATCAGACTTTCAGATCGTGCGCACGGCCAGCAATGCGGAGGACGCCATTCGCGCCGCGTTTGAAACCAAGCCTGATGTGGTGCTCATGGACATCGACATGCCTGGCCTGATCTGCTTTGATGCTGCCGATCAGATCCAGCGCATGGTCAGTGGTGTGCGGATTATTTTTCTCTCATCGTTTTTTCACGATCACTACATCGAACAGGCTCTGCGAGTCAAGGCTCGTGGGTACATCACCAAAAGCGAACCGCCGCAGAAAGTCATCGACGCGGTGCGCCAGGTGGCAGCGGGTCGTGTTTATTTTTCGCCGGAGGTGCGATCGCGCATTGTTGCGGGTGATGGCGATGTGAAACTGGCTGGCACCGGCAAGACCCGGGCGGGAACACTCAGCGACCGCGAGGTGGAAGTGCTCCGCTACTTGGCGCGAGGTTTGGCGAAAAAGGAAATCGCCACCACGATGCACGTGAGCGTCAAGACCGTTGAAGGTCACGCCCAGAAAGTGATGGACAAACTCGACATTCACGACCGCGTCGAACTGGCTCGATTCGCCATCCGCGAAGGACTGGCGGAGGCGTGATGCAGTTGCCGAACCATTTCACTTGAGGCAGATTCAAGGCCCGTTTGCAGTACGAGAGCAAGTAATGAGAAAAAAGGCTCACAAACGGGGTATTTACCTACTAGCCAATCCATCCTAAATACTCGATAGTTCTTCTATCAGCACATCAGCGAGCTGATGCTGACAGGACGTCGGCTGTGATCTGCAACGGCAGTCGCAGCCAACACGGACTTTCAGCTTGTTCGAAATTGATCTAACGAGGTCCTGGCCGGGTATCCCCCCCCACCGGCTGGGACTTTTTTTGCGCCCATCTTCACCTCACTCACGAAAGCAGCCGCTCGCGGCTTAGCGCAGTCACCGCAACTGATCTCGCCTATTTGCCGTGCGCCTCATCACCCGTCACAATCGCCACCATGACACGCGCTTTCATCGGTATCGGCAGCAACGTCGGCGATCGCCACGGCTACATGGCCTTCGCCAGGCAGCAGCTCGCTGCGATGCCCCGTACAAAACTCGTCCGCTTCAGCTCCATCATCGAGACCGCCCCCGTTGGCCCGGTGGCGCAGTCTGCTTTCCTCAACGCTGCCGCTGAACTGGAAACATCGCTCCATCCTTTCGATCTGCTCGATGGACTGGTGGCCATTGAAGTAGAAGCTGGCCGGGAACCGAGAGCCACGCGAGTGAAATGGGGGCCGCGCACGCTTGATCTGGACATCCTGCTCTATGGCGATCGTGTCATCAGTCAGGATGAACTGGTCGTGCCTCATCCGATGCTGCACGAAAGATGGTTCGTCCTCAAACCGCTGTCTGAACTCGATCCCGATTTTGTTCACCCGCTCCTCGAAATGCGCATCGGTGAACTACTCAAATACCTCGAACAATCACAGCCAACAACCGATTCCAAGTAGCCTCTCATTTTCCCCTGCCTTGAATTTCTCGCTCTCTCGCTTTCTCGCTTTCTCGCTTTTCCTCCCATGCCCACGCTCCTGATCAATGAAATCTTCTATTCGATCCAAGGCGAATCGACCTGGGCCGGGCTGCCTTGCGTTTTCATCAGGCTTGCAGGGTGCAATCTTCGCTGTGCCTACTGCGATACGGAGTACGCCTTCTTCGAAGGCCGTAAGAAGGAACTCGATGACATTCTTCGCGAGGTTGATTCCATCAGCGCTGGCTCATGCAATCTCATCGAGATCACCGGCGGCGAGCCGCTCCTTCAGCCCAACGTTCATCCGCTGATGACCGCACTATGCGATCAGAATAAAACCGTGCTCATCGAAACCGATGGTGCCTGCGATATTTCGCGCTGCGATGCGCGTGTGATTCGCATCATGGATATCAAGACGCCTGGCAGTGGCGAAAATGAGCGCAATCTGTGGAGCAATATCGAGCACCTCAATGAGCGCGATGAAGTGAAGTTTGTCATTTGCTCGCGCGAGGATTACGAGTGGTCGCGTCAGATCATCCGCAACCATGAGCTGCATCAGCGCGTCAAGGCGATACTCATGAGCGCTGCTGCTCCGATGAAAGCGACGAAGGAAATTGCTGGCGTGCAGGGGCTGCCGATGCTTGAGCTTGCGCAGTGGATACTGCGCGATCACCTGCCGGTGCGGATGCAGACGCAATTGCATAAGCTGATCTGGGACCCGATGGCGCGTGGGGTGTGACGGGAGATATAAACGAGTTGGATGGATGTTGAAATGCAGATGAAACTGACCAAGACTTTTGACTTTGAAGCGGCCCACTGGCTGCCCTGTTTTCCTGATGGGCACAAGTGTCGTCGCATGCACGGGCATTCGTTTCACATCGACGTCATCGTTGAAGGCGAAGTCGATCCCGCACGCGGCTACCTCATCGACTACGGCGAGATCAAGGCCGCCATCGAACCCTTGAAGAATTCGCTCGATCACTACCTGCTCAACGACATCGAAGGCTTGGAGAATCCCACTGCCGAGATGCTTTCCAAATGGATTTACGATCGGCTCAAACCCGCCCTGCCGCTGCTGACGACGATTGTGGTGCGCGAGACCTGCACCTCGGCGGCAGAATATCGCGGGTGATTATCTGACTCGTTCATACTCCGTTCGCCAAGGCGAACGGCTAAATATGCTGGGATTACATGATGCTGGAACTGATGACCACCGATATTCTCTTTCTCGCGCTGAGCGAAGGCTCGCGCGTCACGCTACAAGTAGTGGCATCGCTTGGCCTGGTGGCTGCGGTTCTGTTTTTCATGTGGAAGTTGCCCGCCTCAGGCGAACGCTTCTTCGGCTGGGGACCGCCACTGGCACTGATGAGCGCGTGGGCGGGACTCATCGGCATCGTCTTCTCGCTCTGCCTCTGGTTCATGCCGATGCCCGATCTCTGGATCACCGGCATCCTGCTGGTGCTCGATCCTGCCGCGATTTGTGCGGGCACTCTCGTGCTCTGGATTTATCGCAGACACGATGGCATGGAAGAGACCATTTTCATGCAACTGACCCAAGCCCGCATCGGCATCGGCTTGGCGCTAATTGCCGTCACCATCGGCTACGTTTTCGTCATGACCCACAAAGACCCGTTCACACCCGTGGGCTGACCTGCGTTCTTATCCTTAGCCTTCCATCACCACGCCCTGCTGCAAACCGAGCTCTTTGAGCCTGGCGAGAAACTCTTCGCCGGTCTGGTGCGTGAACTTCGCTTTCGCCTTGGCTTTGCCATCGCTTCCATCGCCGCCCATCGCAGCATGAATCTCCGCCATCGCGGTGCGAGTGGCATAGACACGCATGAGTAAGCCGCGCAGATAATCTTCAAACGCCTGATTCCTGCGAATATCAAACTCATCAATCGCATCAATGGTCAAAGGCAATCCCATCTCTAAAAGTCGCATCAACACCGCTGGCGACTGTGTGCGATCGGTCAGCGCGATGAGCTGCCGACGGGCGATACTCAAAACCATCGGCAGCGTGCGCATCACCATGCCATCGCGAATTACCGCAGCCTGTTTCAGATCAGCTTCAATCTGATCCAGATCAGCGGTGCGAGGCTCGTACTTGTCCAGTGCTGTGCGCACTTTCGCTGCACGCCAGCGCAGATAATTTTTTCGTATCAGCAATGACTTGGCATCTTCTGGTCTCAGCGGTGTACGAGAGAACCAAGGCTTCACCGCGACAGGCAGATCATCGACGGGCATCGCCGATGTCGTTGCCTCTTCCAGCGCGAGCATCGGCTCTGGCCTGAGTATGACCACATCGGCATCTTCTCTCGAGAAAATCGGCAGCTTGATGTAGCGAACTACCAGCTTGCGAATTCCCGCAGCGCGATGATCTACCAAAGCGCGGCGAATCGTCGTATGCGTCTTGCGAAATCGCCGGGCCAATACGCTCACCGGCATACCCAGCGATCGGCCATGCACAATCTCCCGCTTCTGTTCCATCGTCAGCGGCTCAACGCGATCAGCAAAGACTGGCTCATCCGGATGCTCGCGATCATGCTTCTCCAGCAGTTGCCGAACCGTTTCTACCGCTCTGCCCACGCGCTTGCTCAAGTGAATCGCCACCTGATGCGGCGACACATTGCGGGCCTGCACCAGTCGCCGGGCACGGGTGATGATCTGTTTCCTCAGTGGTGCTGACATCTGCGTAAATGTCGCCGCCGCAGTGACTCTTTCACCTTGCGATTTCGCAAACACATCCAGCGCTTCACGTGTGAACACCACACCAGGCTTGCGATTATCAGCGCGCTTGATCCAGCGCCAGCGCAGGCCAGCTTGGCGCCAGCGTGAAAGTGTTTTCGTACTCACGCCGAGTCTCGCCGCTGCTTCCTCTGGTGTTTCCATGGCCTCATCGGTATCGAGAGGAAACGGTGCAGATGCACTGACGCGATCAATCATCAAACGCAGATCAGGAAGAATCTCCTGGCCGGGCATGATGACATCGGTGGAGTCCGCATCGCGGTAGCCTGTGATGCGATACTTAAGAAACTCGAGAGAATAATTCGCCTGGCCATCAATTTCATCGTGCAGTTTTTCAGCGCGGCGAACCTGATCCTGCCTGACATCGGGCGGCGCGAAAAGGAGTTGAGCCGTGAGACTTTTAAGCGGCTGGCAACGGAAGGTTTGTTTGAGTGGCCTGGGCACAAGAGAAAGTGTATCGAGCGCGATGGGTCAGGGTTTTTCGGTTTTGGTAACGATGATGGTCGTTCGTGTCACGCGCACCAGCGCACCACCGCTGAACTGAAATTCGCGACCGCCCCCGGTGGTATCTCGAATCGCCCGAATGAGAGGTCGCATGGCTCTGGAGGTCAGCCGATCTTTGTGACTGCCACAGGTGATGAGCAATTGCCGGAGTACGCCGGTGAGCACGATGGTGCGCAGCATCCGGGCATCAGTGCGATCGAGTGTCCTGTTGTGGTCGTGAATGATGACGCGATCCATCACCACGTTGATCGCATCATCGAGCACTCGCCGAGCTTGTTGCAATTGATCGCTCAGTGCAGCGGCACGCACTGCGACATCCGGTTTCAGCTCGCGCAGAATCGGGAGTACATCGCGGCGAAGACGGGCGCGCAGTCGAGTAGTGTCAGCGTTGGTGTGATCCTCGCACCACGGCTGATTCAGCGACTTAAGAAACTGCATCGCCACTTCGCGATCCACCGCCAGCATCGGGCGAATGAGATAAATCGGCGGCTGCCTGGTTGTTGCGAATAGCTCTGCCGACAGTGTTCTGCTGCGCAGTCGCCGGCGCCAAGCCATGCCACTCAGGCCTTGGATCGAACTGCCCCGCAGCAGCCGCATGAGCATCGTCTCCAGTTGATCCTGTCCGTGATGAGCGGTGATAATGTGCGATGCGCTCATGGCATGAGCCATCGTCATGAGCGCTTCATAGCGCGCGGTTCGCGCCTGAGCTTCGATGTTTCCTTTCGCCGGATACAGCGTCAAATCAGCACGCAAACAAGGCAGGCGAAGCTCACCGGCCAGTGACTGCACAAAGATCGCATCGCCCTCGGCCTCTTCGCGCAGATGATGCTGCACATGGCCCACAGCCAGCGACAGGTTCCATTCCTTGCGAATCGCTAGAATCGTCAACGCCCGCAGCAGTGCCACGGAATCCGCGCCACCACTGACCGCCACCAGCAGCCGATCGCCGGGCTTGACCTGGCAGCGATCGCGAAGCGACTGGCCGACGGCTTTGACGAAAGGGTCGTGATGGTCCACCTTGACGGGCCGGCTCATCCCGCCATGATAGTCTTCGCTGACGCCTGATCTGAAACTTTGCTGATCTGAAATTCTGTCGCCTCTCTACCGATGCCAACGCTCCATGTGATTCTGATTGCTGCGCTCTTCGAGAAGACCGATCTGGTCCTCGCAGCCGGGCTGACCATGGTTATCTCGGGCTTGGTGTGGAGCTACAAGAAGCGAAGGCGTACGCAGGCAAGCCATCCCACGCTAACGCCCAACGAACAGATCGAACGCAATCGTCAGATGCGCGGCGTGCGTGGCGACCTGGAAACACTCATGGTCGAGATCGAGCAGTTCTCCAAGCGACTTTCATCACACCTCGATGCGAAAGCGGCAGCGATGGAGATGCTTCTCAAGCAGGTCGATACTCGCATCGCAGAACTGAAACGCCTCACGGGTAATGGTCAGTCCACGGGCTCGGGCACTTCGGCGCAGCGTCATGAGAAAGACATCGAAGATGACGATCCATTTCGCGAACCGCCCCAGCCAGCGGAGCCTGCGAAACACCGTTCGGCTCCTTCCGCACAGTTGCCCGAAGATGCGCTGTCGCGATCGGTGTATCAGCTCGCTGACCAAGGGCTTGATGCTTACACGATCGCCCAGCGTTTGCAGGAACACGTGGGAAAAATCGAACTCATCCTCGCACTTCGCACGGCGTGACTGATGGCGATTCGTGATTCATCATTGAAGTATCCATCACGCTTCGTTCGCCAAGGCGAACGACTAAATAGCGCAGCGCGTGATGGTCACATTTACTCGCGTGGTCGATCTTCTTACACTGCTGGGCCCGGCACGCACTGAAGCTTGCCGACTCCCAAAGGATTGCATCATGTTTCAAGGCGCATACACCGCGATGATCACGCCGTTCAAGGATGGCCAGGTTGATTACGCTCGTTTCACCGAACAGATTCGCTTTCAAATCGAGAGCGGCATCGATGGCCTGGTACCCGTCGGCACCACCGGCGAATCGCCCACGCTGACTCACGATGAACATCGCAAAGTGATCGAGTACACCGTGAAGACTGTGAAAGATGTCGCCGCGGCTGGCGGCCGTAAGGTGCAGGTCATCGCAGGCACCGGCAGCAACGCCACACAGGAAGCACTCGAACTGACTCAGCATGCAAAAGAGGTCGGCGCCGATGGCGCGCTGATGGTCAATCCGTATTACAACAAGCCGACGCAGGAGGGGCTGTATCGCCACTTCATGCACGTGGCTGAGCGTGTGGATATTCCGACCATCCTTTACAACATCCCCGGTCGCTGCGGCATTACCATGAACGCCTCGACCGTTGCAAAGCTCAACAAGCATCCTAACTTCGGCACCATCAAAGAAGCCACCGGTTCAATGGATATGGCCAGCGAGATTCTGAGCTTGTGCGACATTCGCATTCTCTCGGGTGATGATTCGCTCACGCTGCCACTGATGGCCATCGGCGGGCGCGGCGTGATCAGCGTGCTCTCCAATCTCATGCCCAAGGAAGTGAAAGCGCTGGTCGATGCGGCGGCAGCGGGCAAGTTCTCCGTGGCCCGGCAACTTCACAAAGACCTCTTCACGATCTGCAAAGTCATGTTCATCGAAACCAATCCGATCCCGATCAAGATCGCCATGGCACTGGCGGGGCGTGATACAGGCGAACTGCGGTTGCCGCTGTGTGAAATGTTGCCGGAGAATAAAGCGACTTTGGAAAAGGCACTGCGTCAGCGCGGCATCGTGCGGTGACATATAGCCCCGGCCTTGGCCGGGGTGACCGTACGATTGCCCGACGTCTCATTTGCATCTCACACATTCCCCCGGCCAAGGCCGGGGCTATATCAACGACACCATGAACAAGCAACAACTCGCTCAACGTATCTGCGACACCGCCCTGCTTCACGGCGACTTCACTCTTCGCAGCGGCCGAAAGTCCAAATATTACATGGACAAGTATCTCTTCGAGACGCAGCCTGACATCCTCGTCGAAGTCGGCAAGCTGTTCGCTGAGCATGTCAATGCTGATGGCAACATCGATCGCGTGGCCGGTGCGGAACTGGGCGGCATCCCGCTGGTCACTGCGACTTCGATGGCCACCGGCAAGCCCAGCGTGCTCATCCGCAATCAGAAAAAAGACTACGGCACCGCCAAGCAACTCGAAGGCAAACTCGAAAAAGGCGAACGGATCATCATCGTCGAAGACATCGCCACCACCGGCGGCCAGGTCCTCGAAGCGGCGAAAGTGATTCAGGAAGCTGGCGCGATTGTCGTGAAGATCATCGCCGTCATCGATCGCCAGGAAGGCGCACGAGAGAACATCGAGAAAGCAGGCTTCAAGTTTGATGCGCTGTTTACCAAGGCAGACCTGGGAATCAATGAGTGAGATGCGTAGTTTGTCGAGCCGCGACTTAACAAGTCGCGGACGCCTACGGTCTGATGGGGCGCTACTCTCACCATCGATGAACGAAAACGATCGAGCAAGGCGCGATATAACGATGAAGGTATTCGTTGACATCCGCGACTCGTTGAGTCGCGGCTCATTTCTGCTTCATCACTTCGCCTTGAGCTTCGCCGCCAGTTGCTGCGAGATCGTCGCACCGGTTTCGCCGTCGGTAAAGGTGACTTTGATCGTCACTTCCCCTGCGGGAACTGATTTCAATTTCGTTTCCAACGTGAAATGTGTGCCCGTGAATCCTGCAACATACGCATTGTCGAACGCTTTGGGATCGTAATCGCGTCTACCCACTTCTACTGGCGGCTTGTCCGCTTCGATTGCCACAACTTGCAGCACAGCTTTGCCGACAGCGGGATAAAACCTGCCGCGCTGATCAAGTGGCTGAAGATAAACACGCACGGTGTCATCGATACCATCGCCGTCGCTGTCGAAGCCGCCGGAGTAGGTGCCGAACTCGAGCTTGGTGACAACGGGCAAGTCCGCGAGTTTCACGCCATCGACAGCAGGCTTGGGGAGTGATGCCTGTGTGCTAAGCGCATTGATCTGCGTCTCTCGCCGCTGGGCATCTGCCTTGAGCGCTGCTACCTGATTTGTGAGTTCAAAATGCTCACGGCGCAGCCGCGTGTTCTCATCGCTGATGGCGGCAGAGTTGCAACCTGACAGCAGCAGCATCCACCCCGCGAGGAATCCTGATAGAAAGATGCGACGGATGGATGGAACAGAATGTTTCAATGGATATCCCTAATAATAGAAACTCGCCAGAAGGCATCGACTGCAATGTCATCGCCAACATGGGCTATAATAGCTTCATGGATTCATCGATCACCACTGACAGTCAAATCCTCGGCGGGACGCCTTGCTTTGCAGGCACGCGCGTTCCCGCTCGTTCGCTCTTTGATTATCTTGAAGCTGGCTACACGGTCGATTATTTCCTCGCACAGTTTCCCACGGTGACCCGCGAACATGTCCTGTCACTGTTGGAATGCGCCAGCAAACGCACTGAGGAAGATGCGGTTGCCGCAGGGAAGCGATGAAAATTATACTGGATGAAAATCTACCACATGACCGAAGGCACTTTCTGCCGGGGCATCAGGTTTTCACCGTCGCTTACATGAAATGGGCTGGCGTCCGCAACGGCGATCTCCTCGCCCGGGCCGCCTCGGCTGAATTCGATGTCATGATTTCACTGGACGCAGGCATCGAGTACCAGCAGCATATTGTCTCGCTGCCGGTTGCGGTCATCCTGATTAAAGCTCGCAGTAATACGCTGAGCGATCTTCGAGGATGCATTCCAGAACTACTCAACGCGCTGGTTGCCATCAAACCTAAATCGCTCACGACCATCGGCTGATCGACAGACAAACCAGCGGCAAAAACCGAAGCCGTTCAGTCTTAGGCTCTGTCTTAAAATTCTGTCCGAGCCGCCAAGCGTAAGCTTGCCTAATCAGGGGATTACTTGAATTCTCAATATCCCGCAGGTTTACGCCTTGCGGCTCGGATTAAATCATCAGCTTAGAAGACAGAACCTACTTTTTTATCGCTCATCTTCCGGCCGCTTGTGCGCCGCAGCCATTT
Source organism: uncultured Phycisphaeraceae bacterium (assembly GCA_964650055.1). Taxonomy (GTDB): domain Bacteria; phylum Planctomycetota; class Phycisphaerae; order Phycisphaerales; family Phycisphaeraceae; genus JTS-RE9. Next base: position 4,851 of record CAZYQL010000074.1, on the reverse strand, counting down.
CTTCCGGCACGTTCTCAAGAATCTTGTCTGCACAGCCATAGGCAACCGCTTCTTCAGCGTTGAGCCATTTGTCGCGCTCGCAGTCTTTGGCAACGGTGGCGTAATCCTTGCCGGTGTGCTTGCTGACGATGTTGTAGAGGCGTTCGCGGGTGCGGAGCATTTCCTTGGCCTGGATTCCCAGGTCGGTGGCCGGGCCTTGCATGACGCCGCCGATGAGAGGCTGGTGGAGCAATACGCTGGAGTTGGGCAGTACTGCGCGTTTGCCAGCGGTGCCTGCCATCAGCAGCAGCGAGCCCATCGAAGCGGCAAGCCCGATGCAGTAAGTCGCCACATCGCAGCGGACGAATTGCATGGTGTCATAAATGCCAAGGCCTGCGGTGACGGAGCCGCCTGGCGAATTGATATACATATGAATGTCAGCGTTGGGGTCCTCGTTGGAGAGGAACAGAAGCTGGGCGATGACGAGGTTGGCCATATCATCGTGCACCTGACCGGTGACGAAAATGACGCGATCCTTGAGCAGGCGTGAGTAGATGTCGTAAGCCCGCTCGCCGCGGCCGGTGCTTTCGATCACCATCGGAATCAGTGTCATGTGCAATCCTTCGTGAAGCTTGGGTGCGTGTCTGAAGATAACGGGAACCACGTTCGTTATCGTCCGTAATCGATAAATCCAAAACTACTGCGCGGTGATTCTAGCAATGATCGCGAGGCATGGGGAGGATCAGTGGCAGAACCAGTGGCAGAACCAGCGGCAGCGGCAGTAGCAGGAGCAGGACGACTCTGCTATTGCTATTGCCTCTGCTACTGCTGCTGCTCCTGCCACGTTGCTACAATCCCATCGACATTCGCGCCCGCTGACTCCATCATTCATTTTCCATGGCTTTATCATGATTCTCGCCTGCTGCTCTGATCTGATTTTCGCGACGAAGATTCGTTCCACCGCCCAGCACGTGGGCGTGCCCTTTCGTTCCGCTAATAACCTTGCTGCCATCACTGCCCGGCTCGATCGCGTCGATGATGGTCAGCTAAATGAACCTGTCACCGGTCTACTCGTTGATCTGGAACCGGGCGAAAGCGCGCTGGCGATCATTGAGGCGACCAAGAAAAAATCGCCGGGCGTACCGGTGATTGCGTTTGGCTCACACGTTGCGGTCGATGTATTACAGGAAGCCAAAAGGCGCGGCGCCGATGCGGTGATGCCGCGCAGTCAGTTCGCGGCGAAGCTGCCGGAGTTGCTTCAGAAATATGGCGGCAGCGAACTGTGATGTTGTAGGGTGTGTCGAGGCTTTGCGCTGACACACCACGTTGGACGCTCGTTTCTCCTGTGAATCTTGGCCATTCGAGTTCGTTGATCCAACAAGGTGTGTCAGCGCAGAGCCTCGACACTCCCTACACTTCCACAGCGGCGGCGTTTTCCTGTTCCGTTTGCCAAGGTTTGAATCATGGACATCAGTCAATATCTGAATCATCATCAGCTAAGCGAGAACCCCTTCAATGCGGAGGAGGCTCGTTTTGATCCCGTCTTCGAACGCCTTGATGGCACCACCACCAGCCATCAGGATTTCGCGAAGGTGCTGGGCAATATCGAACGTCCCAGCACAGCGGTCGTCTTCGGTGAAAAAGGCAGCGGCAAGACCGCCATCCGCCTGATGATCGGCAAGCGCGTTCGCACGCACAACGAAAATCATCCCGACCAGCGAACGCTCCTCGTCGCTTACGACGATCTGAACCCCGTGCTCGATCGCATCGTGCAGAAGCAGCAGCGCGGCATGAGCTTCGCCAAAGCCTCACGCGCATCTTCCGAAAAACTCCTGAGCAACATTCGCCTCCAGGATCATCAGGATGCCATTCTCTCAGCAGCGGTGACGCGAGTCGTTGATGGCATCACCGGCATGAGCAGCAGTGGTGATGATGCGATGCTGCTTCCTGCTGATGTGGATAAGCGCATCAAGGCGATGCCGCGCCATTTGCGTGTGGATATGGCTCTGCTTGCAGCGATTTACGATCAGCCTCGCAGCGGCACCGTCGTCTCGCGATGGGGTGCACTTCGCCGCAAGCTGCGTCTGGCAGTGCTGCCTCAGGTGCCCTACTTTCGATTTTTCAACACCGCGCTTTCCATCACCGCCCTGCTGCTTTGGATCGCCACCAAGTTTCTCTCATGGGGCGAAGGCGGCAAGCCCGGCTGGCTCGAACCGGCTGCGTGGATCACCGCCATCAGCGCTGTCGCGGGCTGGATCGTCTGGCTCTGGTCGCGCTATGTGCTCATGTCCTTGTGCAACAAAATCACCAGCGAAGTGCTGGCCGTCCAGCGAAGTTCGCAGGATCTGGCAGCGATGATGCTCGACCTCAAAGGCACCGATCTTTCCGGGCAGCCCTGGCCCATCCCCGGCGTGCAGGGTGAGTTTGATAGTCGCTTTCAGCTCACCCACAAACTGCTCACCGTGCTCGAGCCTTTGGGATACCACGGCCTGATGGTCCTAGGCGATCGCTTCGATGAACCCGCCCTGGTCACAGGCAAACCCGAGGCGATGAAGGCCGTGGTCTGGCCACTCTTCAATCACAAGTTCCTTCAACAGGATCGCGTGGGCATCAAGCTGCTGCTTCCTATTGAGCTGAGGCACCTACTGCTGCGCGAGTCTAATGATTTCTTTCAAGAGGCCAGACTGGACAAGCAGAATCTGATCGATCGATTGAGCTGGTCGGGTGCGACGCTCTATGACATGTGTACCAATCGGCTAAGGGCCTGCCGCAAGTCGAATGGCGATGGTGAAGGCGAGATCACGCTACGCGATCTGTTTGCGGAGGATGTCAATCGGCAGCAGTTGGTCGATGCCCTCGAGCAGATGCATCAGCCGCGGGATGCGTTCAAGTTTTTGTATGCAGTGATTCAGGAACACTGCCGCCTGGTTTCGCAGGACGAAGCTGATTACACGATCAGCCGATCGACCCTGGACAGCATCCGCCGCCAGCAGTCGCAGCGTGTACAAGACCTCCAGCGTGGTATGAGTCCGGCATAATTTTTTTCCTATATTTCCTGCTTGCATAAAAACATGCTATACTCGCATATCCTGAATCAGGTAATCATGCCGTCGCCGACGGGCGTTTGGGACTGCCCCATTAATCAGCGACGAGTCGATAACTCAGTACAAGCTGCCTAACTCTCATGCACGTTTTTAATTTGCTCAATTATCACAAACACGACTCTACAATCGCTTCTTATGATTCCACCAAGACTTACGAACATTCAAGGAAAACAGGGCGACGCTTGGCACGGCTCTTGCAAATCTTAGAACATCGCCGGTGAAAAAGAAATGGAAATCGAACACCGGCCAAACAATTGCAGTGGATGATATGACTGAACTATCAGGGCTCGAACGAAAGCCCTTGATTCAAAATCTGGCACAAGGCACTTCTAACTTTTGCGACCGTCCGCCAGGAACCCGGACGCCGCAAAGTGCCAGCCTCCGGGCTCGATCCTCGTGGACCAGGATCGAGCCTTTTTCATGCGCCGAACGAAACGCGGTCAGATTGTCCGAGCCACAAGGCGTGAGCCTGCGGGGTCTGAAGATTGAGGGGAGATGCTGCCGTCCAAGAGCGAAGCCGCAAGCGGCGAATCGCTCATCCGCAAGCGATCTGCTTGAGTGCATCGAGCAGGGTTGCCAGTTCCTCATCGGTATTGAATACGCCGGGGCTCACCCGCACAGCTCCGCTGGGGAAGGTGTTCATTCGCTTGTGGCAGTACGGGGCACAGTGCAGGCCGGGGCGGACAGCGATGGTGAAACTGTCATCGAGAATGGAGCCGACGTCGGGGGCTTCGTAACCTTGCATATTGAAGGCGACGGTGCCCACGCGCTGGGTGGCATCAGTCGTGCCATAGAGCGTGAAGCGATCGTCGCTGTGCACCGCATCGATGATGGCTTGCACCATGTGCTGTTCGTGTTTGAGAAGCTCGCCCATCGGATGGGTGTCGAGGTAGTTAAGACCGGCGGCGAGTCCTGCGATGCCGACGGTATTGGGCGTGCCGCCTTCGAGGTAGTAAGGCAAGATGGCGGGCTGAGTGGGTGTGGATGAGTCGCCGCCGGTGCCGCCTTCTCGCCAGGGTTTGAGTTTGATGTAGGACGCCATGCGCATGGACTTGGCGGCTTCAGCGGAAGCAGCGACCGACTCGGCAGGCTCGGGGCAGCGCGAACCGATGTAAAGCCCGCCGGTGCCGGTGGGGCCAAGTAGCGATTTGTGGCCGGGGAAAGCGAGCAGATCGATCGCCATGTCTTTGATGGAAATCGGCACGATCCCTGCGGTCTGCGCAGCATCGAGGCAGAAAAGCAGATCGTGTTCCCGGGCGATCTTGCCGATGGCAGCAGCAGGCTGAATCGTGCCCAGCACATTGGAGGCGTGAGTGATGACGATGAGCACCGTGTCTGGCGTGATCGCTTTGCGAATATCGTCAGGATCGATGAAGCCCGCATCATCGCAATCAACTCGCGTCAGCGTAATGCGACCATCATCGTGCATCGACTGAAGCGGACGACTGACGGAATTATGTTCGAGCACCGTAGTGATGACGTGCGGCGTGTTGCCATCTTTAGTCTTGGTGGGCACAACGCCTTTGATGGCCATGTTGAGCGCATCGGTGCCGTTCATGGCAAACACCATGCGGTGATGATCCTCGCCATCAAAGAGGCGGGTCAGACGGAGTCGCACATCATCGAGCATCTGCTCGGCAGCAACAGCCATGCGATGCCCCGCCCTGCCGGGATTGGCGGCATCTTCGGTGATGAACTTGGCCATCGCCTGTGCGACGCCGGGAGCTTTGGGGAAACTGGTTGCAGCGTTGTCGAAGTAAATCATGGG
>CAZYQL010000073.1:3607-20140 GCA_964650055.1 uncultured Phycisphaeraceae bacterium | reverse complement strand
CGGCATTCGCGCGGCCAACGGCACATCGAGCGTGCATACCGGCTTAGAGCGTCACATAGCTGTCAGGCGAGGTCCACTGGCCCAGTTCTTCGCGGTATTTCTGGCTTTTATCGACGACGACGACATCGCCTTCGAGGACGACGCGCAGACGCTCCAAGGGGCGCGGGGCTGGGCCTTCAAAGTTGACACCGTTCATGTAGAAGCCTGAGCCGTGGCAGGGGCATTTGAACTTGGCATCGTTGGGCAGCCAGTTGGGGATGCAGCCCAGGTGGGTGCAGATGGTGCTCAAGGCGATGAGTTTGCCGTCGGCCAAGTGAATGAGCCAAACGTTTTTGTCTTTGTGCTGCTCATAGACTTTGACATCCATGAACTCAGAGACCTTGCCTGCACGGAAAGTCGCGGGCGGTTCACGGCTGATCTTGGGAGCGAGGAACGAATTAAACGCCCCGCCATACACCGCCGCCGCCGCCGCCAGACTGCCCCAGCCCACGACCAGCGCTGCATTAAATCCACGGCGACTCATCGCGCTGACCCTCGATGCCTTTTCGCGAATGCGCTGCGTCACCGTCGTCTGCGGCCTGGCGTAACCGGTGGCCACGAGCATCGCGCTGTATGCATCAGGCGGCGCATCGGCAGCGAGTGCCGCGGCAATCGCCTGGGCCGGTGCCTTGGCGGGCAAGCGACCGGCAATGATTGGCTTCTGAGCGATCGCCTGCGCCTCTGCATCGGTCGCCGCGACAGCGAGATGGGCATCAGCTTCCTGTTCTTCGTTTGCTCTGGCTGCGGCTGCGATGCCCGCCTTGCCGCCGGTGGCGTGAGCTGCGGCGAGTAAGCCCGCCCACTTGGGATCGGGTGGCCCTTGCGGAGGTGTCCAACCTGCCTTCTTCGCCGCCCCGCCGCCGCCGCCCGATGCACCTGCACCAGCCGTGACGAGTTCTTCTTTGCCAGCCCAGGGATCGGGGCCAGCGACTTCGATGGTTTCAAATTTGATCACATCGACCGGGCAGCCCTCGGCTGCAACTATGATCGAAGGTGTGAGCGGTTTGGTGAATTCGGCATTGAGCGCATCGGGGCGAATGATGCAGGTCTCTTCCTGCACATCAAACACTTCCGGGCAGTCGTTTTCACACGAATCGCAGACGATACAGCCTGGAGCAATCCAGACCTTCACGATTTCCTGATGGGTGTCAGCCATATTGCGCGAACCCTTGATCGATGGAACCGGCAGGAGTAACCGAAACAGTACCCAATGATAGCGAATCAGAGGGTGCTATGTAAAGGCAGGGCCTGCGGCAAAACAGCACGCTACGTTTTTCAAATCCCATGCCTCTGACAAGTTCCAAAACTCAAAAGACAAATCTCAAACAAGCTCCAAAAAACAATCCTCAAAAAGACGATGCCTCACCTGTGAACGCTCTGGTTTCGCTCCCATTGGCATTTGATGTTTGTTTGTGATTTGAAGATTGCGATTTGTAATTTGATTTTTTTCACCTGTCTTCTCACCGCTGCTCCACGGCCTTGCGCCCTGCCAGCAGTTGCAGCGCCGCCTTGCGAATGCTCACACTCGAATCACTCTCGGCTAAATCCACCACGCGCGCCCAGATTCGATCATCGGTCATGCGATCCACATAAAACAACGTGGCTGCGATGGCGTAATCCTGATCGTTCCTGTTCATCAGCACATCGCTCTGGTTGGTGATGTCCGCCCGTAGCTGAGCGAGTGCTTCGCGGTTGAGCAGCACCTTCGCCACATACTCGATGCCTTGCTCGTCGCCGAGAATGGCAAGTGTGATGGCGGCGTAGATGACCGTCGATTGGTAGAGGCGATTTTTGGGATCAACGCCTAGCGACTGCATCGCTTCTTTGAGCGGCGCGATGAGCTGCGTATCCCCGGGCATTGCGATCTTTGAAATGGCTGCTGCCGCCAGTTCGCGCACTTCGGAATATTGATCTTTCAGGAGCGGCAGAATCCTGGGCAGAGCGCTGCGCACCGCTGCCATGTCGTGATCGGTCCACATCATCACCGCCCCGATCACCGCGACGCGCACCTTCATCAGATGCGAATCCGCCCGCGCCAAGATCGGCTCCAATGCTCCGGGCTGCCCCAGCCGACCCAGCGCGAGCAACAGCCAGTACTGCAAATCTGCTTCATCCTTGTGTACATATTTTTCGAGCACCTCGACGAGTTGCTCGCTCAGTTCCAGTCGCTCCTTAGGTTCTTTGAGCTTTTCGATGAGCACAGAAATCTGAAACGCAGCCTGGCATCGATCCTTGTAGCGCGGGTCTTGTAAATCCGCGACCACTTTGCCTGCGCCGCTGGATTGCCGCAGGCGGGCCAGTTGCTCCTGCAAGTTCTCACCGCCGGAAGCGAGGCTGCCAAAGAGCCAGAAGACGATGATGGCGCACAGGGCAATGAGCGCGGGAATGATGACCAGCTGCGCAAGCTGCCGGCCGAAGGATGGCGGCGGCGCCAGCGCATCGCTCTTGACGCTGCCCATGTCAGGCGTCTGCACCGCCGAGGCCGATTCATCTGGCGACTGCGGCATCAACGGCCCATCGTCAGCGCTGGGATCAGACTCATGCTTGGATGATTCAGGTTCGTGCAAAGTCGGTTTACCTCTGTTAATCCGGGGACTCCGGGGGATGGCGACATGGTAGGCGCAACCGGGTGCAATCGAAAATCGTAAGGGCCGATCCGCCGATGGTATTGTCAGGTCGATGAAATTTCGGACATCCGGATTTCTCGAACGTAGAATATGATGTAATCTGGTTTCCAGCCGTAACGCCTACTTTCCCCGCCTACTTCGAAGGATCGTCCCATGTCCAAATTGATGATCGCCCTTTGCCTGCTCCTGTCGGGACTTTGTTTTATCCCCGCCATCTCCATCGCTGCTGATGAAGAGAAGGCCAAGGAAAAAGAAGAAGCGCCCAAGCCGATGCCCAAGGAAAAGGAAGATAAGAAAAAGCCCAAGTCCACCATCGAGTGGACGGAAATCACCAGCAAGTCGGGCGTGCTGAAAAAAGCCGAGTACAAGAAGAACGCCAAGCAGGCTGAGCCGATGCGGATTGAGTTTTCCAGCGAAGCTCCTGCGGTGCGCATCAAGTGGACCACCAAAGCTCCCGAAGGCACGCGCGGCGGCTCCATCTCCATGAGCCTGGTCAAAAAGAAAGAAGGCCGAGGCAGCGAAGATAAAGCCACCTACCAGCGCGTCGATCGCCTGGGCAACGCCCGCGGCGCCAGCGAAGGCGGCAAGACGCTCTCACTCCCCAAAGGTGACTACGCCATCGAACTCGAAGGCGACGCGATCGAATATGAAATCACCGTGGAAGCAGCAGAGAAGAAAACTGCGGAGTAATGAGCATTCATCCAACGAAACGCAAAAGCCTCGATGCATTGCATCGAGGCTTGTTTTTTACTCACAGCTTGTCGGGAATCGTAAACGGCGCGCGGTATTCGCGGGTCAGTAGTGCATCTGCTTTCTTGTCGTTCACAAACTGTTCCTTCTCAGGATCAAACTCCAGCACCTTGCCCACGCGGTAGTTTGTCTCATCGAGATTGATGTTGTTGTCTTTGAGATGATCCTTCATGCGCTCGAAGGTTTCGACGATTTCCTTGTTGTCGCCGATGGTCTTGTTCTGTTTGCTAAAGGGTGCATCTTCGCCCAGGCGGTAGCTGATGTTGGCCAGGTGGCACAGGGCCGAGGAGTAGTGGCCTTCGAGGATGTCAGCGTTGAGTTCCTCGACTTTGCGCGATCGCATACACATGATGAAGTTGGTGAACTGGCCGCCGCCGATGCGCTTTTTGCCTTCGACTTTGGGAAGCTGCGCGGGCTTACTGGCATCGGTGGGTGTGAAGGTGCCCTGGCCTGCGACGGTGCCGCCTTCGAAGTGCATGATGTTGCCGACGGTTTGCGTGAGGTGGCTTTTGGTGGGCAGGCCGCGCACTTCAAAAAGGATCATCGGCTTATCCGGGCCGTAGTCGAAGAACGCAATCTGCGTGTTAGGCACCTGGGCCTGATCGGTATAGCCAAAGCGACCGCCGATGCTCAGAATGCGTTTGGGCAGTGTGGCGCCGGGAATCATCCAGCGGGCTTTGTCCATTTCGTGTACACCCTGGTTGCCGATGTCGCCGTTGCCGAAATCCCAGAACCAGTGCCAGTTGTAGTGCACGAGATTGGCGTGATAAGGCTGAAGCGGCGCGGGCCCCAGCCACATGTTGAAATCCAGATCCTTTGGCGGCTCCATGTGTGGCTTGATGCCGATACCGTTGCGACGCTTGTAACACAAGCCTCGCGAAATCTGAAGCTTGCCCAGCGCGCCGTCGGCTGCATATTCCGCAAGCTGGGCCCAGCGACTACTCGCGCGATTCTGCGTGCCATGCTGCACGATGCGGTTGTACTTGCGCGCAGCCTGCACCGCGACGCGCCCTTCGTGCACGTTGTGGCTGCAAGGCTTCTCAACGTACACATCTTTGCCCGCCATGCAGGCGTAGATGGTGATCGGCGCGTGCCAGTGATTGGTGGTGGCGATGGAGATCGCATCGATGTTCTTGTCGTCAAGCGCATCGCGGAAGTCAGTGACGCAGGTCGGCTCATTGCCAGCCTTGTCCTTGACGAGTTTGGTCTTGTTGGTGAAGAGTCTGCGGTCAGGATCGATGAGCGTGGAGACCTGGACGTTATGAGCATCCTTCATGCCGGTGTATTCGCCGATGTGCGTGGTGCCCCGGCCGTTGATGCCTGCGATGGCGATGTGAATGCGATCGTTGGAACCAATGACGCGAGCGCCGACATTGGTGCCACTGATGGCGACAGTTGCGCCGATGGTGGCCAGCGAAGAGTTTTGAAGAAAGCGACGACGGGTGATGCGAGTGCGATGAGGCATGATGACTCCAGTATCAAATTGAAAGAGGCTGATCATTCTGGATCAAGAATGGATGTGACGATGGCGACGACATCTTCGAGGACATCCGATGAAGCCACGCCGATAAATTTCACCGCTCTGGCCTTGTAGTCGAGGCTGCGGGCATGATCCGCCAGCACGACGCCGGAGACTGGCTCCGTTTTCGGTATGACTACCTGGGTAGCGAAGCCGCGCCGGGTGTTGGTGACAGGCGCGACAAAACAAAGACCTGAAGCGCGATTGAATGCGATGGGGGAGAGAACCAATCCCGGCCGCATCCCGGCCTGCTCGTGGCCGGCCTGCGGATTGAACTGAATCCAAACCCAGTGTCCCCTGTCTGGAACATAAGCCATTTCAGATGATCTCCCGACCTTCGGGTGCGTCCTCAAATTCAGGATAACGATTCTTGGCCGGAGTCATCCCCTTGATGAGGGTCTGGATCGGAATTCGCTTTCGAGTCTTGGCGGGGCGTATCGTGATCACTTTACCCTTGGCTTCGATCAGCACCTCCTGTCCCGCCGCCAGTCCGACCTGATCGACAATCGAGCGAGGCAATCGCACCGCGTGGCTGTTTCCCCATTTCTGGATCATCGAACTCATGGGCTGTCTCCGTAAATGTTTCTACAAAGAATATACACCATGAACAACGCAGATTCCACCTATTCCTGAACGACGATGATCATTTCGTGCGGCGTCTGTTCCACGTTGCCGCTGACATCTTCCGCATGCGCCTTGATAATGAGCTTGCCGGGCTTCACATTTTCCAGCGTCACTTCCCACTGGTGAAAGTTGTAATCAACATCCTTGGCCTCGATGCCGTTGACGAAGACGCGCTTCGTCTTTTCGTTGTCGGTGGTGGTGCCGCCAATGATCAGCTTTCCATCCTTGATGAACACAGGCACGCCGCGCGCCGGGTAGTTGATGGCGGTAGCGGGCGGCTGATCGTCGATGGGATCGAGCAGCTTGGGGAAGGCCACATCGCTCACATGAGCAACGACAGCATGAGCACCGGTGAGCGGGGCTTCCTTGCGATAATCGAGTTTGTCTGCGCCCAAGTCGGGGGCGTCTGTCATCATCACTTTCGCGTGCTGGCCCTGGCCGTAGTAATCGTGCAGATAAATCGGCACGCCTTTTCCCGTGCGGGGTTTGACGACAGCGCCGCCGCCACGATTGACCAGAGGCCAGCGGTTCTCGCGAATCTCGCCTTCGACTTTCACATTGCGGAAATGCGATTCCGCTTTGCCGCTGAGGTTGTTGTCGCTCATCTGAATCAGAGGCATCGCGCCGCCGTAGCCGATGGAGCTGAAAGTCAGACCATCGACGGTGATCGAGCCTGCCTGATCGCTGTCATCATCCTGGCCGCGATTAAATGGCTCGGTGGACATGCGCGACATGTGAATGTTGCGATAGACGTGATTATCAAACCAAGGCCGATAGATGCCATAAGCAGCGCGATCGATGCGCAGATTCTCCACGAGCATCGTGGGAATCTGCGAGCGCAGCGAGTAATGCGATTCCCAAAGCGTCAGATCGCGCAGCACATGCGGATGTTTCGTATCTGGCCCAACGCCATTGGTCCCGGCAAACACGAAAGCATAAAGCCCTTCGGTGTGCGATTCGTTGTGTTGAAATCGGTAGTGCGGAATCGTGCGGATATCGACCTTGCTCTCGCTGCCATCTGGCTGACGAATGAGCATCACCGCGCTGAAGCTGCGACTGCCCTGACTGTCATAGCGATAACCATATTCATTATTTTCGCAGGCCACATTGCGCACGAAAGTGTTGCGACCGTTGGCCCACCAGAAGGCAGCGCCTTCGTTGGGATCAAAGGGCAGCGCCTGATTTTTCATGCGCTTGCCTTGCGTGGATTGAATGCCCAGATTGCGATCGAGGACGTTATAGACTTCGGTGCCGTCTTCGAGAAAGAAACCGTGGCCGACGGATTGGTAGCCGACACAATCGCGAACGACCAGATACTGCGAGCCATGCACAGTGACCCAGCGATTGTGCGAGCCGACGATGGCAGCGCCGATGACGCTGGAGCCTCGCATGGTGTCGCTGACGCGGTGGAAGTGGATGGGGTAGCGACCGAGGACGTTTTCTTTGCCGAGGTTTTTGAAGAGTGCGTAGCTGATGGAGCCCAGTGAGCCGTGGTGGTACATCGTGTGGCCGCGCAATGCGGAAGGATTTTTGCCGCCCGCGTCAGCGCTTTGGATGATGACATTTCGCGAAAGGTTGGCGATCTCGCTGCGGAACTGGCCTTCGCCGTAGTGCGTTTCGATCAAAGGCGAATCGAGCGTGATGCGCTGGCCATCGATGGTTTTGATGATTCGCTCTTCGCTGGTGGGATCGATGCGGGTGTAGCTTTCGTAGGGGTCATGGGCTTCGCGTTTGCCTTCTTTGCTGCGGCGAACGGAGCCGGTGATGACCACGCGATCACCGGTGCGCCAGCCGGTGACTGCTTCGCTGAGCGTGACGACATCGTCGCCTTTTTTCAGCGAGGCTCCGAGCTTCACCCAGGTGCGATTCATGGGCGCGCCATGGAAATCCATGCGAGCACCTGGCCTGCACAGAATCGCGGGAAGCTTTTCGCGGTCCATGCCTTCGAAGTATTTCAGATCTATGCGAGCGGTGAACTTCGCAGGCATCGGCTCAGCGGCAGTGCCCACTTCCAAGGCCGGTGCATTCACATCATCTTCAGAAATGTCGCTATGTTCATCGCTATGTTCATCGCTATGTTTGTCGCCGTGTTTTTCAGCGTGATCATGGCCATCAATATCCTCCACGCCGGTCTCCCCTGCGCTGCGCTGGGGCGTGACCCGAAGCAGTCCGACGATCAGATGCGTGTTTCGATCCCGAGCGAAAGTGAGCTTGCCATTGACCTGCACTTCGCGAATCGCCACTTCGCTTTCGATATCGTAGATCACCGTCGTACCCGCAGTGATGATGACGTGGCTGCCCGCGCCAGGGAGCTTGCTGGCGTCCCAGGTCTTGACATCCGACCAAGGCCCGCTGCGCAGCGACTTCACGGGGGCGGCCGTCGCACTGGCTGCTTGCGATTCACTGCTTTTCTTAGCGTCACTCGCTTGTGTACGCGTGCCTTCCATGAAAAAGGCAAGCCCACAGGCAACAGCGACGGCCAAAGCAGTGCGACAAAAAGAAAGGTGCATGAAACACTCCTGATGCGGAGAAGGGAACCATCTGTAACGGTCATGCGGACTGGTACATGCTATTGGCACAAGTGATCAGCAAGTTTCGTCACGATTGACTTGACGACGAATCGCAGCGGTGTAAATCCAATGGCACAAGGAGAAAAAACCATGACACTCGGATTCGCCCACCTCAAAATTGTTGTCGTCATCGTCGCCGCCATCGTCCTCTATTACCTGGCTGACGTGTACAAGGTGCCCATGGAAGGCGTGCTGCTGTTCACCGGCATCGGCGCTATTCTCGCCGCCGCGTGGGATCGCCTTAGCGGTATTACGGCGTAAGGCTTGAGCTGCGACTTGGCCTAGGCAGCGACTCGCTCGTGTCCCGGCTTTTGCGCATTTTTCCTAATAGGCTTGATTTTCTGCCATGCATGTTATGATGGTTGACTCACCCTAGGAGTTCAATATGTTCAATCGTCCCACCCGTCGTCGATTCCTTCAGCAGACCGCCTCGATTGCTGCGGGTATTGGTTACATCTCCAGCAGCGCCTCAGGCCAGTCCACTGCACCCAGCGGCAAGCTCAATGTCGCCATCATCGGCGTCGCAGGTCGAGGCGCAGACAACATGGGCCAGGTCGCAGCTACGGAAAATATCGTCGCCCTGTGCGATATCGATGACCGTCAGCTCAAGCGCACCGGCTCACGCTTTCCCGATGCGAAACAGTACACCGATTTCCGCGAACTGCTCGCTGATCCCAAGGGCATTGATGCTGTCGTCATCAGCACCACCGATCACACACATGCTTCTGCTTCCGTTCGTGCGATGCTCAAGGGCCTGCATGTTTACAGCGAGAAGCCGCTGGGCCACACCGTGGGGGAAGCGCGTCTGGTGCGCGAAACGTATCTGGCACGCAAGGACAAAATCGCCACGCAGATGGGCACGCAGATTCACGCGGATGACAACTATCGCCGGGTCGTCGAAGCGATTCAGGCCGGTGTCATCGGCAACGTCACCGAGGCTCACGTGTGGTGCAACCGTTTCAGCAATCAAGGCCCGGTGCCCAAAGGCGCGGCTCCGGTGCCTGCCTATCTGAACTGGGATATGTGGCTTGGCCCGGCCCCCTTCCGCGATTACCAGAACGGCATCATGCCCGGCAACCTCACCTGGAATCGCTACTGGGATTTCGGCAACGGCATCCTCGGCGACATGGGCAGCCACCTCATCGATCTGCCTTACTGGGCACTTGGCCTGCAGTTCCCCGACACCTGCGAAGCTGATGCACCCGAGGCACATCCGGAAATTTATCCCGACCGCATGACCATCACCTGGACGCACCCCAAGCGCGGGAGCGGCGCTCACGAACAAGCCTGCAAAGTTGTCTGGTACGACGGCAAGGCCAAGCCCAGCGAACTGCTTGGTGTGAATGTTGCAGGCCACGGCATCGGGGCGCTCTTCGTTGGTGATAAGGGCAAACTGCTGGCGGATTACGATCGTCGCAGCATCATGATGCTCGATGGTTCCAAGGCCGTTGAGCCGGCACCCACGATCGCCAAAAGTTTGGGCCATCACAAGGAATGGCTCGCCGCCGCCAAGGGCACAAAGACGGACACGCTGTGCAATTTCGATTTCTCAGGCAAACTCATCGAGCACAACCTGCTGGGTGTGGTCGCACACCGCACCGGCAAGAAGATCGAATGGGACGCGAAGAATCTCAAGGCAACCAATGCGCCCGAAGCCGATAAGTTCATTCACAAGACGTATCGCAAGGGCTGGGAGCTGCCGACCAATCAGGTGTGAATGTGATGGATCTGTTCCGTTAGCACCGGGCTAAGCCCGGTGCTAACGGAACGATGTGGGCGGAACGTTGCCGTGCGGCGGTGGCAGTTTGCGACTGCCTGCATGACGATTGATGTACGCCCAGCGGTTTTGCACTTCGCGTTCTTCAAAACAATATCGACTGTCATAACCTGCGGTCCAGATGCGGGTGCTGCGAATGGCCTGGCGCATGCGGGTTTTCAGACGTCCGACCATCACGGCCACAGAATCGAATCCGTGATCAATCAGAAAATGAACGTGCCACGATTCGATCGATGCCGCGATCAGGCGGTATTGGAATTCCGATGCGCCTGCGATCAGACCATCAAGCGCAGCAGCCTGTTCATCGCGTGAAAGATATACCGCTGCACCCTTGATCATCGCCTTGGCGTGGGCGAGGAGCGCAGGATTGCCGGGCAGAATAATGCCATCATCGACATACCCGCGCAGATCGCCGGGCAGCCATGTGCCAAAGGTGGTGGTGGTGATCATGGTCGCAAGCAGATGTTGTGACATGAAGGCGAATTGTACCGCACGAAATGACAATCGCCATGCGAAATGTGTCGTATCCCATACCGTTAGCACCGGGCTTAGCCCGGTGCTAACGGTATGGGGATCGTCACCGTCCGGTGATCAATCGATCATATTCAGCATGATGGCCGATCCAGAACCAGATCATGCATTCATCTTCCCGCACTGCCAGCGCACGATAATGGCTGCCCACACGGACAGACCAGTAACGCCCGACGTTTTTCAGATGGAGTGAAGGATGACGGGGATCATTTTTAAGCAAAACGAACTGGCTGTTCGCCAGCCGTTGGATATGGGCGGGCAAAGCTTCGTGGCATTCCCAGAAATACTTCGTGGCGTGGTGTTTCACAATTCGGTGGTGCGGCCGCTCTGAAAATCTGCGATGGCCTTATCGCCCAGCTTGTCGAGATGCCCCGCTTGCACATCCGCTTCAATCTGCTCATCCCAATGGGCTGCGTCGAAACGCGCAAACCAATCGCGGAGCTTCTCCAGTTCTTCCGGAGGAAGATTTTCGATCGCTTGCTCAATGTCTTGAATGGTTGCCATAAATGAACATTAGCATCGGGTTCATCGCATTGCCACTGCGTCATGCCACAAGTCGAACTGACTCGTGTCGATGCAAATGCGGCCAGTCGTAACCTCATAGCGCCGTCAACACCGGCAACCGCACGCCGACTTTCACGGGCTTGACGCGTTTCTCGAAATCGCCCCAGAACTTGTTGAGCACGGTGCGCACCGCCCAGTTCGCGCCATCACTGAGACCGCAAATCGTGGTGCCGGGCATGATGCCCATCGAGCCGGAGATTTCCAGCAGCAGGTCGAGGTCCGCCGTGGTGCCCATGCCTGCTTCGATGCGGCTGAGCATCTTATAAAGCCACGTCGTACCTTCGCGGCAAGGCGTACACTGGCCGCAGCTTTCGTGCGAGAAGAAGCGCACGATGTTGCGCAGCATCGCGACCATGTCGGTGTCTTCATCCATGACGATGACGCCCGCGGTACCCAGGCCCAGCACGCCGTACTTGCGGCCGATATCGAAATCGAGTTCCGCGTGATACTGATCGGTGGACAAAATACCCATCGAGATGCCGCCGGGAATTGCGGCTTTGAATTTCTTGCCGCGCCGCATACCGCCGCAGTGATTTTCGATCAGCTCGGAAACCTTCACGCCCAGGTTATCTTCATAGATGCCGGGCCTGTTGACGTGGCCGGAGATGCCAAACAGCTTGGGGCCATAGCTTGCGGGCTGCGTGGGAGGAGCGCCAGCAGGACGCGGCACGCCCATTGTCTTGAACCACTCTGCGCCGCGGTCGATGATGAGGCCGACCTTGGCGAGCGTTTCGACGTTGTTGATAACGGTTGGCCGACCGAAGGCGCCGGCGATGGCGGGGAACGGCGGCTTGATGCGGGGCCAGCCGCGCTTGCCTTCGAGGGATTCGAGCAGGCCGGTCTCTTCGCCGCAGATGTAAGCACCCGCACCGCGATGCACGTAGCAGTGCGGATCGCGGCCGTTGATCTGACCGAGCTTGGAGCCCGGGCCGAAGATTTTATTTTCGTACGCTTCTTTGATGGCCTGTTCGAGGATGTTGCGCTGCTTGTGGTACTCGCCGCGAATGTAGATGTAGCCGGTGTCGAGATTGCAGGCGAACATGCAGATCGCCATACCTTCGAGCAGAAGCTGCGGGTCGAAATCGATGATCATCCGATCCTTGAACGTGCCCGGCTCCGACTCATCGGCATTGACCGCGAGAAACCGCTGCTTGCCATCGGGCGGCGGCAGAAAAGACCACTTCATGCCCGCAGGAAAACCAGCGCCGCCTCGGCCGCGCAGCTCAGCAGCCTTGACCACCTCGATGATCTCGGCCTGCTTCATCGTCAGCGCTTTGTCCAGCCCGACGTAGCCACCCGTGGCGACGTGCTCGGCAAAGGAAATAGTCCGGCGATCCTTGGGATCGCCCCAGGGCCAGGTGGGAATGCGTTTGCAGATGACGGGTTCGTTGAGCATGGTGGGTTGTGTCAGTCGGCAGGAGGCAGTGGCAGAAGGCAGTTTCGGAGCAAGCCTGATGGCGAGTCTGCGAGCCGTCGGGGTATTGTCTGCGTTTTCATTTAATCATTACCCCGACGGTTCGCAGAGCCTCCCCATCGGGCTTGGGGTTTTTCAGATTATTTCTTCTTGACTTCGATTTCTTCGATCGTCGTGCGGCGCAGGATCGTGGTTTCGTTCACGCGTTCCTCTTCGACGGTTTTCCTGGTCACCGTCTTCTTGGGTTTTCGCAACGGCTGGATCGCGTTGTGAATCATCAGGCCGGTGTTGCGGCAGAGTTTTTGAAACCAGTTCATGAGTCACCTGTCTTGAACTCCCCTCCCTCTTAGGGAGGGGTTGGGGGAGGGTCGGCAAGCGATCAAGTCAGAGTGCCGATTGTTGATTATCTCATACAGATTCCGATGCTCTTAAGAAACGCATTTCTGATTGTACGCCGACCCTCCCCCGGCCCCTCCCTAGGAGGGAGGGGAGTAGAACAGGTCAGGGCAGCGAGTCGAGCAGTTTGTCGAAATTTTCCATCGTGATGTCTTCGTGCAGGTCTTCGTTGATCAGTGCGCATGGCCCACTTCCACAAGAGCCCAGGCATTCGCACGGACGCAGCGTGAACTTGCCATCGGGTGTTGTCTCGAACGGTTCGATGCCCAGCTTATGCGCGATTTTTTCCTGAAGCTCCGGCTGGCCCATCAGCTCGCAACTGATCGACTGGCAGATCATGATCAGGTACTGGCCCTGCTGCTCGACCGTGAATTCATCGTAAAACGAGGCGGTATCGAAAATCTGCGAAGGCTCAAGCTCAAGGAATGCCGCGATCTCTTCGCACGCCTGGTACGGCACATAGCGATACGCATCCTGCACCAGGTGCAGCGCGGGAATCGTGGCCGCCTGCTTGCGCGGGAAGCGAGGGAGATAAACCTCGGTGAGCTGCTTCTTCATCGCATCGGTGAGCCAAGGCTCAGCGCGACGGGGAACCTGTGTGGTTGCAGATTTTTTGGTGATCCAAGCCATGAATCAGTTCCGAGTTCAAAGTTTCGAGTTCCGAGTTGCAAAGCGATCACAGCACCGAATTCCGACAACTCGGAACTATCTGTCAAGCTCCGCCGCGATGATGTTGATGCTGCCCAGGACGGCGACGACGTCGGAGAGCAGGTGGCCTTCGAGAATTTTCGGGAAGACCTGAAAGTTGATGAACGATGGCGGGCGCACCGCAGCGCGCCAGGCGCAGGGGCCGCCGTCACTGACGAGGAAGTAACCCAGCTCGCCGTTGGCGGATTCCTGAGCAGCATAAACTTCCGCAAGCGGCGCTTCCCATTTGCGGTTGGTCATGATCAGTTCGAAGTGCTGAATGAGTCCTTCGATGGAGCCATAGACGGAGGCCATGGAAGGCTTGCCGACTTTGCCTTCATCGCCCACGTTCATGGGACCGCCGGGGATGTCATCGATGAGCTGATTGATGATGTCGCGCGACTGTTTCATCTCTTCCATGCGGACGAGGTAGCGCGAATAGACATCGCCGGTGTGGGCGATGGGCACTTTGAATTTGACTGCGCTGGAACCCTGGCCATCCCAGTTGTCTTTGAAGCACAGGTAAGGTTCATCTTTTCGCAGATCGCGTTTCACACCGGCAGAACGTGCGAGCGGGCCGGTGAGTGACCATGCGGTGGCGTCAGCTTTGGAGATCGCGCCGACGCCTTCGGTGCGGTCGCGGAAGATGCGGTTGCGGTTGAGCATCGTCTCCAGATCGCCAATCGTTGGCGGAAGATTTTCGTTGATGAACTTCTTCACCATGCGCTTGAATACCGCTTCATCAGGCAGGTCCTGCGACGTGCCGCCCACGCGGGTGTAGTCGGGGTGGAATCGCTGGCCGGAGATGAAGTCCATGATGTCGTAAATCGCTTCGCGCTCGTTGAAGCCGAAGAGGAACGCCGTGATGCCGCCCAGATCAAGTGCCGCAGCACCGCAGCAAAGCAGGTGATTCGAGATACGGCCAAGCTCCGCGAGAATCGTGCGCACCACTGTGCAGCGCGGCGTGATATCAATCCCGAAAAGTTTCTCCACCGCTCCATGCCAGGCGATGTCGTTGCTGATGGGCGAGATGTAATCCATGCGGCTGCAGGTGCAGACGTACTGATTGTAATCGTGATGTTCGCCCAGCTTTTCAAAACCCGAGTGGAGGTAGCCGATGTGAGGCACCGCACGCACGACGCGTTCACCATCAAGCTCGAGCACGAGGCGCAGCGTGGTGTGCGTGGCTGGATGCTGCGGGCCGAAGTTGAGCGTCCAGCGGTCGCCCTTGGAGCCGCCCTTCTTGGTCTGCTCACTGATGTAAGGCGTGGTCTCGATGTCCACGTCGTATGGTTCTAGTTGGTAAGGCATGTCTGCGCTATTGTCGGGGATTGCGGCGGGTAATCAAACGATGCGGATTGTAGGGAAAAGAATCAGGCGTGGCGAATGCGGCGGCGAGATTCGTCGGTTGTGGTCATGGCTGATGAATTGTGCATGACATTAAGCGATCACGCGGTATGATGACGGGGTTGTCACTGGATCTTGTTTCGTTCCTTTCCACATGGAGTTCGCCTGTGTCCAACGAACTAACTCGTCGTACTTTTGTGAAGTCTGCTGCCGCTGCCGCTTCTGCGCTGGCTGCGCCGATGATCGTGCCCAGTTCAGTATTGGGCGATGATAAAAATCTGCCCGTCAGCGATCGTGTGACCCTGGGCTTCATCGGCGTCGGCTCACGCGGCATGTCGCATGTCGATGGCCTCAGTGGTCGGCCAAACGTCCACGCCGTCGCCGCCTGCGATGTGGATAAGAAGTACCTCGAACGCGCCAAGAATTCCATCGGCGAACGCAATCGCAAACTCGGCCGCGGCGAAGGCTGCGACACCTATTCCCACTACGAAGAACTGATCCAGCGCAAGGATCTCGATGTCGTCGTCATCACCACCCCTGATCACTGGCACACCAAGATCGCCGTCGAAGCGATGCGGGCCGGCAAGCATGTTTACTGCGAAAAGCCGCTGACGCTGACCATCGACGAAGGCAAGATCATCTGCAAAGTCGTCGAAGAGACCGGCCGCATTTTCCAGGTCGGCACGCAACAGCGCAGCGATCGCAAATTCATTGAAGCGGTCACGCTCGTTCGCAACGGCCACATCGGCAAGGTACTCAAAGTCACCTGCGCCATCGGCGGCGGCGACAAGGGCGGGCCATTCAAAGTCGAGCAGCCCCCTACTGAATTGGACTGGGAACGCTGGCAGGGCCAAGTGGCACTGACGCCTTACATCAAGCAGAAATGCCACTACCAGTTCCGCTGGTGGTACGAATACTCCGGCGGCAAAATGACCGACTGGGGCGCTCACCATGTCGATATTGCGCAGTGGGGTTGTGGCCTGGAAAACACCGGGCCGATCCTCGTGCAAGGCACCTCCAAAGATCAAGGCATCTACAACGGCTACACCACCGCGACCGAGTTCAACATCTCCTGCAAGTTCGAGAACGGCACCGAACTCATCCTTCGCCATGATGGTGCCAACGGTATCACCTTCGAAGGCGAGAAAGGCACCATCTTCGTCTCGCGCGGCAAGCGCACCGGTGCCTTCGAGAACAAACCCGGCAAGCCCGCCAAGCCTGCGGTTCCCGCGAAGGATAAAAATCCCGAAGTCCCCGCCGAGCCCGCCGTCGCCGAAGAGAAGGCCCCGATCACTGAAGAGGATCTGATCAAGACCTATAAGGGCGCACCGCTGACTGATCACTACACCAACTTCATCAATGCGGTGAAGGACAAGAAGCAGCCGATCTCCGATGTCTTTTCGCATCACCGCATCATCACCACCTGCCACCTGGCCAACATCGCCATTCGTCTCGAACGCCCGCTCAAGTGGGACCCGGTCAAGCAGGAAATCGTGGATGACAAAGAAGCCAACGGCTGGCTCAAGCGAGCACAGCGCGCTGGCTATGAGATCAAGGCGTAAGTCAGATCAAGGCGTAAATCAGATCAAGGCGTAAATCTTATTCCCCTCCCTCTTAGGGAGGGGTTAGGGGAGGGTCAGCGCTCGATGAAGTCCATTGCACGTAGCGTTTTTGATCATCGATAATCC
>CAZYQL010000073.1:0-3507 GCA_964650055.1 uncultured Phycisphaeraceae bacterium | reverse complement strand
GGGTCAGCGCTCGATGAAGTCCATTGCACGTAGCGTTTTTGATCATCGATAATCCAACCCTCCCCTACCCCTCCTCGCCTTTGCGAGTCGCCGCCTATAGAGACCTGGAGGAGGGGAGTACGAGCCAGATGCCCCACCAAGCCAGCGAAGACTCAACGGATGAACTCGCGGATATGACTGCCGTCGAAGCTGTCCCTTCGCCTTCGCAGGAACCGGACAAGCCTGCAGCGCTGCCCTTCAAAAAGCGACTGACTGTCGCGCTGGTCGGTCTGCTGGGCACGATGATCATCAGGATGCTGGCGCTGACGCTGCGCTATCGCATTCACTTCGCCAACCGGATCACCTCAGGCCGAAGCGTTCCTCAGACACTTGAAACTTTACGAGGCCCGGACAAGAAGCCGTTGATCTTTGCCCTGTGGCACGGCTCGTGTCTGCCCATTGTCTGTGGCTGGCGTGGCCGAGGTGTGTGCGTGGTCACCAGCCTCTCCACCGATGGGCAGATTCTCGATCGCATATTGCATGGCCTGGGCTTCACCACCGCCAGAGGCTCCAGTTCCCGTGGCGGCACCCGCGCCCTGCTAGACCTCACCCACATCGTTCGCAGCGGCACCGATGCAGCCATCACTGTTGACGGACCACGCGGCCCAGCCCAGCAGGCCAAGCCCGGCATCATTCTCCTGGCCAAAATGACCGGTCGGCCGATCATTCCGATCGCTTCATGCAGCAAGAGATTCTGGCGCTTTCAGTCGTGGGACAGATTCCGCCTGCCCTTGCCTTTCTCCAAAACAGCCATCGCCGGCGGTGATCCGATTTATATTCCTGCTGATGCCACGCACGAAGAAATGGAAGCCCACCGCTTGGCATTGGAAGAGGCCATTCGAAAATTGCAAAGCGATCTCGATGCTCACGTTGGGCCCAAGATATGGAAACGAGCAGACACAGCCAAGACACTCAAACGAGAAGCCAAACTGCAGGCGATGCAGACAAAGTAAAACAATGCCAAGGGCGGGCGGCGAGGAGCGAAGCCGCAAGCGGCGAACAAATCACCGCGATGCCATCATCGGCACGACTTCCGCGTTGCCGCTCAGACGATTGCGGGCTGACATCGCAGCAAATTCGCTGGGGAACTGGCCCACCTGCACGAGCACGAGTTTCTTGCCATTCGCATCGGTGGCGGGGACAAGGCGTGGTGCGCCCATCAGCATTGAATTAGTTTTGCCGGAGATATTCGTCGCGGCTGACTGTGCATTGCGCTGATCGCTGTAGGCCCCGACCTGCACGGTCCAGGCGCGAACGCCGACATACGAATCGACTTTCGTGATGAACGCCGCATCGCTTGAAGCTTGCTTGGCCATGATGAGATTGATGCGAGCCGGTTCCCACTGTCCTAGGCTCTGCTGGCTCAAGGCGGTGTAGAAGAGCGCGTTGGCGCGGTCTTCGCCGGTGAGTCTGCGGGCAGCCTCGGCATAAGCTTCGATAGCGCGTTCGTGACGATTTTGGCCGGCATAAATGCGGCCGATCATCGCCATGGATTGGCCGCCGATGGTGCGATCTTCGCCGCGAACGGCCTGATGGAGGTAGCGCTCAGCTTCGCTGCCATTGCGCAGTTGAAACGCGCTGAGGCCGGTGAGGTAGGCCCCTTCTGTCGAGGCTGATCCATAGGAATCGGCGAAGGGCTTGGCCTGCGAATAGGCAGCGGCGTAGTTGCCGCTGTGATACGACTGGTAGGCGGTGGCGAGTTGGCCGTTGACACCGCTGCCGGTGGATTCGCAGCCGATGATGGAAAGGGAAACCGCCAAGGTCAGGGCGAAGGCGATCAACCGTGAAAGGCGACGAGAAGCATGTGCGTGAAGAAAAATGAACATGGGGGCTACTCCGTTAGCCGAGTGTATCGATAATCGGTAGTGTAACGCATCCTGCGACCTACCCATTATGAAATCGGTCAGTTCACTGGTTTTTCTCCACTGCTCGTGTCGAAGGTCTTTAGGACGACGCTTCTTCACCGCCTGGGTCCACATTCATGAGTATGCTCTGGCCCATCGTTCTTTCCTGCCTTCGCAACCGCAAAAAACTGGCGGTCACCGATGACCAGCGGACCTTCACTTACGGCCAGATTCTAGGCGGTTCACTCTTCCTCGCTGACAAAATCGATGGCACCACCAGCCGGGACCATGTGGGCATTTTGCTGCCCACCAGCGGCATGTTCCCGGTGGCGCTGCTGGCGACCTGGATGACCGGCCGCACTGCCGTGCCGCTCAACTACCTGCTCGCCAAAGAGGAAATCCGCTACGTCATCGAAGACAGCGACATCGACACCATCATCACCGTGCAGGCCATGCTCGATTACATCGGCGGCCCGCAGGTCGTGCCCGCTCACATCAAAATCATCCTCATCGAACAGGTCGATTTCAAGGGCATCCCCCCGCTTCGCTGGCCTTCATTCAGAACCGGCAGCGACCTGGCCATCATCCTCTATACCTCGGGCACCAGCGGCCGGCCCAAAGGCGTCATGCTCAGTCACGCCAATCTCGCCTGCAATGTTCAGGCTTCGATCATCAAAGCGAACCTCACCGTCGCCGACACCTTCGTTGGCATCCTCCCTCAGTTTCACAGCTTCGGCATGACCGCCCTCACACTCTTGCCGCTCAAGGTCGGCGCTCATGTCGTCTATACCGCCCGCTTCACACCCAAGCGACTGGTCAGTCTCATCCGCGAACACAAAGCGGAAATCTTCATGGCAGTGCCTTCAATGTACGGCGCCATACTTGCCGTCAAGGGTGCCACCGCCGAGGATTTCGTCACCATGCGCCTGGCCATCAGCGGCGGCGAACCGTTGCCCGCAGCGGTCTTCGAAGAGTTTGAAGAGCGGTTCAAAGTGAAACTCCTCGAAGGCTATGGCCTGACCGAGACATCACCGGTCACGACGCTATCGGTGCCAGATCTTTTCCATCGCAAGGCTGTAGGCACCGCCCTGCCTGGTGTGAAGCTGCTCATCGTCGATGATCACGACAAGCCTCTGCCTGTAAACACCGATGGCGAAGTGCTCATCGCCGGCCCGCACATCATGCAAGGCTACTACCACCTGCCCGAGCAAACAGCAGCGGTCTTCGTTGACATCAAAACCACTGATCGTGATGGCGAGATCACCAGCGAGCGCTACTTCCGCTCAGGCGATTTTGGAAGGCTCAATGAAGATGGCTTTCTCTTCATCACCGGTCGCAAAAAAGAAATGCTCATCATCGCAGGCGAAAACGTCTTCCCCCGCGAGATCGAAGAAGTGCTCAACAAACACCCGAGCGTGAAGGACTCCGCCGTCATCGGCAAAATGGACGACCTGCGCGGCGAGTTGCCCATCGCCTTCGTAGAGTTGCAAGAAGATGCTGCATTTGATGAGACAGCTCTGCGTGCGTGGTGCCGTGAAAATCTGGCTCAGTTCAAGGTGCCACGCGAGATCAAGGTGCTCGATGCGCTGCCAAGGAATCCGACAGGGAAGATCATGCGCAGGCA
>CAZYQL010000072.1:11582-20295 GCA_964650055.1 uncultured Phycisphaeraceae bacterium | reverse complement strand
CCTTCGGTCTTGGGACGAGCTTCGTTGACGTTGAGTGAACGGCCTTCGAATTCCTGGCCATTGATAGCTTCGATGGCGGCATTGCCTTCATCGGCGCTGGACATGGTCACGAAAGCAAAGCCACGGGGGCGACCGGTTTCACGGTCGTTGACGACTGCCACTTCATCGACAGTACCATGCTGCGAGAAGAGGTCCCGAAGAGAATCTTCGGTCGTCTTGAAAGAGAGGTTTCCAACATAAAGCTTCATAGCAACGCTCCAAAAAGGGCCATAACACTCTGGCACTCTTCTAATTTAATTATGGAGAGAAGCCTGGGCATCATGAGATGTAAACACCTGCGACATCCGCAGGTCATTTAACCATTATATCGAGGTTAAAAAAGATTTGCAAATGCCCCTTTGACCGTGCGGGGCAAGTCGCATGCAATTGCGACAGAGGAATATTGGCGTTGAAGGCGATTCAGAAGTTCACCGTGGACAAATCAGTCGGCCAAGCGGGTATATTGATGCCCGCGCGAGGTCAAAGCAGGTCGGAATCAATAGCGTACGAACGGGTTTCTGCTATCGGCTGGCGCGCTGCTTCGGGATGACTTTCATGCTCCGATTTGCCACGACGATTTTTCTCAGTGCCTTTCTCCTCTTTCAGGTTCAACCCCTGATCGCCAAGTACATCCTGCCTTGGTTCGGCGGCACCAGTGGCGTCTGGACGACCTGCATGCTCTTCTTCCAGATGGTGCTGCTGGTGGGGTATGCCTATGCGCACTTTCTGGGGCGCTTCGCTTGGCGCAAGCAGGCCATCATTCATCTGGTGATGCTCGGCATCGCGCTCATCTTCATGCCCATTGAGCCCAGTGCTGACTGGCGACCCGTCGATGGCAGCGCGCCGACGCTGCGCATTTTGCTGCTGCTGGCAGCGACGCTGGGTATGCCTTACATGCTGGTCTCTTCCACCGGGCCGCTGCTTCAGAACTGGTTCAGTGCGACGTATCCCGGCCGTTCGCCTTATCGTTTGTATTCGCTTTCCAACTTCGGTTCGCTGCTGGCGCTCCTCACGTTCCCCATCTGGATTGAGACGAATCTCTCGCGCCAGATGCAGGTCATTTCCTGGTCGGTTGGCTTTGGAGTTTTTGCTCTTTGCTGCGCCTGGTGCGCGTGGAAAATGCTCAACCTCGAAGCCACTGCGACCAAGGCTTCATCAACTGCACCTGCCGCTGCACCTGCCGCTGATCTCCATCCTGATTTCGAAAGACAGGCGCTGCTCGATCCGATCATCGAGCGAAAGCCGCGCGAGACCGCGCCATCCATCGGCGTGATTCTGCTCTGGCTTTTTCTCTCTGCATCAGGCTCAGCGATGCTGCTGGCGACGACGAATCAGCTCACTGCTGAAGTGGCGGTGGTGCCGTTTCTCTGGATCATTCCGCTGTCGCTTTATCTGATCACGTTCATCATTTGTTTTGACAATGAGCGATGGTACAGCCGTGCGGTGTTTGGCCCGCTGGCGCTGATTGCTCTGCCGGTGGTGATTGTGCTGCTGCATGAAGGTGTGCATGCGGAGCTCTGGCTTCAGATCGTCGGCTACAGCGGCTGCATGTTCGCCATGTGCATGCTTTGTCACGGCGAACTCGTCCGCGCCAAGCCCAATCCCAAATACCTCACGCTCTTTTATCTGCTCATCTCCGCAGGCGGCGCGCTGGGCGGCCTTTGCGTCGCAGTGCTCGCGCCAATGACGCTTAGCGGTTATTACGAATATCACATCGCTCTGGGTTTCGCGGCACTGGTCATCGTCATCGCATGGTGGCGCTCATCGCTCGTGGGTTCCAAGCTTCAGCGCATCAGCATCTGGCCCTTTGCGGTGACAGCGGGCGCCGGTTTTGTTGCCGCGGCACTGGTGCTGCTGCTAACGGTCGATCCGCTTGAGTCCATCGATGACGCGGTGGCTGCGAAGTTTGAAGACATGGGCAGCGTTGCTCGCTTCCTCGATACGTGGCGCGAGTATTTTCATGTCGTCATCACGGATCCCAAGGCGTTCCCCAATGGCAAGTCTTATTTCGCCATTCCCAGCGCGGCGATCGGTTTCATTCTGCTCGCCTTCACAGCTGATCGCCTGCGTGTCAGTTGGAACAAGCGGCCGTTCTTCAGCATGATCGCTCTAAGCGTGCTGCCTTTCGCGCTCATGATTGCGCTCTACAAGCATGTCGAGATTGCCGACCGCGAAGCGATCTTCACCACGCGAAATTTCTATGGCGTTCTTCACGTTGAAAAGGACAAGAGTTACTCGATCTCCGTCGATGATGGCGAAGGTGGCTTTAAGACCGAAGACCTTGGCCCGCAGCACAAACTCGTGCACGGCCGCATCATGCATGGCCACCAGTTCATCAATGATGCACCGCAGCGCCGCTGGCACACGTCCTACTACGGCCGCGAAAGCGGCGTGGGCATCGCCATCGAGGAGCATCCACGCCGCAGCGATCCTGATCCCGCGCTGCGCTCGCTGCACATCGGTTCCATCGGCCTGGGCACAGGCACCACTGCAAGCTATGGCCGCAAGGGCGATAAGGTTCGCATCTACGAAATCAATCCCGCTGTGGAGGAGATCGCTCGCAAGTGGTTCTACTATCTGGGCGATTGTCAGGCGGAGTTGAAAGTCGTGCTGGGCGATGCACGCGTCATGCTTGAGCGCGAATTGGAGCGAGGCGAAGTACAGCACTTCGATGTGCTGGCGGTCGATGCGTTTTCCAGCGATGCGATTCCCGTGCACCTGCTGACCAAGGAATGCGGGCAGATGTACTTCAAACATCTCAAGCCCGATGGCATCCTCGCGCTGCACATTTCCAATCGCTTCATTGATCTGAAGCCTGTGACTTATGCCTTGGCGAAAGAGCTGAATTGCAAGATTGTTCTGATCTCCAACAGTGCGGATAGTTCCAAAGGAGTGAGCAGTTCATCCTGGGTTTTATTGACTCGCAACGAGGCGTTTGCGAAGGCGGCTGACGAAGATGTCAACGCAGAGCCTTGGTGGTACATGGAGACAGTCACCGAGCAATACCTCGCAACCCTTCGCGGTCTTGACGACGAAAAGAGTGACGAAGTCGAAGTCGGCAAGCCCAATCCACATCTGGTGCGCCAGGTGCTGTGGACTGATGACTTCGCCAGCTTGTGGGAGCTGTTGGATTTTTAGTTCGGGTTGCATTTGAAAACGGATCAGTGTGGCACGGCCAGGGGGCCGCCAGTGCCACACGATCATTTCATTTTATAAATGTCTGATCAGTGCGATCACTTGAGAATGCATCGCCCGGTGCCTGCGGTGATCTTGCCGACCACGCTGACGGTTTCGCCCTGTTTGCGTAGGAACTGAGCGACCTGATCGGCGAAGTGTGGCTTAACGATCACGACATAGCCCAGGCCCATGTTGAACACGTCAAACATTTCCGACTCGGCGACGTTGCCATGCTTTTGTAGGAACGGAAAAATCGGGTTGGGCGTCCAGCTTTTGCGCTGAATCACGGCATTGAATTTATCGCCCAGACAGCGCGGGATGTTGCCGGGCAGGCCTGAGCCGGTGATGTGCGACATGCCGGTGATGACCTGTTTCACTTTGTACTTGCGAAGGACCGAGACGATCGACTTCGCATAGATGCGTGTCGGGGTCAGCAGCACTTGGCCCAGCGACTTGGTCGGATCAACTTCCGGATACATTTTGTGAATGTCGAGCTTGGCCTGTTTGACGATAGCGCGGACGAGCGAGTAGCCGTTGGAGTGGATGCCCGACGCGGCCAGGCCCAGGATGATGTCGCCCGATTCGATTTTGGAGCCATCGACGATTTTCTTAAGTTCGCAGACACCCACCGCAAAGCCCGCCATATCGAAATCGCCCGGCGAATAGACGCTGGGCATCTCCGCTGTCTCACCGCCCAGCAGCGCACAGCCCGCCAGTTCACACCCATCAGCCACGCCTTTGACCATGGCCGCAATCTGGTGCGGAATGACTTTGTTGACAGCGACATAATCGAGGAAAAAAAGCGGCTCGCCGCCTTGGACGATCAGATCGTTGACATTCATCGCGACCAGATCCTGGCCCACGGTGTCGTAGATTTTCAGCTCGGCGGCAAGTTTGATCTTGCTGCCCACACCATCGGTGCAGCCGATGAGCACCGGCTCTTTGTAGTTGCGCTTGAAAAGTTTTTCGTTGTAGTCCAGTCGAAAGCAACCCGCGAAGCCGCCAAAGGCACCGAGCACACGCGGGCCAAAAGTGCGGCGGCAATGGCCCTTGATCAGATCGACAACCGCATCGCCTGCTTCGATGTCAACGCCCGAGTCTTTGTACGTCATCGGTTTCACCGCAGGCGCTTCGACATCAGCAGCGAGTTTGCTCACGTTTCTCGTGCGGCGTGCGGGTGACTTCTTTGACGTGATTTTGGTGGTCTTGGCCATAGCGGCGGTAGTGTACGGGGAAAGAGCGCAATTGTCAGCGGCCAGAGCGCAGCAAATTAGTTAGCCGTTCGCCTTGGCGAACGAAGTCCATCGATCAGTTTTGCGATCAGCTTTTGAGCGCCTTCTGCAAAGGGCACTGTGCCGAGTCAACAGGTTCGCCACTGCGATAACGAACGAGCAGATTCTTCGAACGCTGGGCGAGCATTCGCCGCACTTCGCGGCGCTGGCCTTTGATGCGCGCAATGGTCATGAGGTCGTAGGCGGTGGTCTGGTGGCGCATCCATGCGATCACCGCCGCCTCAGCGCGATCTTCCACAGCGATGCGTTTCGTTCGCGCCACAGTGCCGCTGCCGACGGGCGTGGCATGCGAGGTCACAGCGTCCGCTAGCTGCTGGGCAATCGCTTCATGACACGGCGCGAAGGCGAGAAAATCGAGCACGGTCTGGCGAAAGGTGGTGACGTACTGCGATTGAACTTTGTCTCGCCGAAGCGCGGCACTTTCTTGCTTCTTCTGATAAGCATCAGTCGATCGCTCAGCTTCGAGTTGTGTCTGGCAGTGCGTGATGTTCTTGGCCGGTGCCCAGATGCCGCGCGAGAAAATCTTGCGGCCGACTTTTTCCTGCATCGTCCACGTCGGCCCCGCTGCTTTGACGCGCCGCGTCAGGCCCGCATCACCGGGACGCAACAGCGCCCAGTCGCCGGGGACATGTTCCACTTCGCCTCGCTCATTTCGCACAGTGCGTTCGCGTGGCCCGGGCCTCACCACTCGGTTCATATTCGCTGCTTCGAGCATCACTGCCATGACTGGGATTCCGTTCCAGAAGATTGAGGTACAACCTGAACCAACCACGCTAACGCAAACACGCGACCGATGCCAGAGCACCGCGGCTCTGATAAGGCATCACATTGTCGAACAGAGCCTGGAAAAACTATCTTCGAGAGATGGCAATTCTGCATGACATTTACGGTCAAGTGTGCTTCAATAGGGCTATGAATCAGAAGCGTCTGAATTTGTTAATGGTGTTCACGTTTGCTTTCGCACTTGTGCCGACCGCTCTTGCTGCGGAGGAGGCGATTGATTTTGATCGCGATGTGCGCCCGATCCTTTCGAATCATTGCTTTCAGTGCCACGGGCCAGATGAAGGCAATCGCAAGGCCAAGCTGCGCCTCGATGTTCGCGAGTCGGCATTCGCGGCGCGCGATGGTGAGGCGACAATCGTGGCGGGCAAGCCAATGGAGAGCCTGGCGTATCAGCGGATCATCAGCAGCGATCCCGATGAGATCATGCCGCCGGTGAAGGCGAACAAGAAGCTCTCGAAGGCGCAGATTCAGACGCTGAAAAAATGGATCGACCAGGGGGCGACATGGGAGCCGCACTGGTCACTGGTGGTGCCGAAGAAGCAGCAGTTACCAGGGGCAGCAGCAGTGCAAGGCAAGCCTTGGGCGCGCAATGCGATTGATCATTTCGTTCTCGATGGTTTGATGCAACAGAAGCTGACGCCGTCGCCCGAGGCGGATCGCCGCACACTGATTCGTCGCCTCAGTTTCGATCTCACTGGTTTGCCACCGACTTGGGAACAGACGCAAGCGTTTGTGAATGACAAGAGCGCTGATGCTTACGAAAAAGTTGTCGATCAGCTACTGGCATCGCCACACTTTGGCGAGCGCATGGCGATGGTCTGGCTCGATGCGGCAAGGTACAGCGACACCGATGGCTTTCAGCAGGATGTGACGCGCACCAACTGGCCTTGGCGCGACTGGGTGGTGCAGTCGTTCAATGAGAACAAGCGATATGACCAGTTCACCATCGAGCAGTTTGCCGGCGATCTGTTGCCGCAGGCCAAGCCTGAGCAGATTCTGGGCACCACGTTTTTTCGCAATCACATGACCAACGGCGAAGGCGGCCGTGATCCTGAAGAATCACGCATTGATTACGTGATGGATCGCGTTGAAACGTTGGGCACGCTCTGGCTGGGACTGACACTCGGGTGTACGCAGTGTCACTCGCACAAGTACGACCCGATCACGCATGCGGAGTATTACCAGCTCTTTGCCTTCTTCAACAGCATCGATGAAAACGGTCAGGCTGGCACAGGCGCGAAGCCTTATATGAAGGTGGACTCGCCGGTGAATGCGTCGCTGCTCGCCACGGCTAACGCTGAATCGCAGCGGCGAAATGCTCAGCTCGACAAGATCACGAAAGAAGCGGAACCAGCATTTGTTGCCTGGCTCGGCGAGCAACACAAACGCATCAATCAGGCACAGAGCCACGCGTCATGGAGCGTGATCCATCCCGGCGTTCTGCGCACCACCGGCGGCGCGATTCTCACGCAGCAGCAAGATGGATCAATCATCGCCACTGGCCCCGATAGCAGGCATGAGGATTACATCCTTCATCTGCGCTCGCCGATGAAACGCATCACCGGCTTGAAGATCGAAATCCTTCGCGAAGATGCGCTCAAAGGTGCCAAGCTAGCCCGCTCAGAAGATGGCCACTTCATCGCGACTGGCCTCAAAGTCTCAGCTCGCAGCATGGATGGTTCGCAGGATCGTCCGGTGAATATTGAAAGTGCGGTTGCCAGTTTTTCAGCGGACAAAAAAGCAGCCGGCGGCTACGGCCCCGTCGCCGGTCTTCTCGATGATGATCCGCGTTCAGGCTGGGCCAGCCACGGCATCAAGGATGATCAGCAGTCACTGACTGCGGTGATCGCCTTCGCGGAGGATGTTCATCTTGCAGAGGATGAAGAACTGCGCGTTGAGATTCTGCATCGGCCCCTCAAAGGGCATCAGAGCATCGGAAGATTTCGGCTGTCGCTCACGAATGAAGCAGGGCCGATCACGAAGCTCGTCACCGCATCGCCGCTGGAACAATTGGCACAGATCAAGGTTGATGACCTGGCCAAGCTGCCCGCGAAATTACGCAGTGATCTTCGTGCTCAGTATCTGGCGGATGACGCTGCGTATCAGGAAGCGAAGGTGCTGCTCGATCGCGTGAACAGTCGAGTCGCTGAAATTCGCAGTGCTGCCAGTGTGAATGTCATGGTGCTCAAGGAGCGAGACAAGCCGCGCGTTACGAATTTGCTGCTTCGCGGTGAGTGGGATAAGAAGGGCGAGGTGGTTGAGCCTGGCACGCCTGTATCGCTTTCGCCTTGGCCTGGCGATGCAAAGCGCGATCGGCTCGGTCTGGCGAAATGGATCGTTGACAAGCAGAATCCACTGGCTGCCCGCGTTACGGTCAATCTCTTCTGGCAGACGATCTTCGGCAGCGGACTCGTGCGAACCCCCGAAGACTTTGGCGCTCAGGGCGATCGCCCGACGCATCCGGCGCTGCTCGATTATCTCGCGGTGCAGCTCGTCGAGAGCGAATGGAATCTTCGCAGCCTCATCAAAGAGTTCGTGATGAGCGCCACCTATCGCCAAAGCTCGGTGGTGTCGAGTGATCTGCTTCTGCTTGACCCGGACAATCGTCTGCTGGCCCGCGCCAATCGCTTTCGCTTGCCCAGTTGGATGCTGCGCGATGCGGCACTGCGTCATTCGGGATTACTTAATCAAGCGATGGGCGGGCCGCCGGTGAAGCCTTATCACCCCGATGGCGTTTGGGAAGACATCACGATGGGGCGGTTCAAGTATGACGCAACGGTTGGGCCGGACCAGTACCGGCGAACGCTCTACGCCTTCTGGCGTCGCACCGCAGCGCCGGTGTTTCTTTTCGATAACGCGCAGCGGCGCGTCTGCGAAGTGCGCGTGCTGCGCACCAATACGCCGCTGCATGCGCTGACGCTGATGAATGATCTAACGTACCTCGAATCCTCACGCGCACTGGCGGCGGCTTCGCTTACGGACAGCAACGTAAAGACGCATGAAGATCGCATCAACTGGATCGTGCAGCGCGTGCTTCAGCGCGATGCGACTGCCTTGGAGCGTGCGACTTTTTCAAAGCTGTATGACCAGGCGATAGCGTATTACCGCGATCATCCTGCCGATGCAGCCAAGTCGCTTGAGGGCGGTCAGTGGCAGGTGGATGTGAAATTGAAGAAGCAGTTGCCGCAGCTTGCGTCCTACGCGCTGGTGGCCTCGGCGGTGATGAATCTGGATGAAGCCATCAGCAGGGAGTGACGACATGAATCATGCACAAACACAAAAAGCACAAGCAGCGCTGGGCAACCATGTGCTGCCGATGACCCGGCGATATTTTCTGGGCAAGTCGATGGGCGTCAGCTTAGGCGCGATGGCGCTGCAAGGCATGCTCGCCGATCGCACTGCGGCCGCTTCCGCGCCTGCTC
>CAZYQL010000072.1:0-11482 GCA_964650055.1 uncultured Phycisphaeraceae bacterium | reverse complement strand
TGCCGCTGCCACTGCCCCACTCTTTTCGCCCAAGGTTAAACGCGTCATCTTTCTCACTCAGTCCGGCGGCCCGACGCAGATCGAACTCTTCGATCCCAAGCCTCAACTTCAAGCATGGGCAGGCAAGGAACTGCCCGACTCCGTTCGCAAGGGTCAACGTCTCACCGGCATGACCGCCAATCAGAAACAACTCGTCATGCCCGCCAAGACGCGCTTCCTTCGCAACAGTATCAACGGCACCGAGATCGGCCACTGGCTTCCGCACACCGCTTCCATCGCTCACGAACTTTGCGTCGTGCGCTCAATGCACACTGACTACATCAATCACGCACCGGCGATGACCTTCATGCTCAGCGGGCATCAGCTTGCGGGGCGTCCCAGCATGGGTGCGTGGGTCAGCTACGGCCTGGGTTCAGACAATCGTGAACTGCCTGATTACGTCGTTCTCGTCTCGCGCATGCAGCGGCCAAGCGATCAGCCGCTCTACGACCATTACTGGGGCAGTGGCTTTCTGCCTTCGCGGTATCAGGGCGTCAAGTTTCGCAATGCGAAAGAGCCGGTGCTTTTTCTCAAGGACCCCGATGGCATGCCTTCGCATCTGCGCAAGGCGATGATCGATGCGGTGGGTCAGGTAAATCAGGCCAAGCTCGATGCGACCAATGATCCTGAAATCGCTACGCGCATCGGGCAATATGAAATGGCCTATCGCATGCAGACCTCGGTGCCGGGGCTGATGGATTTGTCGGATGAACCGCCGGAAACTTTCGATCTGTATGGCCCCGAATCGCGAAGGCCTGGTTCTTATGCGGCCAACTGCATTCTCGCTCGCCGCATGGCTGAGCGCGGCGTGCGCTTTATCCAACTCTTTCATCCTGATTGGGATCATCACTCGCGATTGGAATCCTGGTGCGTGGCGCGCTGCCGCGATACCGATCAGCCCTCGGCAGCGCTCATCAAAGATCTCAAACAACGAGGCATGCTTGATGACACACTCGTCATCTGGGGCGGCGAGTTTGGCCGAGGCGTTGCAGGTCAAGGCGATTACACAAACGCTGAGGCCGGCCGCGATCATCATCCACGCTGCTTCTCCATGTGGCTCGCAGGCGGCGGCATCAAGACCGGCACCATCTACGGCGCGACCGATGACTTCAGCTACAACGTCGTGGAAAATCCCGTCCACGTTCACGACCTCCACGCCACCGTGATGCATCTCTTAGGCATCGATCACACCAAGCTGACGTATCGTTTTCAAGGGCGAGATTTCCGCCTGACCGATGTGCATGGAAAAGTCGTCAAAGGCATTCTGGCGTGAAGGATTCCGTTCGCCAAGGCGAACGGCTAAATAGAAAGTCGTTTGAAAATGGAGTCATCGCATGCATCTCGCTGGCCCCGCTGGGTGCTGGCACTATCGATTGTGCCCACCTGCTGGTTGGGCATGATGGCGGTGCATGAACTGGGGCATGTGCTGGCAGCGTGGATGGTTGGTGCGAAGGTTGAGCGAGTGGTGCTTCATCCGTTTTCATTTTCGCGCACAGATGTTGCTGCCAATGACAGTTCACGATTCATCACGTGGATGGGGCCGATCGTTGGGGTTGCTTTGCCGCTGCTGATGTGGATCACCGCAGCCGCTTGTCGTACGACGTTCGCCTTTCTCTTCCGCTTCTTCGCGGGTTTCTGTCTGATGGCCAATGGTGCGTACATCGGTTTCGGCTGGTCCGATGTCGGTGGTGATGCCAGCGACCTGCGGGCGATGGGTGAGTCAGAAATATTGATGACTGTCATCGGTACACTTGCGTGTCTCATTGGCCTGGCTTTGTGGAATCGTTTGGCCAGTCAGTTCGGATATGGGAAGAATGCGAAGGTAGTGCAGAGTCGCGTGGCGATTGGTACCTGCGCGACTTTCATCGCGCTGCTCGCCATCGGTTGGACGATTTCAAATTGAACAAACTCACGCCCTCGTCCTCGGCGATGCCTGCGGCAGGCTGGTCACCTGGAGCACCGGCAGATGCACCACGCCTTGCGGTTCGTTCACTTCTTCGATGATGTGGGCAGCGGGTGGCTCAAAAAGTTCAGGATCTTGTTTGAGGAGCAGTTCGGCGCGCTGCCGCGCCGCTTCCATTTTCGGATCGCGCACTTCGCGGAAGCCGGTGACGGGTTCAACGACATTGAGAATGGCGCACCACTGCTCGTAAGCGCGGGGATGAATGCCCGGCGTGTTCGCGGTCCAATCGAGCTTGGCGACGAGGCTTTCGTACCAATCGCGGAAGTCGCGTTCCTTGCGGTGCCAGTTGGGCATCAGCTTGCGCAGGAATCCCATGCGCGTCAGCATGCGAAGCTGCCAGTCACGGCTCTTCCAGTTGAAGCGAATCTTGAAGCCGAACAAGTCAAACTCAGGGCGATTGTGATGCTTGTAAATGATCCTGTCGCCGTTGGCGGGATTCACATTGAACCGGCGGCGATCGTTTCTGTACTTTTCAGGACTCGTGAAGAGCGAGGCACAGTAAACCTCATCCTTAATGAGCATCGCTTTGGCGAGATTCCAGACGACGGCTCGCGTCAGGCGGTAGCCGCGCGATGGATCATCGCGCAGGAATACTTTGAGCACTTGTTCCGCATAGCGGTCGGCATAATCGATGCCGCCCCAGATCATGCAGTCATAAGCACGCACGACGAAGTCGCGCATCAGCGGATCAGGGATGCGTAGATGGCGAACCTTGCGCTGCACCTGTTTGATGAGCACGCGGTACTGCTTGGCGAGGCGCTTGCCCTTGCGGCCGCCGCCGTACCAGGCGCGGAGTGTGTTGTGCTTACGGCGGAAAGCTTTGAGCGATGTTTCGTATTGATGCCGCGCTTCGACGATGAACAGATCAGGACGCACCGCGATCTTGCGGCCGATATTGAAGGCTCGCAGGTTGCGATCGACATCGGAACGAATCACCGTGCGGATCGATTTTTCAATCGCGTCCTTGGTCAGCGGCAAGAGTCCCTGCTGAAACGCGATGCCCAGCATCATGATGTTGGCGTAGAGCTTCGAATCGAGAACGCGCTCGCACAGATCGCCGACGTTGAAGCCGAAGTATTGTTTGGTGTACTGGCGCAGCATCGCTTCGAGATCGCCGGCTTTGAAATCATCCTTGCCCATCAGCGACAAAATCGTCGGCGTCTTGGCGGTGTTGATGACAGCGGCGGTGCGATCCGGTGAAGCCACGCGGTAGGGCACTGAAGGATCGATGGCGCGGGTCGCTTCGAGAAGGTCGATGCCCAGGAGCAGGTCAGCCTTGCCATAAGGAATGATCGGCGTCGTCGTGACGGTAGGCTGATTTCGAATTCCAGATTTGAGATTTGAAATGCCTGATGGATTGGCTTGCTGGCGCGTGTAAACAAGCTGGCTGAACACACCGCCGTTGCGAATCGCCAGGCCCTTCTTATCGAGGAACTGCACGTCATAACCCATCTCGTGCCCGGCGCTGACGAGGATCGCTGTGACCAGACCAATGCCCATGCCGCCGACGCCGCTCAGATAACAACGCCACATGTCCTGATCCGCATGGATCGGGCGCGGCGGGTCGGGCAAGTCTGCGAGGTTCACATGCTCATCGCCCATGCGCGGCGGCTGCTTGCGAATGATCGTCACTTCCTCAAAACTCGGGCACGCATGAATGCGCTGGCACGCACCGTCATTCACGCACCAGCTCATGTCCGTCTGAATCTTGGGGCCGTAGTCGGTGTCAACTATTTTGAGGCCGGGGCAGCCGGTCTGATTGGTGCATTCAAGGCAGAACTCACAGACTTCCGTGGAGACGTTCATGTGCGTCTTGCGCGGAATGAAGCCCTGATCTTTGAAAGTCTGGCGCTCGACTTTGCGAGCACGACGATGGAAGGTGATGCCGCATTCTTTGTCGGCGATGATGATCTTCACGCCGTCAGCGAGGATCGTTTGTTCGAGCAGCTTGCGATAGCGATCGCGATCAGCGGGATTGATGCGGACGATGCGCACATCTTTTTCGAGCTGCTTGGGAATCATCGCGGAGACGATTCGCTCGATGTCCTGCGCGAACATCGGCTTGCCCATGAGGTCGTATTCCAGGCCCACGTGGGTCTGGTGT
The DNA here is from genome assembly GCA_964650055.1 of uncultured Phycisphaeraceae bacterium. Taxonomy (GTDB): domain Bacteria; phylum Planctomycetota; class Phycisphaerae; order Phycisphaerales; family Phycisphaeraceae; genus JTS-RE9. The sequence continues at coordinate 7,376 of CAZYQL010000072.1, read as the reverse complement.
CCGGTCATGGCGGTGGTGCCGTTCTGGAGGATGATGTAGGTGATGTCCTGACCCACGCCGATGGAGTGACTGATGGCGATCTGCCCGGAGTGGAAGAAGGTGCCATCGCCCATGAAGACGATTTGTTTGTTGTCGATGAACGGGTCGATGCCGCTGCCGGTGCCGCCGCCTAAGCCCATGCCGCTGTAGTTGTGCATGAGCGGCTTGTTGGGCTCGAACATGAGCATCGTGTAGCAACCGGTGTCACCATGCGCGATCATGTCCACAGGCTTGCGCTTGTGCTTGGCCAGCATGTAGGTCGGGTTGAGCAGATCGTTGCGCAGTTCCAGCAGCACGGAGGAGGAATCACGATGCGGGCAGCCGGGACAAAATGCAGGCGTGCGCGTAGGAACATGCACGCGATAGGAAGCAGTCTCGCGGATGCGATCGAGCTCAGCCGTGAGACGACCATTGATCATCTCGCGCGGCAGCGTCGGATGCTTCTGCATCAGCGGCACGAGGCGCTCAATGAGCAGCGAAGGATTCAGGCCACGCGTTGTCGGAATGCCAGGCAGCGGTTTGGGGAAAGCTTTGCCGTAGATTTGTGTTTTGAGTTCACCGGCTTGAATGAGCGGCGCGAGAATTTCAAGCACTTGGCGCTCAACAAACCCGCGGCGTTCTTCGATGACGTACACCTGCTCGCACTGCTTGGCGAAGTCGGTGACGATCGCATCATCGACCGGATAGACCATGCCGAGTTTCAGGATCGGCACCTGGCCGGTGAGTCCCATTTCATGCAGCGCGTGCGCGAGGTACATGTACGCCGTGCCTGCTGCGATGAAGCCCATGGGCACGACTTCATCTTTATTAGGCTTGTGCAGAATGCGATTGATGCCCAGCTTGCGCGCTTCAACTTTCAGCGCAGCAAAACGGCGATCAAATTCCAACTCGCGACGCCAGGTGCGCGGCGGCAGTAGTACCGTCTTCTCCAGGTTCGGCTCGATGTCTCTCTCGTAGCTGAGCGAAATTTTCTGATGCTCGTTGAACTCGGGATAGTGATTGGCGTAACACTCGACCGTGCCGCCGCCGTCAGCGAGATTGGTCGTGATGAGGAAGCCGATGTAAATATTCGCGGCCTTGCCGAGCTTGAATCCGAGGTTGACCCAGTCCTTCACTTCCTGCGGCGACGACGGCTCGATCACCGGCATGCGCACATGCTCAGCAAGGAAGCGCGAGTCTGCAGGTACCTGCGTCGAGTCGCTCCACGGATCATCGCCGCAGATGATCAGGCCGCCGCCTTCGTCTTTGGTGCCTGAGAGCACACCCAGCGCCAGCGCATCGCTGGCCACATGCAAGCCGACGGATTTGAATGCAGTGATCGCCTTGCACCCGGCCATCTGAGCACCGTTGACCATGGCGAGTGAGAGGGCTTCGTTGTTGGCGAGTTTGGCGACCATGCCGTGCTGATCGAGCAGCGGAGCGATGGCGGTGAGCGTGTCGAAGAAAGAGGCGATGGGCGAGCCGGGGTAGCCGGTGAGGAGATGGACGCCGCCCTCGGTTTCGAGAGCGCCTTTGACCAGCAACTCGTTGCCGGTGAAGACTTCGCGCCCGGCATTCTGGATGAAACGAGGGTCTACGCCCATATATAAAACCAAAGGTTGCCACGCGTCGCTAAAGACGGCAGGATTCCCCTGATGGCCGATGCCTGCTGGTGATCCACGCCGCTACTTGATGGGCGTGGTGATGATCCTTCGTACACCGGCGATGGAGCCAGAGCGAACATCATCCATTCACTGCATGTTCAGGCCGACCTATTGTCCGCACCTGTTGAAATCCTGCGTCACGTCAAACATTCAAAATGTTCTTGTGCACCGAATTGCCTTGCTGACCTGCGTGCTTAGCACATCGCCGGCGAATCGGGCCTAGAACCAACCTGACATTATACTCCCATCGACCATTCGATGCCAAAGGGGACAAGGATTAAGCAGAAGTGCGCTCGGCGGGCGGCCCATTCAATCGCCGCGTGGCTAAAGGCAGGAAGGCCACGCCTTCGGCTAAGCGCTAAACAGTAAAGATCTTCTCCGCCGCTTGCGGCGTAGCGACATCAGCGCAGTGACTTACGATGACATCTTTCTATGCCGGGCGGGCTCACTTTCGCTCATCGCCGGGTCCTTCAGTTGGCTGTTCTTTCTTCTCTTCTTTCTTCTCTTCTTTCGTCGCGGCGGTATCGTCATTCTTCTTTTCGAGCGGAATGATTTTAGCCACATCTTTGGGCGGCGCGAGTTTGCCGCTCATGAGGTCGGGCAGCAGCGGAATGATCACATCCGAAGGCAGGGCATAGCTCTCGACACGACCGGCGCGGGCGATGTTGAGGCCCACGACCTGGCCATCGAGATTGACCACGGGGCTGCCGCAGTCTTCGGGGCGCAGGACGGTGTCGTGCTGGATGACCTGTGCGAAGCCGTAGCGGCGCGTGGAAAGTTTGCCGCCCATGCGGTTCTGCATGGAACTACGTGAATCTTCCATCATGGGCAGAACGCTCATGGAGGAAAGCTCGACGTTAACTTCGAATGAACCTTCGCCGCGCTTGACGCGAAGCTTGAGCACATCGCCCGGGCCATGGTCGCGCACCTTGAGCGCGAGCTGTTCAAAGGTTTCGATCACTTTGCCATCGACATGGGTGATGATGTCATCGACCTTCAGGCCAGCCTCGGCGGCGGCGCTGTTGGGATAGACCATGCCGATCTGTGCTTCCTTGACAGCATCCTCTTCGCTATCGCCGGTGGAGATCATCTTACGGCCGATGCCCAGCGCGCCAGGCTGCTTTGGAATGGAACGGCGAGGCGTGCTGACAACACCAATGGCGACGGGTTCCTTGCCGACGCCAACCGTCGCCAGCCAACTGCCGACTTCGGGCTTGGCGGTGCCGGCCCAGTTGACTGGTTTGAGATTTTTCGCATCGATCTTGAGCATCATCAGGTCATGCGCATTTTGTACGCCGACGATGGAGGCTTCATAAGTTTTTCCATCTTGCGTCTTGCATTGCACCATGCCCGCGACTTCGCTGACCTCACTGGCTTTGGTGAGGATGAAGCCGTCGCCGGTGGTGATGATGCCCATGGCGGTGGTCTTGCCGTTGCTCAGAATCTGAACGACGGACTGACTCGCTTCGGTGGCGAGTTCGCTGAAAGCGGCACGCGTGGCTTCGCCACCTTTGAAGAAGCGCGGGATGAGGTTGCGAGTCTGAGCAACAGCACTGGCAGCGCCCACAAGCAGCAGGGCGAACATGAAGGTGGTGATGCGAGAGGATCGAAACATGTGGGAATCTCCAGCTTGATTGAGCATGTACTTGATTCATATAGCCCCGGCCTTGGCCGGGGAGATGATCCGATATCGGCAAGCATTTCCCGTTAGCCCCGGCTTAAAGCCGGGGCTAACGGGAAATGCGAATCAACTTCGCAGGCCAAGGGTCAGTTTGAGTTTGAGGGTTTTGTTGTCGCGAAGGATTTCCACATCAGCCGTGTCGCCTGCTTTTTTCTTGCCGATGATGGCTTGAAGGCCTTCGAGATTTTTGATGGCCTGACCGTCGAAGCGGGTGATCACATCATCTTTCTGAAAGTTCGCATTGGCGGCAGGGGTGCCGGGGATGATGGATTCAACATCCACACCTTTGTCGCTGGTCTGGCCGCTGATACCCAGAAATGGACCAGCCTTGAATCCTGCTTGCAAGGTGAGCGTGGCTTTGACCGTCTGATTCTCGCGCATCACTTCGACATCAATACGATCGTTGGGTTTCTTCTTGTTGATCGCTTCGATGATCTGGTGCAGGCTCTTGACCTTCGCGCCATCGAACATCGTCACCACATCGCCGATCTGAAGTTTGGCGAACATGGCAGGAGAATTGTCGCTGATGCTGGTGATGCGGGCACCCTTGGCGTCGGGGTCTGCATTGAAACCCGCATACGCCCCGATATTCATCTGGCGATCAGTCCAGTCTTCACCGGCTGCCAGGCGATCCCAAGTCGAACGGTAGGTGTCGATGGGCACGTGGAAATTGTTGTTAGTCGAAGCGCTGATGCGGCTGTGAATGGCGATGACTTTGCCATCCATGTCAAACAGCGGCCCGCCTGAGTCGCCCCCCACGAGCGTCGCATCGGTCCAGACGACGCGCTCACTGGCGCTGATGATGCGGCCTAAGCGAACGACCGGAGGACGGCCGCGCATGTACCCGCCGGGATGCCCGATGGCCAGACACCAGTCGCCTTGTTTGATGGAATCGCTTTCGCCCATCTCGGCAAAATCCCAATCTTCGCCCTCATTGATTTTGACGAGGCCCGAGTCGATGCCGGTGTTTCGACCCAGTGATTTGCCGCGCACAACTTTGCCGTTGTGGAGGATGATGTCCACCGGTTTGTCGGGGAGTGCGGAGACGTGACCTGCGGTGAGAATGTAGCCTTCTTTGCTGATGATGACGCCGCTGCCGTTGGCGTTACCCACGCGCAAACCGACGACGCGCGGGATGCACACTTTAGCGAGTTCCTGCACGCGATCCTGCATGGCTTTGAGGTCAGCCATGGAAGCAGGCGAGGCTTTGCGCCATGGGGAGCTGTCGGTGGTAGGCTCGAAGATGACGAGCGGTTTTTTGGGTGGTGCTTCGGGCTTGATCGCTTTGTCTGCATCCGCTTTTTCCGCTTCGACTTTTGCCGCGTCTCGGGCAGCCTTGCGATCGGCTCTGGACTTGGCGGGTGGAGCAGCTTCATCAGCGCGAACCATCAGCGGGCCAGTAAGGAGACTGGTCGAAAGGAGCAGTGCAGTGATGAGAGAGAACAGCCAGAAGGAAGGGCGAACGGGCGAGGCAGGCGAGGCAGAGGTCGTCGCGGAGGGCTGGGGCATGAGCAATCCTCGGGTAATGATCATTCGAGCGGTCTGATTGTCAGTCACTGACAAGTATAACGGCAATCACAGGATGTTATTCCACAAAGTGGGCGAAGGCTCGCGGAAATCGTGTCCGCTTTGGCAGGTCGCGGAGATTTACGGCACTCCACGCGGAGCGTCGCAGAACCTTTGCTCTGCGGCTAAACGGGGGATCACATTTCGATCACGCGATCAGGCAATCGTGAATCGTGCAGGACTCGCTGCGTGTTGGGGCCATCGGTTCGGTCATAGTGCGACTGGGCTTGCCCCAAGGTTTTGCCGCCTTGAATGTGCCTGGCGATGAGCCTTGCTTTGGCTTGATCGACTGAAGTTTTCAGCAGCCAACTTTCATGAAGGATAGAGGCCAGTGCAGACCAAGGCGACGATGCGAGCAAAAGGTAATTGCCTTCCGTGATGACGATGCGCGTCGCGGTACTTATGCAATGCGAATAATCGCCCGTCAAACAGGGTTCATGGAGGGTGCGATCGTAGATGGGAAAGGGGATAGCGGAATCATCATCGCTGCAAACTTTGCGGAGCAGGGCGAGGTAAGCCTCTGCATCGAATGTTTCGGGAGCGCCTTTGCGATTGCGCAGGTCTTTGCTTTGCAACTGTTCATTGGTGAAGTGAAAACCATCCATCGGAATCAGGCGGGCGATGTCGCCTTGTTGTGCGTTAATCCTTGAAACTAATGCGGCGGCAAACGTACTTTTGCCCGCGCCGGCAATGCCTGCGATCCCGATGAGGAGGCGGTGGGCGCAGGCGGTGGCGCAAGCCATAACGTCGGCGGCAAGGAGATTGAGAGATGCAGCGTCGGGCATAAAAGATCAGTGCTAGTTCGTCGCGATGGGCAGCACAATCTTCGCATCGCCTTCGGCGTGATCCTGTTTCTCTTCGTGCTTTTCGATGTGCAGCTTCTTCGCGCGATGCAGTGACCAGTCCGTCACACTCAGGTCAGGCGACTGCGCATCTTCGTGCAGCTTCATCACGTTGTAATGACTGTCGCGCTGAGCGGGAATGTAGCCCGCATCGCGGATCAGTTTGCAGAGCACTTGTTCATTAAGGCAGTAGGTGGTGCCTGCTGCGGAGACGACATTTTCCTCCATCATGACGCTGCCCATGTCGGTAGCGCCAAAGAAGAGGGCGAGCTGGCCGATCTTGGGGCCCATGGTGACCCAGGAACTGCCGATGGAGAGGACGTTGTCGAGATAGAGTCTGCTGATGGCCTGCGTGCGCAGGTAGTCGGTGGAGCCGGACATGCGGACGCGCTTGCCAAAGAGCGGATGAGCAGCTGCATCGCCCGCATCCGCAACGACATCACCAGGGAACGGCTCCTCCGATTCCAGATCCCACTCGGGCACCCGGCCAAGGGGCGTATTCTCCCGCTGAAACGGCCAACTGATAAACGCCATGTACTTGCCGGGCCAGTTGGACTTGATGGCATGATCCTGCGCGGCGCGGATGCGATCCATGTGATCGATGCGGTCGGCGATGCCTTCGATGTGGCCAAACATCATCGTCGCGCTGGTGCTCATGCCCAGCCGATGCGCGGTGGCCATGACTTCAAGCCATTGCTGCGTGGTCGCTTTGCCCAGTCCGATTTTTTTGCGCACAGGTTCCGCGAAAATCTCGCCGCCGCCGCCGGGCAGGGAATCGAGGCCTGCCGCCATGAGCCTGCGCATGATCGCTTCAAGTTTCGCGCACCACGTCGCCCACTCCATCTGATGACTCTTGCCAGGCTCAGTGGTGGGGAAGCCATCGAGCTTGAAGATCGCGACAAACTCCACAAACTCCGGCGGCGAAAATCCATGCACATTGATCTTCGGAAACTCACTTTTGATCCCGCGCAGCATCTGCTCATACCACTCGATGGGAAGCTCGGGATGCATGCCGCCTTGAAGGAGAATCTGCGTGCCGCCGATGGCGATGAGCTCGCGGATTTTCTGGTGAAGCTGCTCGGTGGTGAGCGTGTACTGGTCAACGTCGTCGAGGTCTCGCTTGAAAGCACAGAAGGTGCACTTGGCGGAGCAGACATTGGTGTAGTTGATGTTGCGATCAATGATGTACGTTCGCACCTGATCGCGCGAGGTGATGGCATCGCTTGCAAGGGCAGCGCCATCGCTGCGAAGCGGATGCTGCTTGAGGATGCGCTGCGCCATTGCCGTGGACCAACGGCCAAGGTCGTGCAGCGTCGCCTCGTGATAAAGCAAGACAGCCTGTTCGCGCGAGAGTCTGGCCTCACCGGCGATGATGGCGTCAATATCGAAGGAAACAAGCGAAGTTGTGCTAGGACGAGCCAAAATCAAAACACTCCATCAATGGCTGCACGAAAATGGCTGCACGAATCGGTGGCGACCGGCCGCATGCGATTGAGCAGGCGATGACATCACGATGAACAAGCCATCATAGACGTTTGCCCTGCTTGTGCGTATAGCCACCAGGCTGTGGCAATTCGACGCATGGGGTGAAGAATCTCATGCGGC
>CAZYQL010000071.1:14731-20528 GCA_964650055.1 uncultured Phycisphaeraceae bacterium | reverse complement strand
GGAGACTCCCCATGGCGATCGAAGCCAAAACGGTTATGAAACTTCGCTCACGCACCGGCCTGGGCATGATGGAATGCAAAGCCGCTCTCGAAGCCACCGGCGGTGATGAAGAAGCTGCCATCGCCAAGCTGCGCGAAGAGCTGGGTGCCAAAATGAACGAACGATCCGACCGCGCCGCCAGCGAAGGCGTCGTTGCTGTCACCACCAAAGACAACAGTGTCGTCATGATGGTGCTCACCAGCGAGACTGACTTCTCCGCCAAGAACGATACCTTCCGCGAGGCTGCTCAGAAGATTGCTGTCGAACTCCTCGCCGGCCCCGATGGCGAAATCAAAGCCGCGATGCCCGCTGGTCAGGCGCTGATCGAAAACCTGCGCATCACCATCAAGGAAAACATCAGCTTCGCCAAAGGCATCAAGCTCACCGCCCCCAAAGTCGGCAGCTACGTACACCACAACGGCAAAGTCGGCGTCGTCATCGCCGGTGAAGGCGACCTCTCCGAAGACCTGCTCAAAGGTCTGTGTCAGCACCTGGTCGCAGCCGACGGCAAAGGCCAATGGCCCGCGCCGATTGCGATTGATGCGGCGGGCATCCCTGCTGACAAACTCGGCGAGGCCAAGGCCGCTGCCGTCGCCGAAGCTGCCGCCAGTGGCAAGCCTGCGCAGCTCTTGGAGAAGATTGCCGATGGCAAGATGCGCAAGTGGATCGATGACAACACGCTGATGGGCCAGATCTACATCCGCGAGATGGATGCGAAAAAGCCTGTGCGCGACTACATCACCAAAGGCGCGAAGATCACCGCGTTCAAGCGGTTTGAGCTGTAAAGCAATTGGCCGCGAAAAGGCGCAAAAGGCGCAAAAAAGAATGGCGACGTTGACGCGATCTTGACGCCTTGAAGTTTCAAAATTCAAATAATTCAAACGCAAGCCCGATGATCACCATCGGGCTTGTCATTTTCACTCCTCCCCTTTTGCGCCTTCTGCGCTTTTTTGCGGCCAACTCATTTCATCGGCAGCACCATCGCCGCGATGGTCACGACAACCAGACCGGTCAGGCCCATGATGAGCATCATCACCGTCGCGGTGCGGAGCGTCTCGCTTTCCTTGAGGCCGGACATTTTGGTGATGACCCAGAAGCCAGAATCATTCATCCACATGATCGGCTTGGAGCCGCAGCCCACCGCCAGCGCGAGATAGAGCGGATGAAATGAAAGCGAGCCGCCCTCTGCCATCGGCGCGAAGATCGCCGCTGCGGTGATCATCGCGACCGTCGCTGAGCCTTGCGCTGTGCGCACCATCGTCGTCACCAAAAATGCGAGCGGCAGCACTGCAAAATGCCAGCCTTGCGCCATGTTTTGAATGTCGGTAGCGATGCCGGTCTGCCGGAGGATTGCACCGAACGCGCCGCCTGCTGCGGTGATGAGGATCACCATGCCGCCGCTGGTGAGCGCAGCATTAACCGTTTTATTCACCGCGCCTTTTTCATCTTTCTTAAAGTGCGCCATCGTCGCCATGGCGATGAGCGCCGCGATGAGGATCGCCATATTCTTGTTGCCCAAGAGCAGCAGTGATGGGCGAATCGCATCCACCCAGCCGGAGAGTGATTCGCCTTCACCGAGCGACTTGTGATACGCCTCGACAACCGCGCTGCCCGCAATCAGCAACACCGGCAGCAGAATCGGCAGAAGCGAAAGCCAAAGCGGCGGCAGTGATGCGTCATCTTTTTCTGCATGAGCTTTGAGATCACCGACGCTTCCCTCGGCTGTATCACGTAGCGGAATGTCCCACTTTTTGTCCGCCCAAACTGCGTAGGCATAACCGGCGCAGACCGTGATCGCGCCGACAATCAGGCCGCCCAGAATCATCATGCCGACATCGACTTTGAAAGCGCTCGCTGCATAAAGCGGGCCAGGCGTTGGAGGCACGAGCGAATGCGTCATCGTTGCGCCAGCGACAATGGTGAGCACGTAGAGCAGGTAGTGCTTGCCGGTGCGGATGCGCATCGCTTTGGCCAGTGGAATGAGCAGATAAAAGACGGTGTCGAAAAAGACGGGAATTCCAAGCAGAAAACCGCTGCCAAGGAAAGCAGTGGGCGCACGCTTTTCGCCCAGCACGCGCAGCGTCGATCGAACGATGCGCTCGGCAGCGCCACTCGCAAGGAGGCATTCGCCGATGATGGCGGCGAGTGCGATGAGGATGCCGATATCGACGCAGGTATTGCCAAAGCCTTCGGCGACGCGCTGGGCGATGTGCACATCGCCCAGCTTTTGGGCGACAAGCACATCATGAGGCGTCAGCGCCGCCACGACGATGGCCGCGATGATGAGGGCGAGGAAGGCATGCAGTTTGAAAATCAGCACGCCGCCAAGAACGATCGCCATGCCGAGGAGGACGAGCAGAAATGGACTCATGAGAAACCGCCGGGCAGGATGTGGATGACAGAGGAACCAGCCGATGTCATGAGGATAACGCATTGGAGCCGCGACTCAACGAGTCGCGGACGCACCGGGACTGAATGGGCGATGGTGGCGCGGTGATTCAACGTGATCAACGTCGCCATTGCAAGGCACGAGAACCGTTCTCCTACAATCACTGCGAGATGTACGCGCCTTCAGGCCGTAGGCGTCCGCGACTCGTTGAGTCGCGGCTCAGGTCGAAGCTCGGGTCGCGGCTCAGGCTTGCGCAGACTTGTGCGCATCAACCTTCGACGTGATCAAAAAACGTACTGAGTCCCGGGCGAAAGACGACTTTGTCATCGACCACGATCAGCTTCTCATCCAGGTGCATCTGCACGGCCTGACTCAGCACATTGGCTTCAAGCGATTGGCCTTTGCGTTTGACATCCTCGGCAGTATCGCGGCCGACATCGATGTGAAACACATCCTGCAAAATGATCGGGCCTTCATCGAGTTTTTCGGTGACGAAGTGAGCGGTGCAGCCGGTGACGCGCACGCCGCTCTCCCACGCCTGTTTGTACGGATTCGCACCGGGAAAGTGAGGCAGAAGCGACGGATGAATATTGATGATGCGATGGCGAAAGGCGGCGACGATCTCGTGCGAAACAATCTGCATGTACCGCGCCAGCACCGCCACATCAATCGACCTTGCCTGCATCGTCTTGAGCAGCCAGGCCATGTGCGCGGGCTTGTCGGTGGAATCCATCCATTCAAACGGTAGCCCAGCCGCTTTGGCGATCGGCTCAAGCGTCGGATGATTGCCCAGCACGCAGTCGATCTGGCCACGCTGCTTATGCCTGCCGCTGCGCTGATCTTCGATCAGTCGTTCCAGGCAGTGCGGTTCCTTGCTCACCAGCAGCGCGATTTTTCTCTCTCGGCGTTGACTGTGCAGCGCGACGCGCACGTTCATCTCCATCTGCTTGCCAAGCTCCTGCACGCCCAGGATCAGTTCATCGAGGCTCAGCGTCATGTCCGCGAGATTGACGAGCATGTCCATGATGAACCGGCCATGTACGACCTGCTGCTCGATGTCTTCGATGTTGATGCCGTGGTTGGCGAGGTAGGTGGCGAAGCGCGCGACAACGCCTTTCTGGTCGCGACCGATGACACTGACGATGGCTTTGATCATGGGGAACTCGGGAAAAAGGGCCTAGGGATGAGGGCCTAGGGCCTAGGTAGAGACACGGGGCAAGAGCCTTTGAAAACAACCGCTTCTAGTGATTTGTCGGCTGCATACTGAACAAGCATTCGGCGTGAACAATGCCATCACTTAATCCTCGATCTTTCTGCCCTCTTCTTCCTAGGCCCTAGGCCCTGCTCCCTTGGCCCTATTCTCTTCAAATCTCGCGCTTGATGATGACGCCGGTGACATCGTCAAGCTGCGGCGCATCCTGGGCGAAGGCGAGCATGTGGCGCAGCAGCGCATCGAGAATTTCCTTGGCGGTTTCGTGGCGGTGCTGGTGGATGGCGTCGCCGATGCGGTCTTTGCCGAGCATTTTTCCTTCGGGATTCTGGAACTCGAAAAAGCCATCGGTGAGCAGGGCGACGACATCACCCGGGCCCAGTTTCATAGGCAGCGGAATGTCGATAGGTGGATCATCCATGATGCCCATGGGCACGGTGGAGGCTTCGAGGAAATCGCACATGCCGGTGTCCGCGTGGTAGTGAAGGATCGGGCCTTGCCCGCCGGAGATGTAGCGAATTTCGTGAGCGATCGGATCGAGCATGCCAAAGAAAGCGGTGACGAAACGATCGGAGGAAAGGTCCTCCGATAGCTGACTGTTGATGTGCTTAAAGAGCATCGGCAGCGAGGCGGAAAGGCGCAGGCCAAGGCGCAGCATGGCGCGAACCTGCGTCACAGAAATCGCGGGGCCTACGCCGTGGCCAGTGGCGTCGGCGAGGAGGAAGAAGAGACCTTGCGAAGGCATGATGAGGCTGCTGTCGCTCTGGGCATCATCATAAAAGCCGTGGCTCTCATCGAGTTCGATGACGTCGTAGATGTCGCCACCAGTTTCGTCGGCTGGATTGCTGTACCCCGCCAGGTCGTATCCAACACACTGCGGCAGCGTGGCCGGGAGAACGCCCATCTGAATCTTGCGGGCCAGGTCGAGCTCGCGCTGGAGCTTGAGTTTCTCCAGGCGATCATCATTAAGCCTGACGCGCTGAATCGCGGTGGCAGCCTGACTGGCGATGAGCACAGCCATCTCTTCATCGTTTTCATCGAACCTGCCGCTCTTGGCGTTGAGCAGTTGGAGCACGCCCACGAGTTCATCTTCAAGGCCGATGAGCGGAATGGTGATCAGGCAGTTGGTGCGGTAGCCGGTGGCTTTGTCGATGGCCTGATTGAAGCGCGGGTCAGCGTAGCAATCGGGGACATTGATGATGGCGCGGTTGCGGGCACATTCACCGGCGAAGCCTTTGTCGATGCCAAAGCGGATCGACTGCACGCCATGGGCGACGACGGTGAAGAGCTCTTTCGTGGCCCGGTCAAAGAGAAAGACGCTGCCACGGTCGGCCCCGAGCACATCGCGGCCGGCATCGATGATCTGGGAAAGGAGATCGCGCAGCTCGAACGGGGCAGCCAGCAGGCGGGCCACCTCCAGAATTCGTCGCAGAGAATCAGCTTCGCGTTGAAAATTACGAGAGGACATAACGATATGAATTCAGTATCGACCCAAATAGGTTACTGGTCAATGGGAGGCGGGTGTAGGGCACATAGATGGTGAGAATGAAAAAACAACCGGCTGACTCCAGGGGAAGAGTCAGCCGGTTGAAGTGACCTGACGCGGTGAGGCGTCAGGCCGGTGTTATTTGGATGTTGGATCAGAACAGGAGCTGGAACTGGAGACGGAGCAGGAGGTTGTCCTGACCGTGGTCATCGCCATCGGAGAAGCCTAGGCCGGTGCCGGAGAGAGAAGCGCCGACGGTGTCGGCGGTGTCAGCAAGCCAGAGCACATCTGCGGTGATCTTGGCGTCGTGGCCTTTGAAGTAGTAGTTCACACCGGCGGTGAAGGCGAGATTGCAATCATCTTCGCCAGCGTCTTCGAGGTCGGCCCATTCGCCGCGGATGAAGGGCTGCCAGTTGTCGTTGATGAGGTAGGAGACTTCGAGGGTGGCACCGTAGAAGTCAGCGTTGGCACCGGTATCGGGATCGGAGTGTGCACCGAAGACGGCTGCCATGACACCTAGGCCGTTGCTCTCGAACAGAGCATCGACGGTCCAGGTGAAGAGGTTTTCATCGCCACCGTTGCGGCCGTCGCCAGACTGGAAGTGAACCGCACCACCGAGGAACAGGCCGTTGGGTTGACCGCGCCAAGCGGTGGAGTCAGCTGCCTGCTCCCA
>CAZYQL010000071.1:0-14631 GCA_964650055.1 uncultured Phycisphaeraceae bacterium | reverse complement strand
GAGAGTGAAGATTTCGTTGACGATGGAGCGTTCAACCGCGAGCATGCGGCGTGAGCTGATGAGTTCTTCGCGAGCGAAGGGCAGCTTGAACTTACCAGCGTCGATGCGCAGGGCATCGGAGAGCTGGGTACCGAACTTGGCGTCATCGAGGATGACATCGCCTTGGGTGGCTCCTCCGCTATCGGCGTTGAGAACCACTTCGTAATCCCAGCGAAGGCCTGCGGTGACGTGGCCACCGAAGCCGATTTTGACGCGACGCAGCTGGAAGCCGTCGTCTTGTCGATCGTCGTCGTTGTTCTCGAAGTTGAAGATGTAACGGAACTGGATCTGACCTGCGATGGTGAGCAGGAAGCCACCGTCAGCGCTGCCGACATAGAAGTTGCGGCCGTTGTGGCCACTGGTCATGCCGTCAGCCATCAGGCTGGCGCGGGTGTCCGCATCAGCGAGGACTTCGCCGATGAGGGCTTTGACTTCTTCGGCGCGACGCTCATTGAGCCAATTCGCGTCATTCTGGCCTTTGAGCTCAGCCACCTGTTGGCGGAGTTGAGCGACTTCCGAACGAAGGGTTTCGTCGGCATTGGCAACACTGGCGAGGCCCATCGCCATAGCGCCGCCCACAGTAAGGGCAAACTTGCATCGATTCATGGACCGTCTCCTAATAAATAGGATTACACTTTTTGAATGGGCCTACCCCTCGTCAACCAACATGATTGACTGTATGCCCATTCAGCCTGGCATAAACCAGGACTTGCGGCGTCAACACAACGCCGACGTTTTCATTCACTTGTCAGTTCGGTCACCAGCCGCCATTTGATTGAACTTTAACTGGCGACCAAACTTTTATCTTGCTTTTCGCCGTCCAGCTCCAAAGCTGGAGGAGGGTCTTCTATTATCTTTAAATCCGGGCGTCACGTCAATCTAGGCAATTCCCTGAGACTGTGGTGTTTGACCGTCACTACGGCGGTCAGCCGGTTGTCGTCTTGCTTGATTGATTCATTTGCTTGGCTGTGACTTGGTCCGGAACTCATTTCCGGGAAGACCCGCGCTATCTAGAGGACCAGAGGAACCTGAAAAATAGCCAGAACTCGATCACATTGCGACGGACATTGTGCCGCCTATGAGGGTTTTGTCAAACGAACGTTCAGGCATTGTGTGTTTTTCGTTCATCGTGTCAAGTGCATGGCTGGTCATCCGCTGATCATCCTTAGAAAGCACAGGCCTCGAAGGTTCACGGTTTTGCCTCTGATAAAGCTTTCGGATGATTGTCTCACACAACCGTAAAAAATCGTCGCTGGATTATCGGTATCCGTAGCGGACAGGGGTGGCACCGGTGCCCGCATGCTCCGCAGATCGCCTTTCCCAGCGGGTCGGGCACGGGTCAGGAGGTGGGTTGCATGTGCCGTTAAACTTATTGCCAAACCGTGGCAGCAGGGATTGGCGGGTTGCATAGAACCTTCCACGAGGTACAATTAAAAAGGCTGCTCTCGGGCGGTGTTGAGGCAGCAGTTCTGTCCTGTGTGTTCCTGTTCATCCATGGTCTCCGTTTTCACGCGAGTCATCGTCATGCGCCCACATCGGTTCCACGCACCGCTGTCCAAGGCCTTCACTCTCATCGAAATGCTGCTTGTCGTGAGCCTGATTGTGCTGTTGATTTCGCTGCTGATGCCTTCGCTCAGCGCCTCGCGATGCCAGGCTGAGAAACTCGGCTGCATGAGCAACATGAAAGCCATGGGCAGCGGCACCGCCTACTTCATCTCCGACAACGCCCGCATGCTCCCGGGCCCAAGCTGGTACGGCCAAACCGCCAAGTACACCACCGGCAGCAGAACGCTCGCCCAGTGGCTGGCGCCTTACATGGGCTACCCCAAAGCCAGCAGCACCGCCAACATCAACAAGCAGTTCATCTGTCCCAGTTTCTTTCGCGTCAAACCAGCGGGTGTGGCGGAGGAAAACGCCGTGATCTACGGCGCCATCAGCGAGAACAACCCCGCCACCGGCAAACGTGTCTTCGGCTACCCGGCATTCAATAGCGCTCCCGAGTACGGCCCATCCACCTACTCCGTCGTGAAAAATCCCTCCAGCAAAGAAGCTGTCAAAGACATCGATCAGTACAGCGCCTCCACCGCCGGCTGGGTCGCCAACACCGCACGGTTGCCCATGCACTGCTACTCCGGTGGCAGCGAAGTGCTCCGCAATTACCTCTTCTTCGATTGGCACGTTGCGACCATCAAGGAATTCCTCAACGGCGCTGACATCAACTGAGCCCCTCGAATGAAACCGCCCATCTGCTGCATCTGTCTCAAGCCTCTCGACCCAGCCAAGCCCGGCAATCTCGTCGCCTTCGCCAAGTCTGAATCCGATCACGAATACGACCGCAAAGCCCAGACCGGCTTCACCGGCCACCCGCCCTACGCCGACTGGTTCTGCCATCGCCACATCGCCGCGGCGCAGAAGCGCACGCACCTCTCACTGACGCAGGCGATCGAACAAATCAAGCGCGCATGAACTAATAGAGAAACAGATTCCGCCGCTTGCGGCGTAGCGACATCAGCGCTGCGATCACCGCGCCTCACTGGACTTTCCCCCACTGCGTTGCCATGATGGTGAGCGATCCTTTTCATTCTTCGTCACGAGTGATCCCATGAAAGCCACCGTCATCCATTCCACCCTCTTCGCCCTGATGCTCTGCACCTTCTCCGCGATAAA
Source organism: uncultured Phycisphaeraceae bacterium (assembly GCA_964650055.1). Taxonomy (GTDB): domain Bacteria; phylum Planctomycetota; class Phycisphaerae; order Phycisphaerales; family Phycisphaeraceae; genus JTS-RE9. The sequence continues at coordinate 11,925 of CAZYQL010000071.1, read as the reverse complement.
CACCGCGCATGCCCAGGATGCCAAAGCTGCGAAGAAGCTCGTGCTCATCGCGGGCAAGCCTTCGCATCCTGCTCGCATGCACGAGTTCAATGCAGGCGTGCAACTCTTGGCCGATTGCCTCAAGGATCAGCCGGGCATTGATGTGAAAGTCGTCCTCAGCGGCTGGCCCAAGGATGAAGCGATCTTCGAGGGCGCCGCGGCGGTCGTCTTCTATATGGATGGCGGCCCGCGCCACGAAGTCGTGCAGGAAGGCAACCGCAGACTCGATATGGTCGATGGCTGGGCGAAAAGCGGCATGGGCCTGGGCTTCATGCACTACGGCGTCGAAATCGTCCCCAAACAAGCAGGCGATCAGTTCAAACGATGGATCGGCGGGCACTACGAAAATAGCTTCTCCTGCAATCCCATCTGGAGCCCCAAGTTCGACTCCTTTCCCGACCATCCCATCACGCGCGGCGTCAAACCCTTTGAAGCCAAAGACGAGTGGTACTTCAACATGCGCTTTGCCGAGGGCTTCGCCGGTGACAAGAGCAACACCGAGGGCAAGATGAAATTCTGGCCCATCCTGGTCGCCAAGCCCAGCGATGATGTTCGCAATGGGCCTTATGTTTATCCGCGTGGGCCGTACAAACATATTCAAGATGACAAAGGCCGCGCTGAGGCAATGATGTGGGCCGTGGAAAGAGAAGACACCGGCCGCGGCTTCGGCTTCACCGGCGGGCACTTCCACGACAACTGGGCCAACGACAACTACCGCAAAACCGTCCTCAACGCCCTGCTCTGGATCGCCAAAGTCGAGGTGCCCAAAGAAGGCGTCGAATCAAGCGTGAGCAAGGAACAACTGGATGCGAATCTCGATCCGAAGAAGAAGTAAACCCGCCGCTTGCGGCTTCGCTCCGTCGCCGCTTGCGGCGTAGCGCCGTCAGCGCTGCGATTCACCGCAACCCCTGACACTCCGTACCCCGACAGTTCGCAACCCACTCCTGCCTCCGCGATCTGGCACAATGAACGCATGGATGTCACCCTCTCCGATATCACTGCGGCTGCCCAGCGAATTCGTCCCGAGGTTTGCGTCACGCCTTGCCCGCATTCGATCGCGCTTTCCCGGGCGACCCAGTGCGAGGTCTATTGCAAGCTCGATCACCTTCAACGCACCGGCAGCTTCAAAGAACGTGGCGCACGCAACGCGCTTCTTCTACTAACCAGCGATCAGAAAAAACGCGGCGTCATCGCAGCATCCGCAGGCAATCACGCACAGGCGCTTGCTTACCACGCGGGGCTACTTGGCATTCCCGTGACGGTGGTCATGCCGGTACACGCCCCGCTGATGAAAGTAAACAACTGTCGCCAGCTTGGCGCGATGATTCTGCAACACGGCAAGACCATCGCCGATGCGGCCCAGCTTGCCCATCAGCATGTCGCCGAGCGCGGCCTGACCTACATCAACGGTTTCGATGACGCACCCATCATCGCCGGCCAAGGCACCATGGGATTGGAAATACTCGAGCAGGTCCCCGACTGCGACGCCATCATCGTGCCCATCGGCGGCGGCGGCCTCATCGCAGGCATCGCCATCGCGGTGAAAGCGATGAAGCCCAGCGTGCAGATCATCGGCGTAGAGCCGGAGAACGCCGCAAGCTTCACCGCAGCCATGCGCGAAGGCGCACCGGTACGCATCGACACCAGGCCGACACTTGCCGATGGCCTTGCTGTGCCGCGCGTGGGTGATCGTGCGCTGAAGCTGGCGCTGCCCTTGATAGATCAGGTGGTGACGGTGAGTGAACGGGCGATTGCGACAGCGATCTTGCGCCTCGTTGAATTGGAAAAGAGCGTCGTCGAAGGCGCGGGCGCTGCGGGCCTTGCTGCGCTGGTGGAAGGAAAATTGCCTGAGCTGCGCGGCAAGCGCGTGGTACTCCCGCTATGCGGAGGCAATATCGATACGCCGGTGCTTGGCAGAATCATCGATCGCGGTCTCGTGGCAGATGGTCGCCTTTGCAGATTGGAAACCACCATCAGCGATCGCCCCGGCGGCCTTGCGAAATTCACCCAACTCATCGCCGACGCTGGCGCATCCGTCCGCGACATCCTGCACGACCGCGCCTTCGCGGGCGATGATGTGCATCAGGTACTCGTGCGCTGTCTGATCGAAACGCGCGATGCCGCACACGTGCAGACGCTTCGCGATCGACTGGAAAGCGAAGGCTACGCGCTGAGCGGATGAAAGGATGCAGATGAAGGTGTGCGGAATATGAGCCGCGACTCAATGAGTCGCGGACGTGAGCGGCCTCAATGGTGGGCCGTCTCGCCTTGTTTCAAAGCTTCACACCTGCGCCAGCGTCGTGATGCGTTTGATCAGGATCGTCGCATAGCAGCCGCGCGGCAGGTCGAAGTGCAGCGTCACGCGCTTGCGTCCCGTGTAAAGCTCATCATCTGCGCTTTGCGTTTCAACCTTCTGCGGAAAGACAAACGCCTTGCGCTCACCGCGCGAAAAGAAAACATCGCGCGGCGGTTTGGTCTTCATCTGATCCAGCGACAAACCCATCGGCTCAAGCACGCGCACTGCCAACCCCTCTTGCTCTTCATCCTGCCACTGCGCCCTAGCTGAAGGCAACGGCAACTCCAGCGCATCAATCACGTCGCGCTCATGCGATGAGATGGTGCGTTGGAAGGCGAGCCTGTCGTGATCGAATTTCATCTCCATCACCTGTGCTTTAGGCCAGCGCTTTTGAATGAGCTGACTGAGCATGCGATTCCAGACGCAGCTTTGAAACGCATTGAGATAAAGTTCGCGCTGATCAGCGCGCAGACCACCGAAGGCAAAGCGAAAATCCGCAGGTCTGTCACTCAACACACGCAGCACGCGATCGAAGGGCGAGCGCTTGAGCTTGGTGCTGATGAGCGACCAGTTGCCCCAGTGATCGCGCAGAATTTTCTTGCGCACTTTGTCTTCGGGCCTGTCGTGCGAATTGCCTTCGGCGATGGCGAGCCAGAGGGCGCGCTCGAAATTTCCCAGGCACCAAGGCTTGGCGATGAACTCGCCGGTCTCGCCGATGGAGCCAAAGCGCTGATCGTCGAAATAATTAGGCATGCCAAACTGCTGCGCTTCAGTGAGCGCGGTTTCGCTTCTGCCAACTGCCGGGTCGCTCATGTCGCGCATGATGATGGTGAAGCGATTGCTTTCGATGTCCGCAGGTTTGAAGTGGCGCGGGGCCTGGCCCAGGTAAGTCAGTTCGATGTTGTCCTGCTTGAGGCCGCGCTGAGGGCCTTGCAAAACGGTGACGGTCTGCGTGGTGAAGGCGTGGCGATCCTTCATGCCGCCAAAGGAAACGCGCGAACGGTGCAGCTTCCATCTCGCTGAAATCAGATCCATCGCTTCGGGGGTGCCCAGCGATTTTTTTTGCAGGGAATAGACGGCAAAATCACCGCCCGAGCAGTCGAAAGACGATAGCTCTTCGACGCGAAAATCTTCGGGCTGACATTTGAGTTTCATGAGGCTGCGTTCCGTGAAGAACGGAGTAGTGTACCGGAAATGAAAACCGCCCCGTGAAAGGGCGGCAGGGGTTGCGATGGAGCCGCGACTCAACGAGTCGCGGATGTCTGCGGCCAACTGGCATGATCGGGATCACCTGATGTCGTGTGTCTGTGGCCGTCGGTCGCTGAAGCATTGACGCTCCTTCAGGCCGTCGGCGTCCGCGACTCGTTGAGTCGCGGCTCACACGCATCATTCACTTGCGTGATTCGCGGTCGTGCTTCAGGTTCATCTTCTGAATGACCAGATCGGTCAGGTCGAGTTCCTCGATGGACCAGAGAACTTTGCGTGACTGAATCATATTGGGCACCTGCTCGGCGCTGACCTCGGTGAAGTCGATGGTGGGGGACTTGAAGAGCACCAGGTCGTAGCCGCGCTCGCGGGCTGATTCGTTGATGGACGCGAGCATCTTGCCGTAGATCATTTTGATCCATGCAGCGCGGTCGCGGTTGATTTTGCCTGCTTCGATGGTGACCCAGACTTTGTGTTCGCCCAACTCGCGCTCGAGTTGTTCCTGCACGTTGTTGAAGTCGGGGCTGCCGGGCTTGAGGTCTTTGAGTGAATCCTGAAGCTGCTTGAGTTTGGTTTCGCGGGTTTCGTTTTCGGTCTTGAACTTTTCTTCGCGGGTCTTGAAGTCAGACTCCACGGAGACCTTTTCCTTGAGCGAGTCGTAGGTGCGTTTGAGATCGACCACCGCAGTGGCGCTCGACGCCTGGCCCGCGCGCTGGCTCGCTTGGCGAAGTCGTTTGTTCTCTGCTTTGAGGCGGTCGTTTTCCTTGATGAGCTGTTCGACTTCCTCGGGTGTCAGTTTCGTCTGAGCATGCGTGGCGGCGGAGAACTGGGTGAACATGGTGCAGACAAACGCGGCAATGAGCAGGATTCGTGACATATGTATTTCCTCTGCGATTCGGGTTTGTTTCAGGTGTTTAACGGAAAAAGGTGAAGGTGAATTAACGTGACGCAGGCTGACGATCAAACTCATTATTCATCAGGCGGATAGCCTGTTCGGTGAGGTCAACGCTCTCGGCACCCACGACGACCATGCGATCGGTGAGCAGTTCGTTGATGGTGCTGACCTTGCTGTAATTGGGGTCGGTTTCCTTGAAGATGACAGCGTCGTAGCCGTTCTCATCGGCGACGCGTCCGATGGCTTCGACCATCTTGCTGTAGAGGAGTTTGGTGAGCTCACCGCGCCGACGATTCAGGCGTGTCTTGGCGAAGCCGATGGTGACGTTGCGATCGATGTAAGCGGTTTCGATGAGCCGTAGCTTTTCGATGGCTGCTTCAGAGCCCTTGGCCAGCAGCGACAGATCCAACTCCAGTTCGCGAATCTTTTTCTGCGTGGCCTGATCCGCAAACTGCACGGCATAAATCAAATCGGTGAGGCCTTCTTCGATCGCGCTCTTTTCCTTGAGCTGCGACCAGAGCTTGACCATGTCCACCATCGCCACCGTCGTCGGCGTGCCGGCAGCGCGATCCTCGCGCGGCCGAGTGCGCGGCGACGTGCTCGGAATAGTCGGATCGGGAATGCGCGTCAGCGTCGTCGGCGGAATGATCGAAGGCGTCGTGGTCGATGTGCCTTTGCCTGGCGTCTTGCCTGGCGTGAGCGATGGTGTGGTCAGCGTCGGCGGGGTCGTTGGTGTCGTTGGTGTCGTGGGCGTGGTGCGCGGCGTAGTCGTAGGCGCCAGTGATGGAGGATCATTGCGCGCCATCGTGCCATCAGGATTCTTCGATGGCGTGTCACTGCCCGTGGTCAGGCGAACTGTGCCGCCTTCGAGCCGGGCGATGCGATCGCTCATGGCATCGAAGCCACGTGCGATCTCGCTGCGCAGCTTGATGAGCTCAGCTTCGACAGCTTGCGCCTTGGTGAGCTGCTCGGTGAGATTTTTGACGCGATCTTCCAGCGCCTGTTTTTCAGCGCGGAGAATGCCGATTTCTTCACGCAGTTTTGTTTCATCGCCCATGGCCGACGGCAACCAGAGGCTGCTCAAAACTGTGACGACCAGAACGGACACCAGGATTCGCATGTTGGCTCCCTGTCAAATTGTGGCCCAAGGTGTGACCATCCATTCATGGATGTCCCTCGTATGCCACCTGTTTGCTCCGAGCAGGAACCTGCTCGACATTCAAATACAGTCGATTCGTATCCTCTTTTAGATCGGCGGATATCTCGATGTGATTAATCAGTCTTCATTCTAACTTGCATATCGGTCAGTCTAATTGTCAGATCAAGGTTTTATTTGCATGTTATCGGGCGGGAAGAATCAACTGGCAGGCAACGTGATGCGGTATTGGCCGATCATTCTGAGCTTCGCTTCGTGTCGAACAGGAATTGGCCACCGAGGCACCGAGAACACCGAGGAAGGCAAGAAGTCTCAAAGCCTATTAATACATTACGAAAGAACAGTGCCAACCGCGTCGCTCTCTTTGTAGCTGGTCTTTCTCGGTGTGCTCGGTGACTCGGTGGCCGATCCTTTTTCAGTTTTCGTCATTCATTGCCGCTGAGCCTGCTCGCCGGTAAACTTAAAAGTGTTACGGCCCAATCAGTCCATCGGTTCAAGCACGTTGAACTTTCTGATGCGACTGCCTGCTTCATCTTCGTCATCGCGTGGTTTTCCCGCAGGAGATGCTCGTTGCTCAGGCGAGGTTCGTTTGTCTGGTCGCTGCTGACCGCGTTGCTCTGCACCTGTGGCTGCTATGAGTACCGCGTGAAATACGATGGCTGGGAAACTTTCCGCTCGCAAATCGGCGGCGACAAGCCCGGCGCTGTCGCCAAAAACAGCGACGGCAGCAACAGCGCCGCCATCTCCGAACAGCGCGGCGGATGGGCGATCCAAGTCGAATCCTTCGAAGGCGGCAACCGCTTTCGCCGGGCCAGTGATCTCATCCGCAATCTCACCAATCGCAATGCTGTAACCGATCTCTGGTTTCAGGATCACGAGGGCAAGACCACCGTCTATCGCGGCAGGTACGAAACCCTCACCGACCTGGACGCACAGAAAGCGCTCATGCAGACCCGCGCCATCGAAGAAGATGGCAGCAAGCCTTATGAAAATGTGGAGCTCATTTCGCTGGGCGGCGCGAGCGGCGGTCAGCCCACAGGCTCAGCGGATTTGCGCAATCATCGCGGCCAGGGGTATTACACATTGCAGATCGGGTTCTACGATCCGGAGTTTGGCCCGGACTTTCGCGATGCTGCTGAGAAAGCCGTCGCCACTTTGCGACAGGAAGGGCACAAAGCTTACTACTACCACGGCCCCAACCGCTCGATGATGACCATCGACCTTTTCAGCGATGCTGACTTCGATCAGGATGGCCCCGTGCGCGTCTATGGCCCGCGCATGCTGGCGATACAGGAAAAGTTCCCCAACAATCTCTCCAACGGCCTGACGCTGGTGGAGACTGTCAGTGATGGAGCGAAGTCAGAGAAAAGAGCGCAGCCGAGTTTTGTGGTGAAGGTGCCTTGAGCGCGATGGAGTAAGCCCAAGCCCGATGGTGAGGCTTTTCCGGGGGGCGAGCCGTCGGGTATCTGGATTTCAGATTTGAGATTTCAGATTTACGTCTTCGCTCTCACCACATCGCATCAATCTTCAGTGCTGCTGCGAGTTGCTCTTCGTATTTTTCTTTGGGGATATCGATGGTGCCGAACTGGGCCATGTGTTCGCTATTCATCTGCACATCCAGAAGTGTGAAGCCTTGCTGTTTGAGGTGATTGACCAGATGCACGAGGCAGACCTTGGACGCATCGGTGGCGGTGCTGAACATCGACTCGCCGCAGAACGCGCCGCCCAGCGCCAGGCCATAGAGCCCGCCGACTAGGATGCGCTCGCTGCTGGTCACTTCATTCTCAGGTCTCGCCCACGCTTCGACGCTGTGCGCAAGGCCCAGTTCGTGCGCCTTGATGAAGGCATCAATGATCTGCTCGTTGATCCAAGTGTTGGGATGCGAAGGGCGTGGCTGACTGCACCCGCGAATGACTTGTTCAAAGGCGGTGTCGAAACGGATTTCGTATGTGCCTCGGCGAACGCGCTGCCCAAGCGTGCGCGACACCTTGAACTGATCCAGCGGCAAAACCGCCCGAGGGTTGGCGGAGTACCAAAGCACCTTGCCATGCCGATTGTCAGCCATGGGAAAGATACCCTGCGCGTAGGCACTCAGGAGTTCCTGAATCGAGATGGCGGGCAGGTCGGGCATGGCAGGGGCAATCGCCAGATAGCGAAAAACCCGCTGAATATCAGCGGGTTTTCAATGGCTAGGGCCGGAATCGAACCGGCGACACCGGCATTTTCAATGCCGTGCTCTACCAACTGAGCTACCTAGCCACACCAAAGATTGAGGCTCAACAGATTAGCGGGAAGGACGAAAGAGTCAAATGCAAGGTTGTTATCGGCGAAGAGCGATTGGCTCTCCAGTACCCGGCTTGCGCGAAATCTCAAATCTCAAATTTCAAATCACAAACAAGCTCCAAAGCATCAAGGCAAGCAAATGAAAATTAAACAGGGACGCTCCGGCTCGTTCCTATGGGCTGTTGGCGTTTGTTTGTCATTTGGCGATTGCGATTTGAATATTCTCAAAGGCAGCACGCGAACAAGAAAAAGTGATCTCCCCCTCACCCTTGCTCGCCGATTTTCTCAATCAGCTGCTCGATCGCCTTCTGCCACAGCATCGTCGTGTCAGGCCATTCGTATTGCAGTGTGTCCGCCAGGGCGACAGTATCGCGGGCCTCCAGCAGCGAGCGCAGGTTGCCTAGTTTTTCGATGAGGTCGCTGGTCAGATCGCTGAAGGTTTTTTCTTCGATGGTGAGTTTGTCGAGCGAGATTTCCATGATCTGCGCAGACTCGCGCACTGCCCGCTCGGTCTGTTGCCAGATGGTCATCGCTTCGCCGATGCGCTCAAAACCATTGACCTGATCATCGCGCTGCAAATAGTCCGCAGCTTCGGTCTGCGACTCGGCTGCCACCTGAAGCATGCGATGAATTTCGCTGAGGGTATCGACGACAAGTTCGCGCGGATTGGCGGTGATGAGGTTGAGCGTGGTGTCGCCGATGGGATCGTTCTGTCGATCGAACAGGTCTTCGCCCACCAGTGCAGTGCCATCGAGCAGCACCTCGACAATGATTCGGCCTTGGGGTTCAAGCTGTTTCTGCGCTGCAAGCAGCACATCACCCAGCGGCCCGGGATCAATGGCGACAGGTAGATCATCAATGTGTACAGGCATGGAAAGATGATACCGCAAGGCGATAGGGCGATGGTGATTGATGTACAGGCTCGTTGTAATTAGCCGTTCGCGTTGGCGACCGAAGATTGCAACGGTTCAGGCCGCCCGGGCTGTTCGCCGTTTGACGAGTCGGTACACGCCATACCACGTGGCCGCCAGGGCGGTGAGGCTGGCGGGAATGCACAGCGCCGCATTGTTCCACTGGCGATAGGCATAGACGCCCACGATGCCGCCGGACACGAAGCCGCAGATGATCAGCAGGCAGAGGCTGAACCTGCGCATGTCGATGGGCATGCCGCGCAAGGCGTGGCCGAGGATGATGCCCAGGTCGGTGAACATGCCGGTGAGGTGCGTGGTGCGAACGACAGCGCCGCTGTACGTGCTGGCCATCGCGTTCTGAAGGCCGCACGCAGCAGCAGTGAAATAGACGCCCCAGTTGCTCTGCTGATTCAGGAGCGGCACGGCTGCGAAAAGCAGAATCGATTCCACCAGCAGCGCCACGCCATAGCGCCGGCCAAGTTGCAGCGTGCTGTCTTGAATCAGAAACCCGCTGCCGATGGAGCCTGCGAGAAAGGCCGCGATGATCGCCAGCAGGTGAAAGATGGCTTCGCTTTCGAATTCGACCAGAGCCTGGGCGAGCGTCGAGGTGATGCCGGTCATGTGGCTGACGCCCCGGTGTTCAAAGCTGAGCAGGCCCACCACGTTGACAAAGCCCGCGACGAAGGCGAGTGCCCAGGCGCCGGACCAGACCCAACGTGGCAGCGAAAAGATCATGGCAGTTCACGCCGCGACTGGGCGGCGACTCTTAATGCGAAACATGAAAAAACCCCCGCCAAAGCAGGGGCTTATTAATGGGCCCGGCGTGACTCGAACACGCGACCTCACCGTTATCAGCGGTGTGCTCTACCAATTGAGCTACGAGCCCAAAACTTCACCTCAGACAAACTGAAGGGGCGATTCGGGACGGGTAAGAGTAGAAAAGGGAAGGGAAAAGGTCAAATCGATGGGCGCCAGGCACGCGCAGCGAGGACGCTGCGGCTAAGAAGGAAGGCCCGCGCGGGCCGGCGCCTTTGGATCGTACTCCCCTCCCTTTCAGGTCTCCATAGGCGACTCGCAAAGGCGAGGAGGGGCTGGGGGAGGGTTGGATTTTCGATTAACAATAGTGCCATGCTTCATGCAGTTTCACTGAGCGCTCAACCCTCCCCTGGCCCCTCCTCGCCTTTGCGAGTCGCCTATGGAGACCTAGGAGGGAGGGGAATAAGAAAAAAGTCATATGCGTTTGCTCTGAAGGCTCACCCTCACGCTGCCGTCTGTTTCGCAGGCTCGATCACGCGCCAGTTCTGCATGTCCAAGAGGTGCTTGCTCGACTGTTCACTGGCGCTGAAGAAGCGGAAGTCGATGGAGTACCGCACTCGCCTCGATAGATTGGGCATCGATTCGTGAATGATCCATTTATTGAGCAGCAGCGCATCGCCTGCATTCATCGTGCAATGCACTTTGGGCAAGCCTTGCGTGGGTACACCTTGGAGCCAGAACTTCTGATCGAAGTTGTCCAGTCGTTCGACCGGTTCGCCGCTGCCGGGGAATACTGCGACGCCGCCGCACTCATCATCGATCTTGGTCAGTGGCACCCAGAGCGTGACGAAATCGCTCATGTGTTTGTTGTAGCTGACGTCCTGATGCGCGGGCACTGCGGCGTGTTTGTTGCCGGGCAACACAAAGCGAGCGGTGGGTGGCATGTGCATGTAGAGCTGTTGGTGATTGAGCACGGTCTCGAGCACGCTGCGCACGACGCTGAGTTTGGGCACCTGCCAGAGCGTGCGAGAAAGGCGAGTCTCTATGGGGAAGTGGCCACTCATCACCAGCCGTTGATCCTTGGGCACTTTCTCGAAGTCCGGCCGGGCCGCCACTTCATCAATGCGCTGACACAGCGCCACGATGTCATTGCAGCGCAGGTCCGCCATGAGTAGCGTCAGCGCATCATCAGCATCGGATGAGAGGTAAGTCACAAGCGACTGCACGACATCGCGGTCGATGATGTCAGGCAGCACCTGGTAGCCGTGTGTATGGAAGTGGGTGAGATCCATAGGAAAAGCGAGAAAGCAGGAAAGCGAGAGATTTGGAAGGAGAGAAATCGCGTTGTGTTTACTGTCCGAATTTTCCGCTTTGGCGCTTTTTCGTTTTGGCGCTGTCGCCTCTTTCATTCCTTGACCACATATCCCGCCGGGGCATTGGTCCAAGGCAGCGTCCTGATTCGGATATTCGAAAAGCTGGCAAAGTATTCATCGACCGCCTGGGTTTCGCCGGGCCAATCTTTAATCGCATATTCATCGAACAGGATCACACCGCCGCGTGAAAGCCGGGGCCAGAAGGCCTCGATCGCGGCCTTGGTCGGCTTATACAAATCGCAGTCCAGATGAATCAGCGAAAAGCGCACGCCCGGATTCTCTTGGGCAAATCGCGGGGCGGTTTCTTCAACCTGACCTTCGACGAGTTTGACACGGGCCTTCCACGGGATGAAGCGATCTTCATCGAAAATGGAGATGGCGCTTTCGAGTTCTGCTTTGTAGGCAGCGGGCGAAAATCCGCCGGGCTGTTTCTGAACTTCATCGACCTTTGCGCCATCTTCGGGTGCCAGTTCGCTAAAGCCCTGCCAGTTGTCGAAACCATAGACGACCTTGGTGCGGTCGCCGACGGCGTAGCTTTCGAGCAGGTTGGCCCAGGTCAGAAGCCCAAGGCCGCGGAAGACGCCGACCTCGGCAATGTCGCCGGGCACATCGAGCGTCAGTTTGAACAGCTCGACATGGGCGAGAAATCGTTTGAGGTTCTGGCGGCGAAGCAGCACCGGAAAAAGATTCACTGCGGTGAGCGGATCGATGTCGAACTGATCGCAGTGAGCAGCGAGCTTGGCCTCGATGGTCGAGTCCTGGCCGGTCTTGCGAAAGCCATCGAAAGGGCGGGGCGAGGGCATAAATAAGTTCAAGGTTCAGAGTTCAAAGTTCAGGGTTCAAAGTTCAGGGTTGCATGTGCGTCCTTTTCACTTTCGACCGCTGGCTGATGGTGGCGAGAAAAAAATAAGCCGCAGGTGGTGTAAGGCGAGGTGTTGACCTCGGCTTGCACCCACTACGGCTCATCACTCCCGGCAATCACCAGGAGATACTTAGGAGATACTTGGATT
>CAZYQL010000070.1:15466-20564 GCA_964650055.1 uncultured Phycisphaeraceae bacterium | reverse complement strand
TATCAGTGATCGCGAGAAACTGAACTGGGCCAAACTGCCCCCCAGCACTGACCCACAATTGCGCAAGGCTTTTAGGTCCTTACGCAATGAGAGGACGATCTTTGATCGTCCTCTCAATGAAGAACTGTTGCACTTGAATCCGTTTGATCGACTCAAAGGCACAGTATTCTCGTTTAGTACGTCACTACCTTCAGGTGAGCGCTGAGGCTTTGGATCAGCCCAGTGCGTCGAAGATGGTGACGATGGCGTTGGCTGCGTCGCCGTCGATGCCGTAGGACGCGTTGGTCTTGAGCGTGACGATGACGGTTTCGCCTTCCTCAACCAGGGTGTCGGTCTTGGGGGTGAGAGCGAGGGTGACCGAGCTTTCACCCGCAAGGATGACGACGGAGCTGAAGATCGAGTTGAAATCGCTCGACCTGGCCGTACCCGAGACGGAGAAGAACACGGTCAGAGCCGACGCGGTGGAACCGGTGCGGGTGAAGGTGTACTCGCCGGGGACCAGGCCCAGTTCGCCGGCCTCAGGTCCCGTGGCCTCGACGCCGACGATCGGCTCATTGTCGAGGATCGTGACAGTCGCATCGGCACTGCCATCATCGATGGTGTAGGTCGTCTTGCTGGTGAGCGTGACGATGATGGTCTCATCCTGTTCGAACTTGGTGTCCTGCTTGGGCGTGACGGTGAGGATGACGCTGTCTTCGCCGGCGGGGATGTCGATGAAGCTGGAAAGCTTGTCGTAATCCGTGCCGTTCGTCGCGGTGCCGGTCACTTTGAAGAAGACGCGAAGGGCCAAGGTATGGTCACCGCCGCTGCGGGTAAACTCGAACTGTGCAGTCTCGAGACCTTCTTCATCAGCTTCATTATCGATGGCTTCGATGCTCACGGCTGGCTCGTTGTCGGCGAGAGTGGCGGTGGCTTCACTGTCATCTTCATCGAGGGCGTAGTTCCTGCTCGACCTGAGCGTCAGCGTGATGGTTTCCAGTTCCTCAGCGGTGAGGTCCTGCCTGGGTGTGATGGTCACGGTGGCGGTCGTGTCACCGGCGGCGATGATCACGAAGGAGCCGATCCTCTCGTAGTCCGTTCCGTTTCTGGCTGTGCCGGTCGCTCTGAAGAAAATCTTCGTGTCCTGATCGACCGCATTGGAGAGCGTAAAGGTGAAGGTCGCAGTGGCCAGGCCATCTTCGCTGGCATCGGCGTCGGTGGCTTCGATGGAGACGGTCGGTTCATCATCCTCAATGGTCACGGTGGCGGCGTCATTACCATCAATGGTGTAGGCCGCGTTGTTCTTGAGCGTGACGGTGACGGTTTCGTCACTCTCGATCTTCGCATCCTGCTTGGGTGTGACGGTGATAGTCGCGGTGGTTTCACCAGCCAGGATCACGACCGAGCCGGTGAGCTTCACGTAGTCGAAGTTGGCCGTCGCGGTGTCGGCCACCGTGTAGAACACGGTCAGGTCCTGATCGATGGCGTTGGAGAGCGTGACGGTGAACTGACCGGTGGTCAGGCCCGCTTCGGTCGCGGTGTCGTCATTAGCAGTAATGGTGACGACCGGCTCGTTGTCTTCGATCGTGCCGGTGCCTGTGCTGTCATTCGCATCGATGGTGTAAGCCGAGCTCGACCTGAGCGCGATCGTAACCGTCTGGGTCACTTCAGCGACCGAGTCATCGGTCGGCGTGATGGTGATGGTGGCAGACTCTTCGCCGGCTGCGATGACGACGGTGGAATTGATCTTGGTGTAATCGGTGCCGTTCTTTGCGGTACCGCTGATGGTGAGATTGACCGTCAGAGCCTGATCGGTTGCGCCATTGCGCGAAACGATGTAGGTCAAGGTGTCTGAGCCATCCTCTGCACCTTCATCATCCACGATGACGAGCGAGACCGTGGGCTTCTCGACGGTGACCTTCACCTGCACCGGGGTAGCCGAGTCATCGAAGCCATCGTTGGCGACGATGGTGAAGGCGTTGAGTGTGCCCAAGGCATTATTCGCGGGTGTCCAGACGAGTTCTTCGCCTTCGGAGATCGTGGTGACGCCGGGCGTGACCGCGATGTCGTTCTTGGTGAGCGTGCCTGTGGTGACCGCGGAAATCTTGAAGATGATGTCGCCGCCGTCGGCATCCGCTTCGTTGGCGGCATCGGCGAGGTCTTCATAGGTGATGGTGAATGGCGTGTTCTTGATCGCCCCGGTGAACGTGCCCACTGTGGTGAGCGTGGGGGCCTGGGAGTTAAAGGTCCAGACATCGACGCTGTTCTGAGCAACGGTGTTGCCCGCTTCATCATTGATGCCATCGGCCAGAACGGTCAGCGTGTAGGTACCCGAGCTGTCGGTGAGCGCGGCCAGATCGGAGAGGATCCAGGTAAAGCCATCATCGATGGTGATCAGGCTCTCATCGCCGACGAGAAGGTTCTCGCCGCCGCTGAGTGTGAGGGTGATGTCAGCAACGGTGAAGTTGAAGACCGCCTCGCTGAAGACGATGGTGATCGATTCGACGGCATCTTCACGCGGGTCGGGTTCGACGGGTGTTACTTCGACAGTGGGCTGCCCGGTTTCGCGAGTGACTTCGATCTCACCCGAAGCGTCCGACACGTTGCCAGCCGCATCGGTCGCTGTGACGCTGAACGGAAGAGCGAAGTCGCCTTCCGATCCGACATCGATGACAAACTCATAGTTGCCTTCTTCGTCGGCGACATCGGTGAGGATCGACTGGTCGGACACGAAGAGCGTGACGGTGCTGCCAGCCTCGGCGGTGCCGACGAGGGTGATGGTGCCCGAGTTGGTCAGGTTGTCGGTCTCGGATTCGCCCGAGTCATTGTCCGCGATGAGGTCCGGAGTGCTGGGGGCGGCTGGCGCGGTGGTGTCGATATCGATGTTCAGGTTGTTCGAAACGTTCGACTCGTTGCCAGCCAGATCGGTCGCAGTGGCGGTGATGACGAAATCACCATCGACCTGCTGCGAAAGGGCCTTGGACCAGTTGCCTTCCTCATCAGCGGTGACGGTGCCGTCGCTGACACCACCGATGAACACTTCGACGGTGCTGCCGGCCTCGGCTGTGCCGCTGACGGTGGGCGTGGTGTCGCTGGTATCCGCATCGCCGGTGATGGTCGGTGCGTCCGGGGCGGCGGTGTCGATGGTGACCGAGAGCGGTGCCGAAGCTTGGGAGAAGTTGCCCGCCTGATCCATGGTCACGATCGTGATTTCATAAGTGCCATCTTCCAACTCGGGCAGTGTGAGTTCATACACGCCGGTACCATCGGTGTTCTGGCCGCTGACCGCTTCGCCGTTGACGAAGATCGTTGCCCGGCCGCTAGCCTCGATGGTGCCGTTGAAGGTCGGCGTGTTATCGCTGGTGATGTTGTCGGTGTTGACGTTGCTGTCGCTGCCAGCTTCGAGGTCCGGAGCAGCGGGAGTGGCAGGGTCGGTGAGATCAACGGTGAACACGAAGTCAGCCGAGGCAACGGACTCGTTGCCCGCTTCATCGGTGGCCTTGGCGGTGATGGTATTGACGCCTTCCTCAAGGTCGCCTTCACTGAAGGTGAAAGTCCACGAGGTGCCATTGACTTCCGCGAAGCCGACGGACTGACCGCCGACGAAGACTTCGAGGGTGTCGGTGTCACCATCGGTGGTGCCGTTGATGACGGGCGTGTCGGTGTTGGTGTGAAGATCGCTGATGCCGTTGACGCTGTCACCATCGAGTTCGATGTCACTGGGGGCTGCCGGTGCAGTCAGATCGACAGTGACCTCGAGCGTGTCGGAAGCAACGGACTCATTGCCAGCCAGATCGAAGGCTGTCGCGGTGATTTCAAATTCATCTTCAGTCAGCGGGCCTTCGACAACATGGGTCCACTCACCATCGACCACGGCAACAGGGTCACCGTTAGCGACGCCATCGACATAGACCTGCACGAAGACAGCATCTTCAGATGCGATGCCCGAAACGGTGGGCGTGGTGTCGTTGGTGTTGGTGTCGCCGGTGATGGTCGGAGCTTGGGGGGCGGCGGTGTCGATGGTGATCGTCAGTGTCTGTGAAGCGGCAGCAAGATTACCTGCGGTATCCATGGAGCGGACGGTGATTTCATAGGTGCCATCTTCGAGTTCGGGGAGCAACAGTTCATACACGCCGTCGCCGCCCACATTGCCACCGGTGGCGTTCTCACCATTAATAAGGATGAACGCGCGGCCGTTGGCTTCCACAGTACCCGTCACCGTGACCTGATTGACATTGGTGATGTTGTCCGTATCGGAATCACCCGAGTCATCGGCGGTGACCAGCGTCGGAGCATTCGCGATATCGGGCGTCACAGTGTCCAGAGTGAATACGAAGGGGTCCGACGAGCCCGACTCATTGCCAGCCTCATCGGTGGCGCGGGCGGTAATGGTGTTCGATCCCTCAGTGAGGTCGCCTTCAGCAAAGGTGAAGTTCCACGCGGTGTCATCGATTTCAGCGAAGCCGACGGACTGACCGCCGACGAAGACTTCGACTGATTGGGTGTCGGCATCGGTGGTGCCGTTGATGGTGGGCGTCTCAATGTTGGTGTGGATGTCGGAGATGCCGTTGACGCTGTTTTCATCCAGCGCGATGTCGGCAGGGGCATTGGGCGCGGAGAGATCGACGGTGAGGCTCAGAGCTTCGGAAGCTTGCGACTCATTGCCCGCCGCATCAATGGCGACGGCGGTGATAGCGAAGGTGCCTTCAGCCAGCGGGCCTTCGATGTTGAAAGTCCACTCGCCATTGACCACGGCAACGGGGTTGCCATTGGCCACGCCATCGACGAGGACCTGGACCAAGGCCGCATCTTCATCGGTGGTGCCGCTGACGGTGGGGGTGGTGTCGTTGGTGTTGTCATCGCCGGTGACGGTCGGAGCTTGGGGAGCAGTGGTGTCGATGGTGATCGACAGAGCACCGGACGACAAGGACTCGTTTGCAGCGCTGTCGGTTTCAGTGACGGTGATCTCGTAATCGCCATCGACCTGAGGATCGATGGTGATCGAGTAGTCACCGTTGCCATCGGCGGAGTCGCTGCCGACCAGAGAACCGTTGGCGTAAATCTTGACGATCGCGTTGGCCGTGGCGGTGCCGGTGAAGGTCGGCGTGGTGTCGCTGGT
>CAZYQL010000070.1:7269-15366 GCA_964650055.1 uncultured Phycisphaeraceae bacterium | reverse complement strand
CTGTTTGCTTCGGCAGTGCCGGTGATGGTCGCCAATGCGACGTTGGTTTCGTTGTCTGCATCATCGCTGCCGCTGTCGTCATCGGTGACGAGGTTCAGAGCCGCCGGTGCATCGGGAGCGACAGTGTCCACGGTGATCGTGTGAGCCTCGGAGACTTCCGAGAGATTGCCCGCCAGATCGGTGGCCTGCGCGGTGATGAGGTAGGTGTCATCGGCCTGCGCGGAAAGGTTGTATGTCCAGTGGCCATCGCCATCGACGGTGGCGGTGCCATCGCTGACACCGTTGATGAAAATTTCAACGGTGCCGTCGGCTTCAGCGGTGCCGGTGACAGTCGGGGTGTTGTCATTCGTATCCACAGCACCGGTGACGGTAGGCGTCGCGGTGGAGGTGTCGATGACGAGGAATTCAAGGCCTACCGTTACATCGGAGACATTGCCCGCCGCATCGGTCGCAGTGGCGGTGATGGTGTAGCTACCTTGGCCCATTGCCTCACTGACCGTGATCTCGTAGTTGCCACCGGTCGCAGTGCCGCTGGCGATCGCTTCACCGTTGGCGAAGATCGTCACGAGCGAGCCAGATTCGGCAAGGCCTTCAAACGTCGGCGTGGTGTCGCTGGTCAGGTCATCCACACCCGAGTCGCCGCTGTCGCTGTCGGTCGCCAGATCAGGCGTCGTCGGAGCGTTGGGCGCGGCGGCGTCCACAGTAATGGTCAGGTCGGTCGATGCGACACTGGTGTTGCCCGCATCATCGGTGGCGGTGGCGCTGATGTCGTAGCTGCCGTCGGCCAGGTCGCCGTCGATGGTGTAGCTCCAGTGGCCATCCCCATCAGTGTCGGCGGTGCCGTTGGAGACATCATTGATGAAGATTTCGATGGTGCTCAAAGGCTCAGCGGTGCCGGTGATCGTAGGAGTGACGACGCTGGTGAACAGCAGATTGAAGCCGGTCTCGCTTGCCTCGCTCAGAGTGAGGTCAGCGGGGGCATCAGGCGCGGTGGTATCGACTTCAAAGGACTCGCTGGCATCTTCCTCGAAGGGATTGCCCGAGGTGTCTTCGATGCCTGATCCGATGGCGGCCAGCGCCAGCGTATAGACGCCATCGACGCCGGTCAGGCCAGTCAGGCCGGTGAGTGTGAAGGTGATGTTGTCGTTGGTGGTCAGTTCCTGCGCACCGGTGAGCAGGTTGCCGCCGCCATCACGAGAGAAGACGAGGTCCTCAATCGAGAAGTTGGCGATTTCTTCGTTGGCGGTGATGGTGATCGTGGCGACAGTGCCGCTGATGGGGTCGGGCGAGACTGCGGTGATCGCAATGGTCGGGCCGACGGTGTCGGTATCCCACGCATCGGAGGCGTCAAGCGTAAGGGCATTGCCGGCGATGTCGGTGATCTGCGCGCCATCAGCCGTGAGCGTGAGCACGAAAGTGCCCTGGCCGCTGGTGATGGAGGCGGTGTTGCCGAGGGTGAAGTTCTGGTTGTTGCCGGTGGTGAGCGTCTGGCTTTCGGTGAGCAGTTCATCACCACCATCGATCTTGAGCGAGAGGTCGGTCAGATCGAAGCCGGCGACTTGCTCGCCGAAATTGATGGTGATGGAGTTGACGTTCTTGTTGCGAGGATCGGGGGAGATGTTGACGATGTCGGCAGTGGGGCCGGTGGTATCGACCGTGATCGTCAGGCTGGCCGACTCGGAGGACTCGTTGCCCGCGACATCGAAGGCCACTGCGGTGATGACATGTTCGCCATCGTTGAGTGCGCCGATGAGTGCGTGCGACCAGTTGCCATCCTGATCGACTTCGATCAGGTCGCCATCTTCAACACCGTCCACGAGCACCTGCACCAACGAACCGGCTGTGCCGGTGCCAGAGACCGTGGGCGTGGTGACGTTGGTGATGTTGTCGCTGTTCAAGACGCCGCTGTCGCTGCCGCTGGCCAGATCAGGCGTGGAAGGCGTTGCAGGCGCAACCGTGTCGATGGTGATCGACAAGGCACCGGACAGCACGGATTCATTGCCCGCCAGATCGGTGGCCATGGCGGTGAGCGTGTAGTCGCCGTCGGCCAGTTCGTTGAGCGTGACGGAGAAGTCGCCGTTGCCATCAGCCTGGTCGCTGCCGACGATGGTTTCACCGTTGAAGATCGTTATAAACGCATTCGCCTCGGCAGTGCCGGTGAGGGTGGGCGTGGTGTCGCTGGTGATGTTGTCCTGATCGCTGCCGCTGTTGCTGTCCACATGCAGCGCCAGAGCGGCCGGTGCATCGGGGGCGAGGGTGTCGATGTGAACGACCAGATCAGCCGACGCTGCGGACTCATTGCCCGCTTCATCAGTGGCCTTGGCGGTCACGGTGTTGTCGCCTTGGGCCAGTTCAGCTTCTTCAAAGGTGTAGGTCCAGTTGGTGCCATCGACATCAGCCGCACCGACCGAAACGCCGCCGACGAAGACTTCCACCGTGCTGCCAGCTTCGGTGGTGCCGGTGATGGCGGCCAGAGTCACGCTGGTTTCGTTGTCATCATCCGCATTGCCGGTGTCATCATCGCTGACCAGATCAATCGTCGGGGCATCGGGTGCGGTGGTGTCCACGGTGAAGGCTTCATCCGCATCGCCTACGACTTCGTTGCCTGCCGCATCAACTGCCTGCGAGCCTTGGGCGGTGAGCGTCAGGACATAATCGCCATCGACGCCGGTGAAGCCGGCCAGGTTGCCCAGGATCCAGGTGGTGCCGCCGTCGCTGCTTTGCAGAGTTTCGTTGCCATCAAGCAGGTTCGCCCCGCCATCGAGGGTCAATGAAAGATCAGCCGCGGTGAACCCGCCGGCGATCGGCTTGCTGAAGGTGATAGTGATTTCATCGACGCTGCCGCTGATGGGGTCAGGCGAAACCGCAGTGATCACTGCTGTGGGGGCAACGGTGTCAACGGTCCATGTGTCGCTCTCGCTCTGCTCGATCGCGTTGAGCTGCGAATCCACGATCTGCGAATTCTGAGCGTTCACCAGCAGCGTGTATTCCCCATCCTCGGCGGTGAGGCCTTCGATGCCGGTGAGCGTCCACGTGGTGCCGCCGTCGTTGGATTCGAGTGCTTCGTTGCCAGTGAGCAGGTTCGCGCCGCCATCGCGGGTCAGGGTCAGGTCGGTCACATCAAAGGCAACCACCGGGCCATCGAAGGTGAAGGTGACACTGGAGACCGCGCTGTTGCGCGGATCGGGGGAGATCGCGGTGATGCTGACGGTGGGTGCATCTTCATCGAGAGCGGTGGTAGCGATGCGAAGCGCTTTGCCATCGCCGAACTGGACAGCACTGGCGGCGTTGAATGCGACGAGCACCGGGTCTGCGCCATCGTCGGCTGCATTGGCGTCCTTAATGCCGACGCTGGCACTGCCTGCGTTGGCGAAGACGGTGCCGGTGGTGGAATCGACGAAATTGAAAATCACATCGCTCTCTTCACCACTGGTATTGATGCGAATGATCGCCTGGAAGGTGACCGATCCGCCGCTGCCGTTACCGCGCTTGACATCGCTCCACTCAACAATCAGGCGATCGTTGGTGCCATCACCATTGACATCCTCGAACTTGGCGAGCACCGCGTCAGTGCCATTGTTGGCGGTGGACCAGTCGTCCCACATCGGGGCGATGGCGGCCTGCGTGACCTGCGAGGTGAGGTTGTCGTTGCTGGGGCTGCTATTCGCGGATCCGAAAGTAATCAGGCCGTTATCCGACACGAAGAGCTGATTGGCGCCGGTGTACTGCGTGCCAAAGAGGGTGATGACATTGCTGCCCAGGTCGAGCGAAGCCGTGCCGTCATCGACACCATCGAGCACGGTGATGACGCCGCTGTCACCGGCAACGAGATTGATGTTCTCGAAGCTGTGACTGGCAACGCTGTGACCGAACACGTTGGCGGACAGGAGCACGCGCTGTTCCATGTTCTGCAAGCCGGAGAAGTCGTCGCCGGCCGGCTCGACCCGTGTCGCCGCCTTCTTCGACAGCCTTTTCGCCTTGCTGCGCTTGGCATCGCGCTTCATCAGTTTGCGGGCGAAGCCCTTCATTTCCTGGAACAGCTCAGCGTTATAAAACATGGTGTCTTCCCTAAAAACGTGTTGGCCCCCCAACTCGTCGTGCATCGGCATCAGTGCTTTTGATTCTGCCGTCGCCCCGCTCTTGTGACCTGTCGAAACAGGACGTGCCGGAAACAATCCAGCGAGATACGGTCCAAGGCCTATCGGCGCAACCTGTGACGCTCTTAACGACTATGCCATCCATGCACACCTCCATTCGACTTTTTGTGAGAAATTTCGGAGTCGAATTTGTTATTGCCCCAGTCATTCACCTCATCTCATCTCACATAACTTTTCTGATCGATCGATGTGCGATCAATGGCCCCCCTGCAACTGCCAACACAAAAGGAATCCAGTTAAGCGACTGGACGCGCAAACAAAAGGTGTTCTTCCGCACTCTCGGTGAAACGTTGCCGTGACACCGTCGAGCTAAGCCGCTGAGGCTGATTCAGGGGCCGCTGGCTATGACGCAGATTTTCAGCAGATCGAGTTTGGCGCGGCCAAACATCTTGCGCTTGATCAATTTCAATCGGTTCACATGCCCCTCAGTCCGGCCGTTGCTTCACGGCAGTTGCACAGCGGTCTGAAGTAAGGCGTTCAATTGAAGTGTGTGAACTCCGTTTCATGAGAGACGGAGCAGATGCGGATGACGCGCAGATGCTGTCAAGTGGGCTTGTCGGCTTTGGTGCGGTCGCGACCATCGATCCATTGCGCATGTTCCTCCGGCTCGAAGCGCGAGCCGGTTTCGATGGCATAAGACTGTGTCAGTTCCGCGCCGAAGAAAAGAATGATGCTCGAATAATAGACCCAGATTAAAAACACAATCACCGAGCCGGCGGCGCCGTAGGCCGAGCCCAGGCCGCTGTTGCCAAGATAGAGACCGATCACCCACTTGCCGATGATGAAAAGCGCCGTCGTCGTCGCCGCACCGAACCATACGTCTTTCCACGCGATGCTCACATCCGGCAGCATCTGAAACATGGCCGCAAACAACAGCGTGAACACCAGAAACGAGACGATGAGATTCACCGGCTGCCAGATCCATCCTTCGCCTGACAACACCATCGACAGTGCGGCATTGACGACCAGCGACACCAGCAGAAGGAAGAGAACCACCAGCAGCAGGCCCAGCGTGAGGACTCGCTTGCGCAGCCAGTTCCACACGCTGCGGCCGGACTTGGCCTGGACCTCCCAGATGGTGTTGAGGGCGCTCTGAAGCTGGGCGAACACAGCTGTCGCCGAGAGCAGCAGCATGCAAAGGCTGATGATTCCGGCAATCGAGCCCAGCGTAGGTTCCTCCTTGGCGTTGTCGATCACCACATCCACCGCCCCGGCTGCGGATGGGCCGATGAGCCCGCGCAACTGATCGACGATCTTCGCCTGTGAACCATCCGCCAGATAGCTCGACACCGTGAGGGTGATGACGAGCATGGGAGCAAAAGAGAGCGCGGTGTAGAACGCCACCGCAGCCGCCTGCGTCAAGGCGCCGTCGCCGACGAAATCGCCGGCAGCCCTTTTGATAATGGTCCATGCCTTGTTCATGTGCCAGTCCGACAGTTTGAAAAGTTCGCTCACCAGGCAAGATGCGGCGGCGATCACTAGCGCGTGTTATGCACTTGGATGCCTTGAATTCCCCTCCCTCTTAGGGAGGGGCTAGGGGAGGGTCGGGTTGAAAACATCGGAAAATCTAGCTTTTTTGACGCATGACACGACGGAATCGTTCGCGTTGATTGGCAGCCGACCCTCCTCCAACCCCTCCCTAAGAGGGAGGGGAGTACGAAAAGTCCTTGTTCCCATGCGCCTTCCAGATCGAAGTTCATAACACGCTCTAGGCCTTCTCACGTTCCCAGTGGCGATGCTGCGCGATGGCGTTGATGAAGGCGGTGGCGACGCGACTGCTCGCAGCGCTGGTAGAGCCGACGATGCCTCTGTTGTCAAAGTCAGCGCTTTTGTTTTGGACTTCAATGCCCGCCGCCGCAAGCAACTGGATACCGTCGCTGGTGGCGCAGATCGCTTTGCAGTGCTGATTCGCCTCACGGACGAAATGCACGGCTTGCGCGTTGCCCAAGAGCGCCTGCACGCTGGCCTCGCCGCCGGGCACATAGACCGCGTCAAACAGAACAGATACTTTGGTCAAGAAGGTGGCATCAGCGCTGACCTTGCCGCCATCGCCATCGATGGTGCCTTGCCTCGGGGCGATGGTCTTGACCACCGCTCCTGCGGCAGTCAGCGCGGCGCTGATCATCTGATACGACTTCACATCCACGCCATCAGCCACGAGAATCGCAATGCACCGCGTCTGGATCGTGTCCTTGATCGTGTTGACCATGCTCAAGGCCGGCGACTTATCGATAGGCTTTTCAACCTTGCGATCCTGCCAATCCTTGGGATTCGCATCAGCCGGGAAACCTTTGTTGGGCCAGTCTTCCAGCTTGTCGGGCACCTGCATGCCAATTCCCTGCGCCACCGTCTGGGCGAAACCTTTATTGACCTGCGCCAGGTGAAAGAGCATGCGTGTGCGCACAGTTGTATTCTTGCAACTGCCCAGCTCAAACTGGAGCGCTTTGACCATGTGATTCTTTTCGTGGTCGCTCTGGCTGTCATAAAATAGTTTGGCCTGGCTGTAGAAATCGAAGAAGCTGTCGCTGCGGCCGCGGATCTTCCTGGCATCAATCTTCTCAGCGAAGCTGGCGAAGCCGCCCTCTTTGATCTTCGACTGAAATGGGTGGCCGTTGCCCAGCGTGTTGGGTTCGTAGGCGACGCGGCCGGCGTTGATGGCCTGCCTCATGTGACCGTCGCGCTGATGATTGTGCATCTCGTTGGTCGGTCGGTTGATCGGAATCTCCGCGAAGTTCGGGCCGCCCAGACGGATCAGCTGCGTGTCGGTGTAGGAAAACAGCCTGCCCTGCAGCAGCGGATCATTCGAGAAATCAATGCCCGGCACGATGTGCCCCGGATGAAACGCCACCTGTTCCGTCTCCGCGAAGAAATTGTCCGGATTGCGGTTGAGCACCAGCGTGCCCACCCGCTGCACCGGAACCATCTCCTCAGGAATCAGTTTGGTCGGGTCCAGCAGATCGAAATTGAACTTGTGCTCGTCGGCTTCAGGCACGATCTGCACGCCAAATTCCCACTCGGGATACTGGCCCGCCTCGATGGCCTCCCAGAGATCGCGGCGATGAAAGTCCGGGTCAGCGCCCGAGATCTTTTGCGCCTCATCCCACGCCACGGAGTGTACGCCCAGCTTCGGTTTCCAGTGAAACTTCACAAAGCAGCTCGCACCCTTGGCATTAATGAAGCGGAATGTGTGAACGCCAAAGCCTTCCATCATGCGAAGGCTGCGCGGAATCGTGCGGTCAGACATGATCCAGGTCACCATCGCCATCGATTCGGGCATGCAGCCGATGAAATCCCAGAAGGTGTCATGATTCGTCGCTGCTTGCGGAATCTCGTTATTCGGTTCGGGCTTGACCGCATGGATCAGGTCAGGAAACTTGGATGCATCCTGAATGAAGAAGATGGGGATGTTGTTGCCCACCAGATCGACGATGCCTTCCTCGGTGTAGAACTTGACCGAGAAACCTCGCACATCGCGGGCCATGTCCGTCGAACCGCGTGAGCCTGCCACCGTGGAGAAGCGCACGAACACGGGCGTCTTGCGGGTGGTGTCGGTGAGGAACCCTGCCTTGGTGTACTTCGCCAGTGACTCGTGCATCTGAAAGTAGCCGTGCGCGCCGCTGCCCCGGGCGTGCACAATGCGCTCGGGAATGCGTTCGTGATCGAAGTGCGTGATCTTCTCGCGGAAGATGAAATCTTCGAGCAAACTCGGGCCGCGCTCGCCAGCTTTGAGCTGGTTCTGATCATCGCTGATGCGCACACCCTGATTGGTCGTCATCGCCTGATCTGCACCATTTTCGGTGAAGGCTTTGAGACTCTTTGTCTTGTCGTTGCCGGGGCGATCCCCGGATCCCGATGACTTGGATTTCGACATGTGGCTCCCGCAAAATGAAGAAGGAAATCGGATCGGCACGGAGGTGTACCGTCAGGCACACCCCGTCAG
>CAZYQL010000070.1:0-7169 GCA_964650055.1 uncultured Phycisphaeraceae bacterium | reverse complement strand
GATCGTATAGACGTACGGCGACCCGCCCCATAGGACGGGGCCTGAAAGCCGTATGCGAAATTACGCGCTCTTGCCTTGAGTCATTTGCCGATACAAGAGAAATTGACTGTGCTTTGCGTGACTATCAGTCATGCATCTCAGATGCGCCGCCCGCGTGTACACCCTCGGCCACTTCCTCGACCAGCTTCGCATTGAAGGCAGGCAGATCGCCGGGACGCCGACTGGTGACCAGACCCTGATCGACAACCACCGGTTCATCGACCCACTGTGCCCCAGCATTCTCGAGGTCCCGGCGAATGGAGTGATACGACGTCAGCCGCCGGTCGGCCACTACGCCGGCATCGATGAGTATCCAAGGCCCGTGGCAGATGGCTGCGACAGGTTTGCCTGCGTCAAAGAAGGCACGCACAAACTCCTGCACCGATTTATCCGTGCGAAGCTGGTCGGGATTCATTACGCCGCCAGGCAGCAGCAAGGCATCGTAGTCCGAGGCATCAGCATCATCGAGCGCCACGTCCACGGAGAACGAGTCGCCCCAGTCCTTCGATTCGCCATCCCATCCGCGAACCTCGCCCCTCTTGGGCGACACAATGTGCGTCAGCGCACCCGCATCATCCAAGGCCTGGCGAGGCGAGGTGAGTTCGCTCTGCTCAAAGCCGTCGGTAACGAGGATCGCCACTTTCTTATCGTGAAGTGTTTCGTTCATGGTGTTAGCTCCTGTGTTTATGAACTGCATTGCACACACCCTATTTGTAGTACCACCGCGATCCTGTTTCATTCGTCGCCTGTCTGATTCGCCCCTCATCCGATGGATGAAAGGGCTAGGAGTCATCGGGCCTTTGATGCCGCGATTCAGGGAGCGATTCAGACCTCGATAGAGGTATCACTTCCCAAGCCTTCGCAGGCTTACGCCTTGCGGCTCGGACAAGGCCGCCGCGTTAAATGACAAGCAGGGCTTCGCAGCACGCCTTCTTAAGGAATGCGGCAGAAAGCCCTGCTCGTCAAACATACATTGCAACCGCCGCCGGGGGCATCGTGCTCAGCGCCAAGGCGCCAGGCTCCGCCCTCTGACGCGGGATTGCAGGAACTTAGGCGCGGCCGACTTTGGCCAAGACGTTCTCTTCGCAGATGCTGGTCAGCTTCTTGTCGGCTTCGCCTTCCTCATCGAGGGTCTGCTGGAGCAACTTGGCGACGTCGGGCATATCCAGATGCTCGGCCAGTGCGCGAAGCGTTCCATAACTGGCGATCTCGTAATGCTCCACACGCTGGGCCGCCGCGATCAGGGCCGCATCGCGCACCCGTTCATCGCCCTCGGCTTCGAGTGCCTCTTCGCCTTCCTTGAGCAGGCCTTTCATCGCATGGCAGGTCTTTTTCTTGGGCTTCTCGTCAATGGCCTCGAACACTTGTTCGAGCCGGGTGACGTGTACCTTGGTTTCTTTCAGGTGATTGCGAAAGGCCTGTTGCAGTTCGCGTGTCTTGGCACCCTCAGCCATTTTCGGCAGTGCTTCGACAAGTCGCGACTCGGCATCGTAGAGGTCCTGCGTTTGCTCCAGAAATAAATCGTTGAGCGTCTCAAAGGTCATGAGTGGTCCTTTCGGGATGGGTGAAAATGAGCATGTCTATCGGCGCGGCACTGTGCCGGCTCATGTGAGAATAGCGCAGGGGCAAGTGACAGGGACATCAGCGAAATACTCAATAGCGACTATGCGAAAGTGCCTTTTCTCCTGTGTCCGATCTATACCTGCGGACAGGGATATCGATGGCCCAAGACCCCGTGCGCGATGTCCTGATTGCCGCCCGATTGGCCGCGCCCGAAAAGGCAGCGCAGCTGATCGCGAAGGAGAGGGGTGCCATCCTTTCGCTGATCCCGATTGCAGCACATCGCCGATGCCTGCGTGCGCAGTCGCCCGATTCGCTTTCGCCGCCACGATGCAAACACTCCATAAGTAGTACATCCGGTGACGCATCATCTTTTAATCGAGGTTTATCATGTCCCCAACATTGAAATCATTTGGACTGCTGGCCGTGGCATTATTCATGGCGGCCGGCTGCGCCACAGCGCCATCATCCACCGCCGAGCGGTCGGAGTTGCTCGATGACGCGAGGCAGACCATCGCCACCGTCAAGCGAAACGATCCGAGCATCCAGCGATTCTTCAGTTCCTCGGCTGGCTATGCGGTATTCCCCAACATCGCCAAGGGCGGCTTGGTGTTAGGTGGTGCCTACGGCCGAGGCGTGTTGTTTGAAAACGGCCGCTTCACCAGCTACTGCGATGTGAGCCAGGGCACGGTGGGATTCCAGATCGGTGGCCAGGCTTACAGCGAACTGATTTTCTTCGAGAATCAGAACACGCTCAACGATTTCAAGAGCGGCGCGATGTCCTTCGCTGCGCAGGCGACCGCCGTCGCGGTGACAGCCGGAGCGGCGGCGAACATGAACTATGCCAATGGGGTGGCAATTTTCGTCACCGACCAGAGAGGCCTGATGGCCGAGGCATCCGTCGGCGGTCAGAAGTTCAGCGTGATCCCCACCTCCGACTCCACCTTCGCCGGTGATCCCAACATGAACCGCGAACCGCAGCAGGGCGATGCCGTGTACGGCTACGCCAATGATCAGGATCCGGGCTGGCGTGCGGACAGTGAATACTCCCGCCTCTATAACGCCAATCAGTCGCGGACTCTGCAGGGCGAAGTCATCTCCATCAGCGAATTCGTCCCTGCCCAAGGTGCGAAAAACGGTCGTCAGCTCACCATCCGCGCCAGCGATGGCCAGACCCGCATTGTCCACCTGGGGCCCATTGATTTTCTCGACCGCAACGACAACGTCCGCATTCGTCAAGGCGACTGGCTGAGCATCAAGGGCGCCTCAGCCACCTTCGAAGGCCGCGAAGTATTCCTAGCCCGCGAAATCACCGCGCAAGATGACCGTCGCCTTGAGCTTCGCGATAGCGATGGCCGAACGCGCTGGAACTAAGACGCCCCATCGCTGGGCAAGACATACAAGGTTATCTACAGAGCAGGCCAGGCCTGTTTTCCTTCCCCAAGGTGAGTCGTCACTCAGGCGATTGCTGATCGCCAAATGCGTGGATTCCTCATTGGCTATGGAGACAGTGCCTGATACGAGGTCTTGCGTATCGCTTCTATCATCAGGTGAACCGACTCGATTAGCCTACAACCGGCGCGAGATTCGGGAAGGTGTGAATTCTTTCCTATAACGCAGGAGCTTTGTCATGAACGTCCGCCACGCACTTTCGGTCCTTCTCTGTTTGACCGGCATCTCCGTCTTTCTCGTCGGCTGCAATCGATCGGCCGCGCGGAGTAATGCGCACGGCCAAAGTGTGACGGCACCATCGGCCAACATCGTCATTCGGCGCAGTGGGATGCAGACCTTCGAAGTCATGGTTGATCGAAAGGACCACCGCGAAGCCGTCAAGATGGAATTGACACATTTGCCCGCCGGTGTGCGCGCCAAGACCCCAAGCATGAAGGTCGAAACCGACAAGGCTACTTTTGTGCTCGATGCCGCGCCCGACGCTGCGCTGGTCACCAACCATCAGGCCAAATTGCTGACCACGGGCCCTGACGGAGCCACCACAACGCAGTACGTATCCATCACCGTCACGGAATCATCCGGTCGATGATTCGCCAGCCCGTTTATACCCGTCGTTGACACCCGTCGTTGACACCCAATAGTTACGATCCAATCAGTTCAGGAGGTTTGCTATGAAACGAGTCGATTACATTGCAATGGCTGTTTTGAGTCTGGCTTTGATGTTCATTGTCGGTTGCGACCGCAAGGCAACCGTCGAAGGTCAGCAGGGAAAGAAGCTGACGCTGACCAAACCGTCATCGGTCAGCATCAAGCAAGGTGAAGTCGCCGATGTGAAGATTTCCATCGGGCGCGGCACGATCAAAGAACCCATCGTCGTGACTTTTGAACAGTTGCCCCAAGGCGTCACAGTCGTCGATGCGGATAAGAAGATCGTCGGCGAAGAGGGCACCTACGTGCTCAAGGCCGACAACTCGGCCGTGCTCGTGAGCGATCACAAGGCGCAAGTGACTGCCAAAGGCCCCGATGGCCTGGCCGTGAGCCAGCCGCTGGAAATTAACGTGAAGGAAAAGTCGCCATCCTGATTTCTGCTTCCCGCAGAATGGGGATCGCCAAGCCGACCCATGGCGATCCCTCTTCTCCTTTCTTCCTGATTCCGCAAATAGGGGGAAGAAAACGGGACAGGACTGCTCCGTAGAAAACCAACACATGCCAGGAATCCGTTCGCTTGCGCCCTCCTTCCCGCAGTGTTACAACATGCAGGATGTATACCACCAGCCAATCGTCAGGGAATGTGTTGCTGGCGGCGCTCGCCGTCGCGCGCCTGATTGCCTTTAGACGCTATATTCTTGCAGAGGCGCACGCCGCCGGCGAGGCTTGGGTCCGTTTCACGCGGCAAGGCATCATCCGCCCCAGGCACCGGCCAGATTGGAGAGAACATCATGCGAAAGCGAATCCTTTTCATCTGCGGGTCCATGAACCAGACCACGCAAATGCACCAGATTTCCCGTCATCTCACCGACTACGAGCACGCTTTCACTCCTTTCTACTGCGACGGCATCTACGAACTCTTCCGCAAGCTGCGGCTCATGGAAACCACCGTCATCGGCTACAAACTCGCCAGCCGGTGCCAACGGTATCTCGAGGAGAATCAACTCACCATTGATTATGGGGCCAGGAACTTGCCTTACGATCTGGTCGTCACCTGCTCCGATGTCTACACGCAGAAAAACATCCTCGCCAGCAAAATCGTGCTGGTGCAAGAAGGCGTCACCGATCCCGAAACATTCAGCTACCGCATGGTCACCCGCTTCGGTCTGCCTCTGTGGCTGGCGGGCACTGCTGCGACCGGCTTGAGCGGTGCCTATCGCAAGTTCTGCGTCGCCAGTGAAGGCTACCGTGATTTTTTCATCCGCAAGGGCGCACAAGCTGACAAAATCCGCGTCACCTCCATCCCTAATTTCGATAACTGCGCTCGCTACCGCCACAACAACTTTCCTCATCGCCATTATGTGCTGGTCTGCACTTCCCCCCTGCGCGAGGTTTTCCGAGGCGAAGACCGCCACGCCTTTCTCGCCCGCGCCGTGCAGATCGCCGCCGGACGGCCCCTCATTTTCAAACTGCACCCCAACGAAAACGCCAGCCGCGCCATTCACGAAATCCACCAGCACGCGCCCGATGCCCTCGTGTTCACCACCGGCAGCGCCGAGGAAATGATCGCCAACTGCGATGCGCTCATTACCCGCTATTCCTCCACCGCCTTCGTCGGCCTGGCCCTGAAAAAGGAAACCTATACCGATTTCGACATGGACCAGATGCGCCGCCTCATGCCCGAGCAAAACCACTGTGCAGCCGCCAACATCGCCGCTGTGTGCAGGGAAGAGATCGAAGGTCAATCCGAATGCAATTCCCGTTTCAAAGTGAGAAACGATGTCAGGCAAGAGATGATGCCAAGTGCCTTTGAACGCCCAAAGAAGATGGCCGAGGAAAGAAGTGAAAAAAGCACCAAAATAAGCGCCTGATATCTGAAAAATAAGTACCTGGCACGGGGCAGTTGCATTAGGCTCGTTCTGATTCCCCTCGCTTTCCTTGGACTGCCATTCCCCGAGGTCCCCTTGATGTTGCTCGTGCTTCTCTCTATTGCCACCATTGTTCTCCAGTTGGTCACGTGGTTGCCGCTGACGGGACATCCCCATTGGATCATTCGTTCCTTTGAATTTGCCCGGCTTCAGTTTGCAACTTTGGCCGGGCTATTGCTGGTGGCGCTGCTCTGTTTTCTGGACCTCAATACGGTACTACCTTGGGTCCTCATTGCCGCCACCGTGCTGTGCCTGATCTGGCAAATGAGCTGGATTCTGCCTTATACGCGCCTATCGCCGGTGGAGGTCGTCGATGCGGGTTCTGTCGATCCAGACCGGCTGCTGCGAATCATGACAGCCAATGTCCTGATCACCAACCGCGACTCCCAGAAACTGATCGAACTCGTCAGGCAGCATCAACCTGACATCTTCGTGACGCTCGAATCGGATCATTGGTGGCAGGATCAACTCGATGTGCTCGAATCCGAATTGCCCCACACCATCAAGTGTGCCATGGATAACGGCTACGGCATGCACGTCTACGCCCGCCTGCCTCTGAGTGAGGTGGAAACGAAATATATCGTGGAGCACGACAAGCCATCCATGCACGCGCTGCTGACGCTTCGCAGTGGCGATGTCATTCGGGCCCATTTCCTTCACCCCGCACCGCCGTTTCCCTCGGAAAACCCCACCACCACCGAGCGCGATGCGGAGCTGATCACGGTCGCCCGCATGGCCAGCACCAGCCGATATCCGGTCATCGTCACCGGTGATTTCAATGATGTGGCCTGGTCCCCCAGCACCCGGCTCTTCCGCAAGATCAGCGGCCTGCTGGATCCGCGTGTGGGGCGAGGCATGTTCAACACCTTCCACGCCATCTACCCCTGGTTTCGCTGGCCGTTGGATTACCTCTTTCACTCGCGCCACTTCACGCTGGTGTCGCTCAAGCGTCTGCCCCGCTACGGCTCGGACCACTTCGCCCTGTTCACGGAACTGGCCTACGCACCGTCGCGCTTGGCGGAGCAGGAAGGACTCAAAGCCGATGCCGATGATCATGCCCAAGCGCAGGAGATCATGGATGAAGAACCCGAGTAATGAGAAGAAGAAATGAGGACAAGTAGAATGCCCCCATTGTCTGCCCCGACTCGCTCTGACGCGCTGCCGTCCACACGCATCGGGCTTTTTCCCAGCCCAGGTTTGTCTACCTGAGCATTTTTCAATCGTGTCTAGCATTGTAATCCTCTATCAATACTCAGGTTATCGCGTGTCTATGGGTAAACACCTAGACGTCTACCCGGAAACCCTTATCCGGCAAGCCATGTGAAATCGGTGAGCGAGATAGGCAAGCCTCGAGACAGTGAATCAGCAAACATGACCAAGCCTCCAAAAGAAAGGAGAGGATCGCGCAGGCCATAGTTTACCATATAATGAACATTAAATCAAGAGTTAAATCAGGTGATCTCACGACTGGCAAACGCCGCAAGCACAGGCAGCCATGCACGGGGTAGAATGATGAAAGCAAGCGAATCAATGAACTCGCCC
>CAZYQL010000069.1:10759-20621 GCA_964650055.1 uncultured Phycisphaeraceae bacterium | reverse complement strand
CTTCGTGGTTAAACCGAATTAGCAATTGCATATTGCTATATGCGGTGGCCCTGATCTTCTTTCCCTCGGCATTAGAAAGCTATGCAGGAGTCATGCACTCTCATATACGCTGCTCCTGCAACCGCTCTGCCCGCCCGCTGTCCTCGCTTTACAGTCGCACGCCATTGTCGGTACACTTCGCTCCGCTTTTTCCACCATGAACAGGGGCTTTCGTTTGAATACCACACGTAGTCTATGGCTGGCACTGCTCGCACTGGCGCTGAGCCTTGTCGCATGGCCGATGCAACTGTTCGCTCAGGTCGATCTCACCTCCAGGCCTATTTCTCAGGTCAATACCAGCGGGCTGGTGAAGGTCGATGAAACCCTCGTGCGCAACCAGATTCGTTCGGTCAAGGGCACTCCCTACGATCCCAAGGCTGTCGAAGAGGACATTCGCCGCATCACTTTTCTGGGGCGCTTTAAGAAGGTGACTGCTCAGGTCATGCCGCAGCCGGATAATTCGGTGATCCTCACCTTCGTTCTCGAAGAGCAGAACCTTCTCGCTGATGTGCGCGTCGCAGGCAACAAGCAGTTCTCCGATCAGCAGATTCTGGGCTACGACGGATCCAACGGCTGGGTGCCCGGCATGGTCGTCCTGCGTGCTGGTGATGGCGCTGACGAATTCCTCATCGAGCGCGGCTTGCAAAAGATCAAATCGGAATACGACAAAGCAGGCTACTTCCAGGCGGAAGCGACCATCGATCAGGACGCACTCAAAAATTCCAACCTGCTCATCTTCCGTGTGCGCGAAGGGCCACTGGTGGCGGTGCAGGAAATTCGCTTCGAAGGCAACAAGGCTTACACAGCGGGCCAACTCGATGGCCAGATCAAGAGCGAGACGGCGGCATTCATTTTTCGCAAAGGTCACCTGAGCCGAGAGACACTCGATGGCGATGTCGCGCTCCTTCGCGATTACTACCGTGATCGCGGCTACCTCGAAGCCGAAGTCGGCAGGCGCATTGAGATTTCGCCCAACGAAAAAGATGCGGTAGTCGTCTTCATTATTGAAGAAGGCCCGCTCTACACCGTGGGCAATATTTCCGTTCGCAAATGGGTCACGAAGGAAGGCCGACTGACGATCACCGATGAGCCGTTGCTTTTTCCCAAGGATCAGATTCTGGAGAAGATGGATCTCAAAGTCGGCGATGTCTATTCCACTGACCGCGTCAAAAAAAGCCAGGCCGGCATCGTCGATCTCTACGGCAAGCTGGGCCACATCGACATGCGCCTTCGCAAAGCCGACGGCGGCGAAGGCATTGATCGAATTTTCTACGAGAAGCAGCCCAAGGTCGATGTCATCATCGGCATCGTCGAAGCGCGCCCGCACTTCGTTGGCAAGATCGAAATCCGTGGTAACGAACTGACCAAGGACAACGTCGTTCTGCGTGAAATTCGCATCGAGCCTGGCCGTCGTTTTGACAAAGCAGGCCTGGAACTGACGCAGCGCCGTCTGCGCGAGTCGCCGCTGTTTGATGCAGCCAATGTCACAGTGCTGGGCGATGCGGAGGATGAAACGCGTGATGTGCTCGTCGATGTGAAGGAAACAGCTAGGCCGGGCACGCTCAGCTTCGGTGCCGCCATCAGTTCGGATGCAGGTGTGCTCGGTGCAGTCGATCTGGTTCAGCGCAACTTTGACATCGCCGATTGGCCCGAGGATATGGGCGAACTGTTCGCAGGCAAGGCGTTTCGCGGCGCGGGCCAGCTTTTCCAGTTGACCCTTCAGCCGGGCAACGAATTCAGTACCTATTCCGTTCGTTTCCGTGAGCCTTACTTCCTCGAGTCGCCGTTCTTTTTCGATGTGCGATTTTCCTTCACTTCGCGTGAACGAGAAGACTGGGATGAAACCCGCGCGGGCGGCGCCATTTCACTGGGACAGTATTTCGGCGACATCTGGCGAGCGGAAGTCACGCCACGCGTCCAGAGCGTCGAGATCGACAACATCGATGTAGATGCCCCCGTCGATGCTTTCGCTGTCGAAGGCGCCAATCAGGTGACGGGTCTTGCATTCTCCATCACACGCGACACCACCAACAGCCGCCTCTTTCCGACCGAAGGCAGCCTGCTTCAACTCAGTATCGAGCAGGTGGGTGTCTTTGGCGGTGACTTCGATTTCACACGTCTCATTGCTGAATATCGAAAGTTCTGGAAGGTCGATGAAGATTTCTTCGGCCGCGCCACCGTCGTCAGTCTTCGCATCGAGACCGGCTACATTCCGCAGGAAGATGAAGCTCCTCTCTTCGAGCGGTTCTATGCCGGTGGCCACAAAACTTTCCGTGCTTTTGAATTCCGTGGTGTAGGCCCACGCGGCATCATCGCCGGTGGCCCAAATGCAGGCGACGTCGGCGATGATCCTGTCGGCGGCGATTTCATGTTCCTGATGGGCCTCGAATACAACTGGCCTATCTATCAGGATGTGATTCGCGGCGTCGTCTTCATGGACACGGGCACCGTGCAGGATGACATCGGCTTCGATGAATACCGCGTCTCCGTGGGTGTGGGCGTCCGCATCAAGATTCCCTTCCTCGGTCAGGCTCCGTTTGCATTCGATATCGCGGTGCCTCTGATCAAAGAAGATGGCGATCAGACGCAGTTCTTCAGTTTCGATATCGCGCTGCCGTTCTAAGAGCCTGTATGAAAACCCCACATAGCCCCGGCTTTAGCCGGGGTGACTCTCCGTATTCGTGGCGTTACCCCGGCCAAGGCCGAGGCTATGTGAATCAATCCGAGGATTTCATACACGCTCTATTGGCCTTGATGTCGAGATTATTTGTAAGTGCGGCGAACCTTTTTCGCTTGATCGGGTACTTCTACTCTGAACGCTCCTTTGCAGGAAGCGCCAGGTGCCGATAAAACGTATGACTCGCTTGATTGGTTCCACGTTATCCCGGTTGATGACGGCCAAGGCGGGCTGGATCGAACGAACCCCTTTTTGGAGATGTCTTGTGATGAATCGCAAATTCACGTGGATGATGGCCGCTGTGGCCGTGATGGGTATGACCTTCACCGCGCAGGCGCAGAAAGCGACCGGCGTGGCGGTGGTCGATGTGCAGAAAGCTTTCGATGCCCTTAAAGAAAAAGTGCAGGTCGAAGCAGAACTGCAAAGCGCTGCTGATGGCGTCAAGCAGGAAGACACCCGCCGTCAGCAGAAGCTGGTCGAACTCCAGCAGGATCTGAAGATTCTCGCAGCAGGCACACCTCCCTACGACCGCAAACAGGAAGAACTCGAAAAGGGGGCACTCGATCGCCAGGTGTGGCTCCAGTATCAGCAGGCCAAGCTCAACCGCGAACGCGCGGTCCGCATTGAAAACATCTACAAGAAAATGGTCGAAGCCATCGGCCGCGTCGCCACCTCCGCGGGCTACAAGCTCGTGCTCTTCAAGGAACCCGATGTCAACCTGAGCCAGATCACCAAGCCTGAGCAGATCAGCGCGGTCATCGGTTCACGCAAAGTCATCTGGTCGGCTGACGATCTGGACCTGACCGATCAGGTCATCCAGAAACTCAACAATGAATTCAGCGCAGGCGGCGCTCCTAAGTAAGTGACGGCTTCGCCATGCTTGGACCTTCATAGCCGCAGCGTCCTGGCTGCGCGTGTCTTCCAAGGAAATCTTCAATCAGCCCCGGCCTCTGGTCGGGGCTGTTTTATTTTGAGGGCCCCATTTGCCGACTTCTTCGCAATTCGCAGCTAACATTGCGCGTTAGCCGATGATCTCTTGTAAGTATCTTTGTCGTTTCTCTCGTCGGACCCCGCATGAGTTCAAGCCAAGCCTTTGCCGATCGCGTCACCTCGCTGCCATGTCCATCATGTCTGACGGCGGTGAACGTGGCCAGTGTCGAACCGCTCACCACGATTCCCTGTCCCTCCTGCGGCAAGGATATTGATGTGCCGGGCATCGTCGGTTCGCTGGTGCTCAAGAAGCTATTGGGTCGCGGCACCGCTGGCATCGTCTATCAGGCTTTCGACAAGCATCTCAACAAAGATGTGGCCGTCAAAGTCTTCCTCAAACAGTCGGGCCCAACCGCCAACGGCGGCGCAGGCGGCAGCGTTGATATCGTCGAAAAATGTCTCGCTGAAGCGCGGGCCATGACAGCGCTCTCGCATCCCAACATCGTCGAGATTTACAGCGTCGCCAAGAAAAATGAACGCCCGTTCATCGTCATGGAACTGCTCACCGGCGATCGCCTGGACACCATCATCGCTAGCCACTTGCTTGTCGAAGAGCATCGCGCCCTGCGCATGGCCATCGATGTTGCCAGTGGTCTTCAAGCAGTCCACAACGCAGGCTTCGCGCACCTGGATGTAAAACCCGCCAACATTCAGATGACCGGGCAAGGCATCTGCAAACTGCTCGATTACGACACCGCTCGCTCACAGCGCGATATCGAAACCAGCGGCGCAGGACTCGTCGGCACACCTTATTACGTGGCACCGGAAATCATTCGCAGAATGCCTGTCGATTTTCGTGCGGACATGTACAGCCTCGGGGCCACGCTGTTTCATCTGATCGCGCAGCGTCCGCCGTTCCAAGGCGATTCTCCTCGCGAAGTCGTGCAGCAGCGCCTCAAGCGCAAGGCCATCAACCTGCGCGAGATTCGCAGCGATGTGAGCGAAGCGACCGCCAGCGTCATCAATCGAATGCTCGAAGCCGAGCCAGCCGATCGCTATGCGAATTACGACCTGCTGCTGGCTGATCTACGCAAGGCTCAGCAGTTTGCAGTTGATCGCGCCCTGAAGCCCGCAGCAGCGGGGCACAAAGCAAGGGGCAGTTCGAGTGCGAAAGCCGCGCCTGTGATGCTGCTGGCCGGTGTGGCCATCATCTGCGCGATCATCGCGGCTGTGTGGTTTGGAACAAGGCCCGGCAGCAATGAAGAAATGGGGAAAGATTCCGCGCTCGTGACGGCGAAGGATCAAAGTGGCGTTTCGTACAAGGATTCTGTGGATGTTTTGCTGCCCGTACTGAAAGATGGCGCAGCAAAAGATGCGCGCGTCACCAAGGATGCGAAGCAGGTGAAGGATAGAACTTCGCTCAAGGATGCGAAGGAGGAACCGCCGCCGGTGACGATTCGCCCGATCGAGAACATCAAACCGATCGAGCCGCTGCCGCCGGTGAGGATGACCAAAGACAAAGTGGGCGTGGGTACGAAAGTGGATGATCCGCTGAAGGGGAATCCTGAAAAGCCGTTGGTGAAACAGATTCGCGATGCGGCACAGGTCGATGGTTGGCAGGCGGGCAAGCAGGTGACGCTCAAGCATAAGCCGGGGATTCTGGAGGTCTGGTGCGTTGGCGACGAACCTTCGATTCGCATGGCGGACCTTCGAGGCGGCGGCGAGCAGAGCGATGGCGCGATCATCGAGATTCGTCTCAAAGCCAGCGGCAAAGGCGATGGTCAGTTGCAATGGCGTAGCGAAAAGTTTCCAGAGTTTGATGACAGCCGCGCCAGGCCGATCCCCATCAACCATGACAGCGAGTGGCACGACTACCTGATCGCATTTCCCGCCAAGGGTCAGGCGCTGGAACTGCGCTTGGACCTGGGCGATGGCGCTGGTATTTTTGAAATCGAGTCGATCAAATTCTTCGCTGATGCGAAAGCGATTCGTCCGGCGCAGCAGTGGAACTTTGAATGAGTGTGGGAGAGAATGTTCTCACGCAACTGATCTGCGCTGAGAAAATGGCCAGATACTGGCCTGTGAAGTGATGCGTCCTTCGCGCGGAATCAGGGCGCAGGAATCGGCGAAACCGAGGGCGGGGCCTGCGATGTCTCCGTCGCCAACTTGATGCGCAGCTCAATGGCAGACATGCGCGTTTCCAGATTGAACTCCACCGGTCGAGGCAGCCTTGCCCGCAGACGCGAAACGAGTTGCCCAGCCCGATCGTGCTGCTTGGCGGACACGCACTGATCGGCTGTGGTCAGTAGTGAATCGATAATCTTCGATCGAAGGGCTTCGTTGTCATCATTGGACTGATTGGCCGAGATGTACTTGCCTGCTTTGATGAATGCGTCATCGAGCTCGCCCGCTGCGATGTGGGCCTGGATCGTGGTGAGCGTGTAGCGATGTTGCTGCTGCGGGGAAAGATCGATCTTCAGCGCAGTGACGCGCCCGAGATCGGTCAGCGCTGCTTTGCTGTCGCTGGAAACCATGCGGGCTTCAGAGCGGGAGAGGAGCAGGTCCATCAGTTGCAGCGTGAAAATCTGGCGGTCAGAATCGGTGAAATCGTTGATATCCAATGTGCCGACACGGACGAGCAGTTTGTCGATGGCGGCTGAAAGAATCTGCATGCGAAGCTCAGTCAGCTCGCTGTGAGCCGCGAGCATGCGATCGGCTCGCACCACCGCATCGGGATTGACACGCGCAGCCATGGCGATCAGCGCTCGTCCCCAAGCAGCTTCAATCTGATCATTCTCGGGGCGATGCTGAAGCAGAGCGAGCATGGTTTCGCTGGCGGCGCCTCGAAGCGTGGCGGCGGGAATCACAATGATCTGAATGACAGGATCACCCGCCCGCACAGCAAGCGGTTCGAGTGTGAGATTCGTCGCCACCCAGGCGCGGGCTGCCGCTTCTCGAATGGCATCGGAGCTGTGATCGAGCCAGCCTTTGATCCGCTGAAAATCCTCGCGGTTGCCGACGCGTCCGAGCAGTTCGATGAAGCGAGGCTCCACCGTGGTATCGGTGGCGAAGGTGGTGCGCAGCAGGGCGGCGATGCGCTGTGATTGTTCGCTGCCGATTAAGGGTGGCTGATTGTCGAAGCCTGCGAGGATGGTGCCGGCAGCCTCAGCGCGAACATCAATATCACTGAGCAAACCGATGGCGGGGCCCATCGCGGCAAGCCTGGGCTGGCGGGTCATCACCAGCAGATACGCCCGGAGCACCGATTTATCATCTTCCAAATCATCTGCCAGTCGCTTGGCCACGACATCAGCAGCCTCATCGATTTTCAAATCGCGAAGAATCAGGGCCGCCCCCGCACGAATGGCGGTCTTATTGTCGTTGAGCCGTGTCATCAGAGCCTTGGAAAGCTCCGGACCAACGCGCTCGGTGTTGATCAGTTCGCGAATCAGATCCAGCGCCAGTTCGCGCACCGGATCCAGCGGGTCAGCGAGCATACTCACCAGCACCGGCTCGCGCTCTTCTCTGGTGATGGCGCGGTAGCGCTGCCTTAGGGCGGTCATCAAGCGATCTTGAAGGACCACTCGTTCGTTCGTCAGCGACTGCGCACGCCTCGTGAAATTCTCCAGCAGATGAGCCTGCCACTGTGCGGGCGTCATCGGCTCCACCAGAGCCCACCAGGCGGCCCATCGCGCAGGGGCGCTGCCGTTGCCATCGATCCCCGAAAGTCGTGAGAGCGAGGCCGCTGCGAGACCGCGCGTTGCTTCATCCTCGGAAGATTGCAAAACCTCGATCAACGCCTTGGCCGACGCCTGAGATCGAACATTTCCAAGGGCCATGATGGCGACCTGACGCGTGCCTGCATGAGTCTTGGGGGCTTTTGCCAGTTGATGAAGTGTTTGGAGCCGCTCAGGTGCGATCGACCTGCCGATGATTTCGCTGGCCTCGTGATAAAGCGAAGGCTCAATGTCAGCAGCCAGTGCGATGATGAGTTTGTCGCAGTTGGCTGGCGGCGTCTTGCAACTGCGAAGACCGAGTATGATCGCTTTGCGAATCGAAGGGTCTTTGCTCGTTTCCAGTTCGTTCATGAGGGCGCGAATCGGCTCGGCTTCGCCTCGATTCAAAAGCGTCAACGCCGCATCGCGCCGATAGGCGGCATCCGCCTGTGCATCTCGAATGGTCTGAAGCAACTGATCATCGATAGACAAAACCGCGGAAGTGGCTGTAGAGGCTGGCTGAACCTGCGGCGGCGGCGTCTGTCCCTTCGCCATGGTGACTAGGAACACCAACAGGAAAAACATCGTGTAAACATGGCGAATTTGGCGTAAACCTCGCCCGGCCAGCCTGCGCCGAGGCTGCGTGGCAGGGTCAAACGCATAGCTGGTCACGCGAACATCGCGATGCATGGGACGTCCCCAATCTCTGCAAAGAAGCACAACGAAAGAAGCCGAACGAAAGTGGCCGACTGCTGGGCACTGGGCGCCGGGCGAGAGCCCCGATCTAACAATCAATCTTATCGACGGCTGAATCAGGTTGCCATCAACTTCGAAGAAAAACGCGCAAGATTTTCAAATATTGATCCTGTTGCCGCCACTTGTCGGATAATGAATGAGCACAAGTGTGAATTGAGCGTTCAAGAATCGAGCGATGTTTAGCAAGGCGGGCAAGGGTAGAATGGTTCTGCCTTCAACTAACGGTCCTCATCGTTGTTCCTGAACTTGCCTCATTGCCATGCCAGCCGCAAGCGACCTCCTGTGAACTTTCAATATGTGATTTCCCATGAACGACTGGGTCAACGCAGAACAACATGCTGAGCGAGCCCGCACCTTTTTTCAAAACGGTGAATGGGACAAAGCCCTGGCGGAACTTAGCCGGGCCATTGAGCTCAACCCTGAACAGGGCGAGTGGCACTTTGGCATGGGGCTGACGCTCGATGCGCTGAGCCGATTTACCGAGGCCATTGCAAGCTACGAGCAGGCCTTGCATCTGCGCGGCGATGATCCGGAAGTCATGATGCACATCGCCATCGACTCGATTCATCTTGGGCATTTCGATGTCGCGGTGCAGTGGCTAGAGCGTTGCAATGAGCTCAATGCTCAGTTTGAACCGGGCTACTGCTACCGCATCGCAGCCTTTGCGCAGCTGGGCGATCACGAACGCGCTGAGGAAATGTTCTACCTCGCGCGTCAGATTCAAGATGAATGCCCGCATTGTTATGACCACCTGGCCCACAGTCTCGAAGCACGTGGCCTGAGCGATAAGGCCATCTGGTGCTGGCAGCAGACGCTGCGCTTGGCCCCGGATCATGCCGATGTTCGCGCCAGTCTTGGCCGTGCTCATGTTCGCAAAGGGCAGCTTGAGCGCGCCGGAGTTTACTTCGAGCAGCAACTGGCTCATCATCCCGACGATCTGGGCACCCGGCTGCATCTGGGCCGACTGCAGATGAATACCGATCGCTGGTCGGAAGCAGGGCGGACCTTCCGCTCGATCCTGGATGTCAATCCGCTTCATGTCGAATCGCACAGTGCCCTGAGCGAAATCGCCATGCACAGCGGCCACATCGAAGAAGTCATCAGCCAGTGTCAGCTCACCGCGCAGCTCGATCCCGACTACCCGGGCATCCATCATCGCTGGGCGCTAGCGCTCCTGCTTCGCGGCCAGTTTGACCGTGCCTGTTCGACGCTCTCACTCGAACTCGACAAGCCTGACCATTCACCCAAACAGGCCATCGACATCAGCAGAACGCTCATGGACATCGGCATGATGCCCCAGGCCATTGCGCTGCTTGGCCGTGTGATTCAAGAAGTGGATTTCGAGCGGCAGCATGACATCGCGCATCCCCTGGCCCATGTAGGCCATGGCGAAGACGCAAGTCAGACACTCGCCACCATGCTGGTACACCGCGGCTATGCGTATCTGGTCACCGGCTGCCGCGAAGCTGGCATCGCCGATTGCCGCCGGGCACTGAAGCTGGTGCCTGGCAACGCGCTGACGCTGCACAATCTGGCGATGGCGTACCTCGAAGGCGGTCAGCTAAAGAGGGCCGCAAGCTTCCATCGCAAAGCCGCAGCCCTGCGTCCCAAAGACGCGATGATCCGCCGTATGAAAATGCGAATCGCACGTATGGCGCTGACCCGTCGCCTAAGCAACGTTTGGATAAAGCTACGCGGTAGATTTTGACCTCTGACCCCTGACTTCTGACCCCTGACTTCTGAC
>CAZYQL010000069.1:3840-10659 GCA_964650055.1 uncultured Phycisphaeraceae bacterium | reverse complement strand
CTGCCGCTGACTTAGACCGTTCCCTTCCACAGACTGGGGCAGATGAGCACAGGGATCTCCGCCTGTCTGAGAATGTTTGTCGCTACATCGCTGGCGAAGAGCCGTTTGAAGA
Source organism: uncultured Phycisphaeraceae bacterium (assembly GCA_964650055.1). GTDB lineage: Bacteria > Planctomycetota > Phycisphaerae > Phycisphaerales > Phycisphaeraceae > JTS-RE9. The sequence continues at coordinate 10,547 of CAZYQL010000069.1, read as the reverse complement.
TGCCTTTGATGAATCCTTCGCCCGCCAGGCCCAGCACGATGAGCGTGCATTCCTGCGCCTTGGCGGTGTTGAGGATGGCCTTGGGCACATCATCAGAAAAGAGCATCAGGCCTTGCGACTTGATGCCCGACTCGGCCAATCGTTCCGCGAGGAGCTTGAGCGTTTCTTCGCCGCGCTGCTTGGAATCGGATTCGTGCTCATCTTCGTTTTGCACTTCCGCGACATGAGCAATGACGACATCGGACCCCAGCCGCTGCGCCAGATCGACAATGGGCGCAGCAAACCGCTCGCTGGCCCAAGGTGAACTGACTGCAACCAGAAGACGACTGCCTGCCACGCGAAACTCCGAAAGAGGATGTCAAAAGGTGTTTGCACGGTCCCGCGATCAGCCCGCAAGTCGTCGTAGAGTGAACTAGGACGAACAAACATCATAGCTCATCGCCCATTCCATTTCCTGCCGGTCGCTGGCGCTGTTGCCCTTGGCGGGGCGATAAACGTTGAAATTGACCGTCACCTGGAAACTTCAAACCCCCTACGCTTGCGTCGCCCGCGTTGAGTGCTGGCTGTTTTCCGCCGCTTGCGGCGTAGCGACATCAGCGCTGCGATGATCGCGCGCAGGTTCATGCCACGCGGCAACTGAGCGGGCCGCCCGCCGAGGGCATTGTCTTTTGGGATTCAGCATGCTCGTACGATGTCAATGTGAAGAAACATCAACAGTGCCGCTCACCGCAGCACTACTCCATCGGCAGCTCAAAACACGCTGCCTTACGATCATTTCGCACCAGCAGAAAGCGGCCCGCAAGAGCGGGACTGTTCCACGTCTTATCTGTGAAGGCGCGAAAGCGCGAGAGTTCAACGTATTGCTCATGCGTGGCTTTGGCGAGAATCACTTCGCCCGATTCGGAAGTGATCAGCAGCAGGTCGCCGGTCATGAGCAACTGTCCGTGGCCGACTCTAAGTCCGCGCCAGGCACGCTCGCCATCGGCGAGATTCAAACATGTGATTGTGCCATCATTGAGGCCATAGACATAGCCGTCGCGCTGCACCATGTTGGCGAACTTGGATTTGAGCAGGATGTTTTTCCAGATCGAGCGTGTGGTGATGGTGCCATCGGTTTGGCGCTCGAGTTCGAAGCAGTTGCTGCCGGTGCCGTAGCCGCTGGAGATGAGCAGGCGGTTGTCGCTGATGCGCAGGGCCTGGGCGACTTTGGGGTGAGCGCCGGGCGTGGGATGAGACCAGAGGACGCGGCCATCCTTAGGATCATGCCCTGTGATGGTGAAGTTGTTTTGAATGATGAGATGTCTTTCGCCAAGGAGCGTGAAGATGACGGGCGATGCGTAATTGGTGGCCTCGTTGCCAGCGGACCAGAGGCGCGAGCCGGTGGTCAGGTTGTAGGCGGTGACGCTGCCGCGCTTGCCGCCTGCACTAATGATGACGCGGTCACCATCGACGAGCGGCGAGCCCGCCATGCCCCACTCGAGCACAGCAGCATCGTTGTCAGCGATGATATCGACAGACCAGAGGCGATGGCCGGTGGCGAGATCTAGGCAGTTGAGCAGGCCGGTGGCGCCGAGTGTGATGACGCGGGTGTCTGTGATGGTGGGCGAAGCGCGCGGGCCGATGCCTGCGATGGTGGTGTCATAGCGTGCGGTGTCGCGGTGCGTCCACAGAGGCCGGCCGGTGGTCAGGTCGTAGCAGATGACCCATTCTTCGCTGCCGCGCTGTTCCTGCGTGATGGCGCGGTTGTTCTGAACAGAGAACGCCGACCACGCAGGGCCGACGTCGTGACGCCATCGCTCGATGGGCGGCTTCGTGGACCAATCGCGATGGAGCGCAAGCGGGGCGATAATGCCGTTGCGAGCCGGGCCAAGAAACTGCGGAAAATCAGCTGATAATGCGACTGGTTCGCTGGGGTCAGTGGCGGGTGTGCTCGGCGTGGTCTGAGGCAATACAGGACCAGGCGGCGGCGAAGAAGGGGGCAACATTTTTTTGTCCAAGTCGCTCAGCACGACCGGCTGAACCAACTCCTTCCCCTTGCCCCACCAGCGCGGACGAATGATCGGCTGCATGTCGCCATCGAACCCGTCAATCTTGTAAAGAATCGCCGCCAAAATTACCAAGGTCAGCCCGCCAATCGCCACGCCTTTGCGAAGTCGAACACCCATCGGCGCAAGAAAAATCGTCCAAAGAAACAGGAACAAAGAAGGCACCGCGATGGCGATGAAAGTTTGAATATTTCGCCGCTGCTCACTGCCTGTCTCGCGATCGCGCCAGATCATCGCCACGAAGACGCCTGCGATTACCACCAGGAGAACTGGAATACATAGATTCAACCGTCTTCGACAGTGCACGCATGTGTCAGGGGGTGTGTTTGAGACCTGCTGCGCGCTGCGCAACGATTGGTCCGATTCAGTATGCATGTTCGATTCGGTCATGCAGTCATCATAGGTTTGAGTTGCATTTCGAGGTCGTCTTGCGATGCAAGAGACGGAAAAGCTCGATCCTCCGATTCAGGTAGGTCCGGAATTCGGTTGGCATGCTGCCTGTTAGGAATTTCAGATCGCTCTGGCTTGTCACTTTGATCAATGTTTTCACCTTCACGCGTCGATGTAATAAGCATGGCGAACATGGACGCATCCACCTCCAAGTCTCCCGTCGCAGCCGATGGTGAGCCGATCGCCACCGCCCCCAGGATCGTCTATCTCATGCGCGGTCTGCCCAGTTGCGGCAAGAGCACCACCGCCCGCAAGCTCATCGGCGATACCGGCATGATCTGCGAGACCGATGAATATTTCTTCAAACACGTCGGCGACAATCCCGAAGAATTTACTTACGACGATGAGCTGATGGAGACCGCCCGCGCCTGGAATCTGGAACGATTTAAGAAAGCGGTGGATGAAGGCATCTCACCAATCGTGGTTGATCGCGGCAACAGCCTTTCGTTGGAGTCCAAGGTCTATGCGGTCTATGCCCGCGATCGTGGTTATGAAGTGCAGCTCAAGGAACCTGAATCGCAGTGGTGGCAGGAAATTCGCGTGCTGCTCAAGTACAAGAAACTCACCAAGCCCGCGCTGTACGAGTGGGCGCAAACGCTGGCGGAAATGAATCAGTCCACGCACCGCACCTCGGCCCGCACCATCAAGCGCTGGATGGATAACTGGCGCTGGGATGTGACGATCGAAGACATTTTGAAATACGAAGAGTGATCCACGCTGATTCCGCCGCTCGCGGCGTAGCGCCGTCAGCGCAAAAGCTCAACCATATTTTTCACGCCGTAGTTCTTTCACGCCGTCGCCGCCACATCACCCGTCATCGCGCTGGTTTCTTCCGCAGGCTTGAGGCCCAGCATCCAGCGGACGACGGCCTGCAACTGAATAACCAGACTGAACAGCAGCGGCACCACCAGCAGCGTGTAAAGCGTTGACACCAGCAAACCACTGAGCACCACCGCACCGAGCCCGCGATAAAGCTCGCTGCCTGCACCAGGGCTAAGCACCAGAGGCAACATGCCAAAGAGCGTGGTGCAGGTGGTCATCATCACAGGCTTGACGCGGGTGCGCACCGACTGCCGAATCGCCATGAGCGGTTCGAGTTTGCCGGTGATGTCACCTTCGCCGTCGCCGACGCCTCGCATGTAGTTGAGGGCCTGGTGGACGACGAGGATGGCGTTGTTGACGACGGTGCCGATGAGGATGACAAACCCGAGCATGGTGATGACATCAAGCTGCTGAAGCGGATCAATTTCATGCACCAGACGAAGGCCGAAGAAACCACCGATGACAGCAGGGGGCACGCTGAACATGATAACGAACGGGTAAATCCAACTCTCGAAAAGTGCCGCCATCAGCAGGTAGGTGATGAGCAAGGCCAGGAACATTCGACTGGTGGCGAGGCTGCCCAGGCTTTCCCAGTTCCAGCCGGTCCACTTGCCGATCATGGCAGCGCGGACATCATCAAGCTGGCTGGCGGTACCGGCTTGGGTCACTGCAACGCCCGGCGAGATTGCGCCGGCCTTGCGCAGGCTCTCGACCAGACCGGCCACTTCCTGCTGCACGGATTCAAGAGCCTCACCATCAGGCGGCGTCAGCGCGATGGTCACCGAGCGCTCTTCCTCAATCCGCTGGATCGTCTGCGGAGCATCGGCGCGCTCGAAGCTGGCAATGGTGGACAGCGGCACTGTGATCACGTTGCCCGCCTTGTCGTGTGCGGCTACCGGAATGTCACCGATGGAGTCTGCACTGATCTCAAAGCGCGGATCACGCACTAATAACAGATCGATCGATTTGCCGGCGATGCGGTAGTCGCCAATGATCGCGCCATCGATCAGTGCCTGTACGCCTAGGCCAAGTGAAGCGGTGTCGATCTGCAAATCCTTGGCGCGAACTTCATCAATGACCAGACGAAGCTCAGGCCCGGGCACATTGAAATTGGCGGGGCTGGAGCCGAGTTTTTGGAAGCCGTATTTCTGTCCCAGAGCGCCGAACAGCGCGCCTGCGGAACTGCGGATTTCATCCATCTGTGTACCGGTGACTTCGATATCGATGCGGTTGTTGCCGCCCAGTCCGTTGCCGAACAGGGAGGATTGCTGGGCACCGCCGTACGCGCCGGGGATGGTCGTGATGGCGCTCGAGAGCAGGGTGGCTAGCGGCTTGACGCGGTTTTTGTCTGCGCTGGTGGCACCGGTGAACATGCCTCGGTAAACCGACACGAAAAAGAAATTGTCAACGGGAGGAACGATCGGCTCAATCTGTCCGGTGAAGGGATTGATCACGGGCGGGCAGTTGGCGGTGTCTTCGTATGTCTTGGCCGTCCAGTAGGGGCGCACGATTCGCTCGACGCTGTCAGCCAGGACGCGGTCGTGATCCTTGTTGTAGCCGGGCGGGGTCAGGATGCCGCCGAATACGAGGTTGCGATTGCCCGCAGGCAGGTAAGTGATGGGAGGCATCATGAGGGCAGCCCCGATGAATGAAGCCGCGGTGAGGCCCAAGACAATGCACAGCCTTGCAACGATGCGGCCGGCCTTGGGCTGCGACAGCCAGAGCAAGGAGTCGGCGAATTTCACAATTACCCAGTCCAGCGCCGCCGCCAGGCCGAAGAGGCCTTTCGCTCTTGCGGCAAAGGTCAGCTTGCCATCGGCGCGAGCTTCGTTTCGCTTGCGAAGAATAAACGTGGCAGCGGTGGGAATGACGGTGACCGACACGATCATCGACAGCAGTACCGCAGCGCAAATGGCCAGGGCGATATCGCGAAACAGTTGGCCCGCTTCTTCTTGAATAAAGAGCACCGGGCCAAACACTGCAACGGTGGTGAGCGTGGATGCGAGAACGGCGCCCCACACTTCCGTGGTCGCCTTGTGCGCCGCTTCGCGCGGCGACTTACCCATCGCCAGATGCCGATCAATGTTCTCAAGCACCACGATCGCATTGTCAACGACCATGCCTACCGCGAAGGCCAGCCCGGCGAGACTGATGACATTGATGTTGCGGCCCGCTGCGTACATGGCCACGAAAGTGCCCACAATCGAAATCGGGATCGCCACCGCGACGATGAGCGTCGGGCGAAAGCTGCGCAGGAAGCACAACAGAACGATCGAAGTCAGAATCGACCCGATCACCAGGTTGTTCATCACCAGACCGATGGCATCATCGATATAGACGGTCTCGTCATACACCTGCTCGTAGTTGAGTTTGGGCACGGCAGGCAGTTGCAGATCATCTGCAATCTGCGTTGCAATGGCGGGCAGGATGTCGGTGCGAATCTCATTGATACGCAGCCGCGCCTCGGCCATGACTTCCATCACGTTCGCGCCAACCTCGCGGTAGATCGGCACCGCCAGGCCCGCGCGGCCTTTGCTGCGCACAAAGCCGACGCTCTTTTGCAGGGTCATCGTCACCTTGCCCAGATCGCGCACGCGAATCTGTCCGCCGGGCGTTTCGGCTACTACAGTGTCGCGGATTTTATCGAGCGAGTCGTACTCTCCGACCGTTCGCACGCGGACATCGAGCCGACCGTCGGCAACGCTGCCTGCCGAGACATTGACATTGGCGCGTTGCATGGCTTCGCGAAGTTGATTGAAGGTGATGCCGCGCTGCGCCATGCTTTGCGGATCGATCTGCACATGCACCTGACGCTCGCGACCACCGTACACACGGGCCTCGCTGACGCCTGCGATGCGCTCCAGATGGGGACGCACGCGATCATCTACATAGTCGCGCAGCGAATCGATATCGAAGCTCGGATCCTCGCTGGTGATGATCGTCCATGCGATGGGCGATTCGCTGTTGGAGGCGCTCTCCGTGATGACCGGCTCACGGGCATCGGCTGGTTTTTCCTTCACTTCACGCAGCTTGTCGGCCACTTCCTGCCGGGCCTGGCGCATTTCCGTGCCCACGAAAAATTCCAGCGAAATCAGCGCCTGTCCTTCGAAGGCGGTGGCGGTCATCTTCTTGAGGTTGCTCACCGTCTTGATCTTGTCTTCCTGCAACTCGATGATCTCCCGCTCAACATCATCGGGGCTGCGACCGATCCACTCAGTGGTGATGGTGATGATCGGCTTATCAACATTGGGCGTGAGCTGGATCGGAATGGAGAACAGCGCCAGCACGCCAAACAGCGCGATCAGCAAAACCGCCACACTGACTTTGACGGGGTTCTGAATGCAGAATTTGATGAAGTCCATGGCGGTCCTTGGGAGGCACAAGTCAGAG
>CAZYQL010000069.1:0-3740 GCA_964650055.1 uncultured Phycisphaeraceae bacterium | reverse complement strand
TCAGAAACAAAGCCCACGCACTCCTGTGCGTGGGTTGACCACACAAGAAATCAGCACACTCACCGGCGATCAGAAATTATCACTGGGTATCCCGGGAATGCCAGCCGCTCGCCACCTTCGATGACTATCTGCTGGCCCACCGCCAGCGGCGGGCCAGCATTGCGGCGCGAGGTCTGCACGGCATACATACCCTTCTCACCAAAGAGCACATCGACATCAACCTTCAATGCTTTGCCATCCATCACCACCCAGACCACACTGCCGGTGGAAGTGATCAGCACCGCATCACGAGGCACCGTGAGCATCGGCGAAGTCTTGCCCGTGGGAATCCAAGCCGTCATGCTCATGCCGGGCTTGAGTTTGCCCTTTATGTCATCAAGACGAATCTTCACCGGAAAGGTGCGGGCGGCAGTGGTGCCATCGGGCACGATGGCCTGAATCTTGCCGGTGACGGTGACGTTTAGAGCATCGACGAGCAATTCAATGTCCTCATCCTTGAAGAGCGAATTGATGTGGCGCTCGGGCACATCGACGACAGCATCGACCATGCCGCGCGAAATGATCTCGACCACAGGCGCACCTTTTTGCACCCACTGGCCATGCTCCATGTACTTCTTCACCACAACGCCATCGAACGATGCCATGATGTTGAATCGCTTCAGTTCTTCTTTGACTTGCTCAATGGCCTGTTCGGCGCCGGTGATAGCCGCGAGGGTCTGCTCGTGCTTGGCCTTGAGCGCCATTTCGGTGGCGCGGGCATTTTCGACCTCGCGGGGCTTGGCGGAATTGGTCTTTTCAAGTTCATCGTAAAAAACACGATCGCGCGTCGCCTGCTCGAGATTTGCCTTGGCCTGGGTTTCTAGCGCTTTGGCTTCGAGTAGCTTTGCGGCCGAAGTCAACTGGTCGATCTTGGCAAAGGTCTGATCGATGCGTGCAAGCACGGTCTTGTCGTCCACCGAATCGCCTTCCTCGATCTTCATCTCAATCACGCGGCCCTGCTGCCCGGCACCGATGGTCACGCGCCGCAGTTCCTTGAACCGGCCGATGATCGTGACGCGCGGCTGCAGGTCCTGCTGGCTTACCTCGCCCACGCGAATCAGCGCGGGCGGCGGGCCTTTGGGTGCGCCACGGGGGCCACCTTTGGCGTCTTCGCCTTTCTTAGGCGCTTCTTCCGCAGCAGCGACGCTGCCGGGGCCGATCAGTGCTGTGATGCTGATAAACGCAGCGATCGCCAGGCTCAGAAGCAAGGCGATGAAAAGGATGCGACGTCTGATCGGATGATCCGACATGAAAAAACTCCGAGGGTTGCCTATTGCCATTCCGTACAATGTACGATAAAGTTCATACAGCGTACGAACGGTTGGCAAAAAGGTCAAGAACCTTTTCCAAATTGTCCACCCCAGTCGCAGCGGTTTCCTACACAGTATTCATGAGGCACCGTTAAGACTCGCACAGACTTAGAGAGTCTGAAACAGACTCGGAGCATCACCATCGCATCCTCACCGTTTCCAACTTCGCAGATTCGCAGGCAGTGGCGATTGGCCAGCCGTGACGAGCGCAGGCAACTGATTATTGATGTGGCGGTGCGGCTGCTCAAGAAATCAGGACTGGAGTCGGTCACCATTCGCCGTGTGGCAGATTGCCTGGGCGTTGGCGCGATGACGCTCTATACCTATGTCGATGGACAGGATGGCCTTCGCCTGGCGATGACGCAGCATGGGTTCGATCTGCTTTCAGAAGGGTGCGCATCCGCGAGTACGCTGGGCACCGCCAAAGGCTGGCAGGGCAGCGCCAGGCATTACATTCGATTCGCCATGGAGAACCCGCATCTGTACAAACTCATGTTCGCCACCGAGAGCGATGCGGGCAATGCGGAAGTGCAAATTCTCAATCGTGGCTTTGAATGCCTGATCGAGCGCGTGGGTTTGGAGATGGAAGCCAAGGGCATCAAGTCCGCCAAGATTCAGGACAAGGCCCTGCGCATCGCGGGTACTTACTGGATCGCGCTACACGGCCTAGCATCGCTGGCCATCGCCCGTCGGCTGGGCGTGCTCAAGGCTGACTTGGATGTGCTGGTGGATCACCTGCTCGAACGCGTGGCGCCGACTTGATCGCTGCGCGAAAATTTCAAAACACAAACTCTCAAATTTCAAATCTCAGATTTGAAAATGAGGATCGCAAGGCACCCATCAAATCCGCTTGGCAGCTTTGATGCGCTGCACCTGATCGGAGGCGTGCCAGATGCCTTTGCTGAAAGGATGCTGGACGGCGCGAAGGCAGACGAATTGCGTACCGCCATCCTCGGCTACATCGCAGATTTTCGCGGTGAGATTACCGGACAGCGTGGCGACGATATCGCCTTTGAGAAGTTCGCTGCCGTTGACATCTTCTGACTGTTTGATCTTTTTCATGACGAACAACCTCGGACGTGTAGCCCCTGCCGTGAACTTTGAACATTGCCCCTGTCTGCTATTACTTACGTGAAGTATAGGCGATTTGTTCGATCTTTTCACGGCGAAATCGTAAGGGCATCGCAATTGCGCTCAGGCAAAAATGGAAAAGCAGGGGTGTCATTTCTTCTTTCATGCCTCTACTATCTAGTATGCACGTTGCAAACGTAGGGCTCATGGAATCGATCTCATGGAATCGATCAGGAACTGCTTTCGATCAATTGCGAACAGTGCGGCAGGTGCCCGCCTCTGCATGATGCAAGTTTTGCATAAAGGACGAAGTGCGTTTGGGCGTTCGCTTTACCAGTTTCAAAAACAAAGCCACCCAGTCGCTGCGGCGAATGAAGGCGAAGCTGCGCCATGCAACATTCACCACCATGCCCATCTGGCTCAGTGGCGGCAAGCTCACCCGCACTCGGTCGGTCAGTGATGTTCAGATCATCGAGCGAACGCTGGGCATCGATCACCTGCCTGATGCACTCGATGGTCTTCGCGTCACGCATCTGACCGATCTCCACATCGGCTCACTCGTGCAGCCCCAGAGACTGGCAGGCATCATCGAAGCCACCAACGCCCTGGGCGGCGACATCATCGCTGTCACCGGCGACTTTGTCGATCTCTCGCTCAAGGTGCTCGATCAGGTGGTGGACGCCATGGCGCAGCTCACCGCGCCGCTGGGTGTTTACTTTGTGCCCGGCAATCACGACTATCTCGATGATGGCCCTAGGCTCATCGCCGCCTTTCGCGCTGCGGGCCTGAGGATGATGATGAATGAATCGATCACCATCGAACATCACGAGCAGCGCATCGTTCTTATGGGCATTGACTATCCGCACAAGAAGCGCGAGATGAAATCCTTCGTGCTTGAAGCGCTGCATCAGGCTCCGCGTCGCCGCGAGAGTGATCTGCGCATACTGCTTTCGCATCACCCCAATGCGTTTGATACAGCCATCGATCACCACATCGATCTGACCCTCGCCGGCCACACGCATGGCGGCCAGGTCGTCTTCACCAATCTCCGCGGCAAGAAAGGATCCATCGGCGTGGGCAGCCTGACCCACCGCTACCCGCGCGGCCTCTACCAGCGCGGCAAGCATTTTCTCTACGTCAACTCCGGCGTCGGAAGCTGGTTCCCGCTCCGCGTCAAATGCCCCGCAGAAATCGCATGCCTGACGTTGCGATGTTCGCCGGAGGTGGAGGTGGTGACTTAGGTCAATGCCTACATCCCCTTGAGTTGCCTGCGCATGATCTTCCCTGTCGGATTCCTTGGCAGCGCATCGAGCACCTTGA
>CAZYQL010000068.1:17136-20787 GCA_964650055.1 uncultured Phycisphaeraceae bacterium | reverse complement strand
CCTGTCCCCTGCCTCCTGCTTCCTACATGGCAATCATTTGGCCGCCGCCTTGGAAGAACTTCATGGTCTGCACGGTAATCATGAGCATGGCCTGAAGTTTCGTGAGGCGTTTGGGGAGCATGGTACGGAGCCTCAGTTCCTTGCAGCGGTCGATCATGTCGCGAACGACGTGATCGATCGTGTAAGGATGAGCACCGGTCCAGCTCGCCACGGTTGCACGAATGTCACTGCGGCTGCTGCGAAGGAACGCGGCCGCAGTTTCCTTATCGGCAAACCGCTCGTGATCCGAGAAGATGCGGGCCAGATCGCGATCATAAAATTCAGGCCAGTCCGTCTCATAAGCTGCCTGCTTCTTCCGATAATGTTCGCGCAGTGTCACACGCATGTCGCGCACCGGCTCAATGTGCAAACGACTGCGAACCACCGGCGGTTGGCTGGCGATCTCGCCCATCAGCCCATCGACAAACTCAAGTTTCTTGAGCGCAGGCCACTGTGCATATTGCTGCTTCCACCGCGCGCCAGGCGAGAGCCAGACTGCGAAAGTCTCGGCGAAATCTTCAGCTGGATGTGCTTGGGCATAGAACCAATCCAAATGCTGCACGAAGCGGCGACTCTTGGGCTTGGGGCAGTAGGTGCGCGGATAGCGCTGCGTGAACTTGCCGAACATCTGTCGCCATGAAGGCTTGAAGTGAAGACGGTAAGCGGAGCAGACGACGTGGCCCGCTTCGTGGCGCAAGATGCGCATGCACTCGCGCTCAGCAGAGCCTTCGGCTTTGAGCATCATCTTTTCTTCGAGCCGCGTCAGCCTTTCGTGCGCCATGTAATAAGGCACCGCGATGCCAGGCACGCCATCGGGGCTGAACCATTCGGTAGAAATCCAGACGTGAGGTTTGATCGCCAGATCGCGCTGCGCCAGTTCGTCATAGAGCCGCTGGATGCGCGACATCATGACGGTGGATTCGAGCTTTAGATCTAGATCGCAAAGGCGCAGATCGAGAAGGTCTTCCTCTTCGTAATCCGCCCAGAACGGCTCAGCCTTGCGCGGCACGCGCATGACAGTGCTTCGTTTCTTTTTCTTATGAGTGGTGCGAACAGGCTTCTTGGGCATCATGAACTCAAGGCGGAGCAGGTGAAAAAGGGTTATGTGGTAACTGACGTGGGCAGGGGCATTATAGGCGAACCAGCATGGCGAAAAATGGTGCGTGCAAATCGCCGTGGGAGGAGTGGAATAGGCCCCGAAACAGGCGACTTTGGTAGCTGCGGCGTCTTCGCTGCGCGTTGGCGTGGATGAGGATTCTGGGAACGGGCAGGGAGGACGCTGCGGCTGTGAAGTACGCTGCGATACGTAAGGCAGCGGATTACACGGCAGAAAGTTTGAGCCGATCGGAGGCGACAAGTGCGGGTGAAGGAGCGGTGTTCAAGTAGAGCCGGGGCACACGCGGGGAGATGCGGCAGAGCATTTCGTAAGGACTCGACTGGGCCAGCTCTGCAAGACGAGGCAGCGAGCAAGGCGAGGCGGGATCGCTGCTGATGATGTCCACCATGTCGCCGACTTGGGCGAGAGGGGAGCGGGAGGCGCTGGCGCAGGCGTGATTCGATGCGAGGGCGGCAGGCGCTTCGCCTTCATGAATGGCGGGCGTCAGGTCAACGATGATCTGATCCATGTTGACGCGACCTAGAATCGGCGCGGTGATGACTTGCTGCGCTGCACTGCCACTGCTCCTGCCACCGCCACTGCCGCTGCCACTAGCCCTAGGCACGATCTGCACGCAGCCGCGCCCGCTCAGTGAGAGCGGGTAGCCATCGGCATAACCGACAGGCACCAGGCCCAGAAAACTTTCGCGCTTGAGTTCATGCGTGCAGCCGTAGCCCACCGTGGCACCGGCGGCATAACGGCGCACATGAATCACACGGCTGCGCCAGCGCACCGTCGGCTCCAATCTTGCCGCTGGCATCGCGATGCGCTCGTGGCCATCGACTGTTTCAAACGCATCAAATTTCGCCGTCGAAGTCAGATCAATATCTTCATCTTCATCTTCATCGAAACAGGTGGGCACCAGTTCGCATGACTGATTCGATTTCTGATCTTCAAGCCAGCGGGGCAAGCCGTAGCCGAACATGCCAAGACCGATGCGGACCATGCTCAGGTGATACTTGGGATTTCGCAAGGCTGCGTGCGTCGCTGCCATGTGAAAGAGCACGCCCTTGGGAATGCGTTTGCGCTGGGCATCGATCACGTTTGCAAATCGCGTGAACTGCTCTTCGGTGAAACTCGCATCGCCATCCGCCGCCGCGAAGTGACTCCAGATGCCGGCGAGGCGCACGTGGCGCAGGCGCGGCAGCCTGCGCAAGATGGCGGTGAGCTGATCGGGTGACAGGCCGCCGCGCGACATGCCGGTGTCGAGGCTCAGATGGATAGGGACTTCCACGCCATAGGAAGTGCCCAGCGCGTGGACTGCCATGAGCTGATCGGGCGAGTCCACGGTCAGATGGAGTTGCCCGGTGAAGAAAGCATTTTGCAGCCGCACTGTTTCGGGCCGCGTGCGAACAGGCATGAGCATGAGAATCGCCGCGCTGATGGGATGGGCCAGCAGTTCATCCGCTTGTGCGGGCGAATAGACGGCGAGCATGTCGATGCCGGCCTGATCGAGACAGCGGCCGATCTCGCCAGCGCCCAGACCATAAGCATCAGCCTTGACCACAGCACACAGCCGGGCACCCGACCGCTCCTCACCTTTGCGAGAACGGTTGACCACCTGTCGCCACACCTGCATGTTTCGGCGGAGGGAAAAGAGATCCACCTCCAACCAGCTTGTGTCAGTCATGAAAATCAGATCCGGGGGCGGGGGCAGAGTTCAAGGTTCAAAGTTGAAAGTTCAAGGTTTAAAGACACGAACCAACGACAGGCTCGAAACCTTGAACCTTGAACTTTGAACTCCCAACTTTGAACTCCTAACTTCCTACATTTGTATCTGTCCGATGGCTCCCTTAAAATGAATTTTCGCGAAGTTCGCATCGAGAGCCTTCCTCACCTACCATCGCAGGGCCCGGCGCGCGGTCAGGTGCGCGAGAGCAAGTGTTCAGAAAGCCCCCGAAGCGTGTTGCACCATCGGCGCCAGTGGCCAGCGATGGCAACACAACGGGAGCCCCGCAGGGACGGCGGAATAGATCTGCTTCATCAGCGAAGCATCGAGATATTCCTTCATCCCTTCGGGGCTCACTTCGGGTTCACACAAGCCGGCTGTTGTCGGTCGCAGGCCATGCCTGTCGTCGCTTCTCATCACCAGAAAATGATGGGACGCTGTGGAACCAATATGAAAACCAAAGCATCGCAGCCCGCCAAAAGCATTCCGTCTCCGCAGCTCGCTGAATTTGAATTCCTCTATGGCCGCCTCCAGGAATTCAAGGAAGCTGGCGCAGGCGATGATTTTCAAGCTGACGGTTTGCGACTGCGGCTGGACTATCTCTTTGACGAGATGGATGAGGATGACCGTGTGATCGTGCGCGAGAAGACCGGCCCGCTGATGGAGCCCGAGGATGATTATGAATATGACGATTCGCAGTTCGCAGCAGGAGATGACGACGTTGATGCGGATGACGAGTTCGTCGATGAGAGCGATGTGGAGATTGATGAGGAAGAAGTTGAGGAGG
>CAZYQL010000068.1:0-17036 GCA_964650055.1 uncultured Phycisphaeraceae bacterium | reverse complement strand
CTGCCGCTGCTACATACACGCCGCTGCCCAAGCCTGCCGAGGTCTTCGATCGCTCGGTCACCTTCGCCACGCTGGGCCTGCACCCTGACCTGCTCAAAGGCATCAATGCGATGGGCTTTGAATATCCCACCGATATTCAGGCCAAGCTCATTCCGCCTGCCCTGCGCGGCATCGATCTCATCGGCCAGGCTCGCACAGGCACCGGCAAAACCGCGGCCTTTGGCATGCCCATCATTCACCAGGCCGATGCCCACACGCCGATGCAGGCCCTGATTCTCGTGCCTACGCGTGAACTGGCGGCACAGGTTGCCGGCGAACTGGAAGACATCGGCAAGTTCACCCCCATTCGCGCTTCGTGCATCATCGGCGGCGAATCAATGCGCGATCAGGCCAAGTCGATCAGCAAGGGTGGCCACATGATGGTCGGCACACCCGGACGCGTCATGGACATGCAGCAGCGCGGCGAAATCCACTTCCACAACATCCGTTTCATCGTCCTCGACGAAGTCGATCGCATGCTCGACATCGGCTTCCGCGAAGACATCCGCAAGATCCTCAAGTCCGTCCAGACTGATCACCAGACCATCTTCGTCTCCGCCACCATCAGTGATGAAATCGAACGCCTGGCGCGATCCTTCATGAAGCCCAATGCGGAGAAAATTCTCACCATCTCCGGCTCGCTCACTGTCTCCCTCGTCGATCAGAAATATGTTTCGGTCGAGCCCTGGGATAAACGCGCAATGCTCTTGCACATCCTCCGCAAAGAGAAACCTGAATCGACCGTCGTCTTCTGCCGCACGAAGGCGACCGTCGATAAGCTCTCGAAATATCTGGCGGATCACGGCATCGATGCCCGCCCGATCCACGGCGACATGCCGCAGAACAAACGCGTCAAAGTCATGGACTCGATGCGTCAGAAAAAGCTGGATGTGCTTATCGCTTCCGACCTGGCGGCTCGCGGTCTGGACATCGATCACATCACGCATGTCGTGAATTACGACCTGCCCGAAGACCCGGAGGTTTACGTTCACCGCATCGGCCGAACTGCCCGCGCAGGCCGGCGAGGCTTTGCGTGGTCTTTCGTCACACGCGATGAAGGTCAGCGGCTCACCGAAATCGAAATGCTCTGCTCCACGATGATCGAAAGGCTCGAATACCCCGAGTTCAAGCCCGGCCCGGTGCCCGAGGATATTCGCATGGGCCAGCCTCGGCCGCGCATCACCGAACGAGCCACGAATGCGGTGGAACTGATGGCCGCCAAAGCCGCCCAGCGCACCGTGCCTTCAGCGGTCGATGGCCTGACGGAAGATCAGATCAAAGCGATGTTCCCCGATGGCAACATCCCCAAGACGCTGCCGAAATCGACGCTGGGCTCGCGCTTCAAGCGCAAGCGGTAGATGAGCATTTGCTTACGGCACTCAATTTCGGCCTTGCCGAACCGCTCCAAGAACATGTTACATTTTCGAACACGAAATCAGAACGTGTTAACTTTTCTGGATTTTTTGTACATATCCAAGGCGTTTGTACAGGCCTTAAGCTTGGGATTTTTTCAGGACATTCAAGAAAGAGTGATTAATGTAAATTTTTTCTTTTCCATATTTTACAACTCTCAAAAGATCAGTTTCCACCAAATCCGTCAGATAACGAGAAGCGGTCTGCCGGGTGCTTAACCCCTTTTCTGCTAACAAATTAATCCGACAATAGGGCCGTTCAAACAGCAACTCTACAAGATCCTTTGAATAGGCCCGTGGGCATTGCTTTTTCGCGCTGTCGGCGAACTCCTTCATGCATGCCAGAATCGCCTTGACCTGTTTGATCGTGTCGATTGCGGTCTGATGAACCGCTTCAATCATATAAAGCACCCAAGGCTCCCAAGCTCCGTGGGTGGTCACTTCCTGGAGCAGGCGGTAGTAGTCCGATCGATTCTGAAAGATGAAGCCCGACAGATAGAGAACGGGTTCCTCTATGAGTCCGCATTGCATCAGGTAGAGCACATTGATGAGGCGACCCACGCGACCGTTGCCATCGTGAAAGGGATGGATTGCTTCGAACTGATAATGCGCGACAGCCAACTTGATCAGCGGGTCCATATCGGGTGCGAGTTCGTTGTTGAGAAACCGATCGAAGTTGGAGAGTTTTTCACGGAGAATTTCTTCGCCTTCGGGTGGTGTGTAAACGATCGCTCCGGTTTGATCGTTGCGAAGCTGCGTGCCAGGAATCTTGCGGATTCCGCCATCGGTCACCTTGATCGTCTTCACCAAGTCTTCATACAGACTCACGCACAACGGTTTACCGCTGCGAATCGAGAGTACGCCTTGCCCGACTGCTTCTCGATAGCGCAGGACTTCCTTTGTGCCGGGATCGATGTCCGCTTCATTCGCCATTCCCAAGGCCCGATAGAGGCTGTCATGCGTAGTGACAATGCCTTCAATTTCGCTGGACCCTTTGGCTTCTTGTAGGACCAACGCCTGCACCAGAATGCGCGGGTTGGGCAGCTTTCCGCATTGTCCTTTGAGTTCGCCCAGTGGCCGGCTTGCTCTCACGACAGCTTTCAGAATCGCAGGCGTCTCCAACTCCACCGGAGGCGGTAAGAGGGGAAGATCATTGAATGGCTTTGTGGGATCGAACATCATGATTACTGTAGTCTTGAATCACTGATCCATCATCGCCAGTCGCACCAGGCGATCCACAAGCTGCGGCAGCTTGATGCCCGCGTGACCCGCAGCCATTGGCAGGAGTGAGTGGCTGGTGAAGCCGGGGATGGTGTTCACTTCCAGAATCCATGGCCGACGGTTTTCATCAACGATGAAATCGACCCGGCTCATGTGGCGACAGCCCAGCGCTTCAAACGCGGAGACCGCCAGCACACCCAGGCCTTCGAGCTCGGCAGAAGAAAGTCCGATCTGCGCGGGATCGAGCAGGTACTGCGTGTCATCGCGGGTGTACTTGGCTTCGTAGGTGTAGAACTCGGTCGCAGGCACGATGCGGATCGGCGGCAGCGCGTGATACTGAGCCGGGCCAGCGTCAGGACCCGGTTCATCTGCGAGGATGCCGACGGTGATCTCCATGCCTTTGCAGAACTGTTCGACCATCAGTTCTTCATGGCGCGTGCGCAGGTCAGCCAGCGCTGTCGTCGCTGCTTCAGGCGTCTTGCAGATGGACAGATCAATGCTGCTGCCTTCGCGCGGGGCCTTGATGACCAGCGGCGCCTCGATCTTGGGCACATCATTTTTCTTCACCAGTTCAAAGGGCAGCGTAGGCAGGTCGGCTTCGCGCAGTTTTACTTTCGTTTCATACTTATCCATGCACAGTGCTGCTGCGACTTGGCGACAGCCGACGTATGGCAGCTTGCGCTGATCGAGGATGGCCTGGAGTCCGCCGCCTTCGCCCCACCCGCCGTGAAGGGCGGCGAAGATAGCATCGCCCTGCCACTGAACAAACTCATCGAGCGCTGCAAGATTGTCCGGCCCGATGTCGCGCACGATCACTTCATGCCCCGCCGCGACCAAAGATGCAGAGACGGTTTTGCCCGATTCCAGACTCACCGGCCGTTCACGATCCGGTCCGCCAGCGAGCACGAGGATTTTTAGTTTTGACGACATGCAGATTCCCATGTGGATAAATACTCGCATCAGCGCAAGCAGTTGAATCCACTATCGGCAATCCGTTTGCTCAGACACCAAATCACCAGGCAAACTTCGCGCTCGACTTCATGCCGCTGGCATCTTCGATCTCGACCCAGATCGCAGCGCCTTCGGGGAGTGTCTTCCTTGCCTGCTTTCACTTCGCAATAAAGCGTGACGGCTGCGCTATAGCCCGCGATACCCGCCTTGCCCAGCGTGTGCGTTGTGCCTACTTTTTCGCCATGCTTGTGATCCTTCTGGGCATCGTCCTCGGCGTGATCGTGATCTTTGTGAGATTTGTCCTTCTTATGATCGTGAAAAGCAATGAATGGAAAAAACAGTCTGTGTGAATCATGTTAGCCGCCCAAATCCAGTGCCGCCGGTGCACTGAGGTATGATAACCTTTGCCTTTATGGGCCGAATCTCTCTAGGTGGATAGAACGATTGGGCGATGAACTGCGTAGCACCGAGGCTGGCCCGTTGGCTGGTGAGTGATCGAGGGCGATTGAACGTATTCGTCTTCTTCCTATTCCCCTCCCTCTCAGGGAGGGGTTAGGCGAGGGTCGAGTTTCGATCAACCTTGATGAGCCTGATCGCCTTGCGTGATCGCTAAGCCGACCCTCCCCCGGCCCCTCCCTAAGAGGGAGGGGAGTACGAGCCGAGCCTGTTGGCTGGCGAGTGATCGCAGATCTTGATCCCGTCGAGCCGCGTGACATTCAATAGATAGTGACAACTGCCTGCCATGAACGACTCCCCCATTGCTACCACCCGCCACGCTTTGCCTTCTGTGCCCCCGGCCAGCGAGTTCCTCAATCGCGATCTGTCGTGGCTGGAGTTCAATCGCCGCGTGCTGCACGAAGCCATGGACGAGCGCACGCCGCTCTTGGAGCGCGTCTCCTTCCTGGCGATCTTTGCTTCCAATCTGGATGAGTTCATTCAAAAACGCGTCGGCTCGATCAAAGGGCAAATCGAAGCGGGCCTGGCGGCGATCACACCTGATGGTCTGTCGCCGCGAGAGCAACTGACCAAGATTCGCGATTTGGTCAGCGAACTGCTTCAGACGCAACTCGACTGTTACACCGGCACCATCCGCCCCGCACTTGCTGAGCAAGGGATCCATCTGCTTAACTGGGATGAGCTCACTGATGTTGATCGCGCTTTTGCTGAGCAGTATTACCAGCGAAATCTCTTCCCGATTCTCACACCGCTGGCGGTTGACCCCGGCCATCCGTTTCCTTTTATCAGCAACCTCTCGATGTCGCTGGGCATCATGCTGCGTCATCCCAGCGAACCGGGCGATGGCTTTGAATACGATGGTAACGGTGAGCGGTATGGCCGAGGCGATGTCGGCGGCATTCAGTTTGCCCGCGTCAAAGTCCCGCAGATGCTTCCGCAATGGGTACGACTGGGAAGCCAGGGCAAAGGCACCGGCGGCCCCTACCGCTTCGTCAAACTGCGCGATCTCATTCGCCACAACCTCGATGACCTTTTCCCAGGCATGATCATCGAAGATGTCATGTCGTTCCGCGTTACCCGCAATGCTGAAGTCGAACGCGACGAAGGCGAAGCGGACGATCTGCTCGAACTCATGGAACAGGAACTGCGCGATCGCAAGTTCGCTGATGCTGTCCGCCTGGAAATCGGTGGCACCGCGCCCAACCAGCGCATGATCAATCTCATTCGCAATGAGTTGGATCTGACTGATGCCGACGTCTATCACATGCCCGATATACTGGACTACAGCGGCCTGTGGGCCATCACCGATTTGCCGCTGCCGCACCTGAAATTTGAGCAATGGTCGCCCACGGTTTCGCCGCGCTTAGCCGATGGCGATGCGGATATGTTCAGCATCATTCGCAGTGGCGATCTGATGGTGCATCATCCTTATGAATCGTTCAACAGCAGCGTGGAAAGATTCATCCGACTGGCAGCTCGCGATCCGAAAGTGATGGCGATCAAGGTGACGCTCTACCGCACCGGTGCGGATTCGCCCTTCATTCCCGAACTGATTCGCGCTGCTGAAGCAGGCAAGCAAGTGGTCGCACTGGTGGAGCTCAAAGCACGCTTTGATGAAGAGCGAAACATTCGCGTGGCGCAGACGCTGGAAAAAGCGGGCGTGCACGTGGTCTATGGCATCGTCGGCCTCAAGACCCACACCAAGGTCGCCGCCATCGTGCGCCAGGAACCCGATGGCATGCGCGTCTATGCCCACATCGGCACGGGCAACTACAACCCCAAGACCGCCAGCCTCTACACCGACTTTGGCCTGTTCACCTGCAACCCGGCCATCACCAGCGAGCTGATCGATCTGTTCATCTACCTCACCGGCCACAGCCGTAAGAAAGATTTCAATACGCTGCTGGTGGCGCCGATCAATATGCGCGATCGCTTCACACAAATGATCGATCGCGAGATCGCTCTGTGCGAAGGATGGAAAGAGCGCGGCAGCAGCACTGATGATCCACACCGCCCGCTGATCATCGCCAAGTTCAACAGCCTCGAAGACAAAAAAATCTGCGAAAAACTTTACGAAGCAAGCCAGGCAGGTGTGCGCATCAAACTCATCGTGCGCGGCTTCTGCTGCCTGCGTCCCGGTGTGCCTGGACTGAGCGAAAACATCACCGTGCAATCGGTCATCGGCAGGTTCCTCGAGCACAGCCGAATCTATTACTTCCACAACGAAGGACGCGGCGAGTACTACATCGGCTCAGCCGACTGGATGTATCGCAATCTCAACAGTCGCGTCGAATGCGTCACGCCGATTTTCGAGCCGGCACTTCAGAACAAACTCAAGCACATTATTGATGTGATGCTCGCTGATCAGCGGCAGGCGTGGGACATGGATTCCAACGGCCGTTATGTGCAGAGGCAGCCGACGGAAGACAAACCGGAACTGGCGCTGGGCACGCACAAGGTGCTGATGGATGCGGCGAGGCGGGATATTCTGGGCGCGGTACGGTGAGCGATAGTGAAGGTTCGGTGGAGCCGCGACTCAACGAGTCGCGGACGTGAGCGCCCACGTTGCCGCCAAGTAAGCAGTGAAATCCAACTGCCACAGCGGCGAAGTGAGGAGTGCGGTAGCACAACGAAATCGCACAGGCTCACAACACAAGGCGCGATGATAGGCGCACCGTTGCCGTTGACGTCCGCGACTCGTTGAGTCGCGGCTCATGTGCATCACAGCCAGCAAACGCTACACTTTTCTCATGCTTACGAACACCGCGATTGTTCGCCTGATCCTTCTCGCACTGGCCTTGCCTTTCGTGGCAGGTTGCTCCACAGCGCCCGCTGTCATCGAGAGTCCGCTCCCCATCGCAGCAGAAGATTACCGCAAGACCTTTGAGGTGGCTGTCGCATCGCTTCGCGATCATGGGTTTGTCATTGATCGGCAGGATTACCGCTTTGGCAGAATCACGACCAAGCCTCGGGTCAGTCCGAACATGCTCGAAATCTGGAACCAAGACAATACCACCGCTGCTCAATCTGTCAGCGCCAGCCTCAACAACGAACATCGCATCGTCGCCATTGAGCTCAATCGCGCCGCAGGCAGCGAAGGCCAGCCTGCTGCATCAGCCTATGCCTTGACGGTTGAAGTGAGCATCGAGCGCACCACCGATCCTGATCGTCGCCTCACCGGTTCCACCTCGCCCACCAACATGGTCAGGCCGCTCAAAGAAACCCCCGCCCAGTTTCAGCGCGAAGGCGTGCAGGGCACAGCCATGGTCTTCGTGGCACGCGATGAACACTTCGAGCAGCGGTTGCTTGCCGACATCAGCCAGCGGCTGTCGCAAAATGTGATTGTGGAATGAAGCGCGGCAGGTGCGACATCCTGCCCGTTGCGGCCCTCTGCACCAGTGCCTACGATTGCACCATGATCACCACCTCCGCACGACAGACCATCCGCATCGGCCATTCGCCTGACCCTGATGATGCTTTCATGTGGTATCCGCTGGCTAATTTTCCGAGCAACACCGGCCCTGGCGGCAAGACCTATACCCCCACCATCGACACCGGGAAGTACGACTTCGTTCACGTCCTCGAAGACATCCAATCGCTCAACGAACGCAGTGCCCGCGCTGAACTCGAAATCACCGCCATCTCCATTCATCAGTATCCGTATGTCGCCAAGGATTACGCGCTCACCTCGTGCGGCTCCTCCATGGGTGACGGCTACGGCCCGATGATCGTCGTCCCCGCCAACAGCAAAATCACCGTCAACGACCTGAGCAAAATCCGCATCGCCATCCCCGGCGAGCGCACCACCGCTTTCCTCGCGCTGTCGCTGATGCTCGGCAAAAAGCCAACGAACTACGACGTGGTGATGTTCGATCAGATCATCCCCAAAGTTGTCGCTGGTGAATACGAAGCCGGCCTGATCATTCACGAAGGCCAACTCACCTACGGCGATGTCGGCCTTCGCTGCGTCGTCGATTTAGGCAAGTGGTGGACTGATTCGCGCAAGCTGCCGTTGCCGCTGGGTGGCAATGCGATTCGGCGAGACCTGGGCGTGCCGGAGATGAGAAAAATCTGCACGATTCTGCTGCGATCCATCGAGTATGCATTGGCTCACCGTGCTGAAGCTGTTGAGTATGCACTGAATTATGCCCGCGACATGGGCAGTGAACTCGCCGATGAATTCGTGGGCATGTACGTCAATCAGTGGACGCTCGACTACGGGCCGCGCGGCAGAGCAGCCGTGAAGCAACTCATCAAGGAATCGATCGCCGCCAACCTCATCCCCGACTGCGGCGAAGTTGACCTGGTGGAGCCGGGGTGAGAAAAAGATTGAATGAGTGAGTGAATGAATGAGCCGCGATTCAACCGCAGTCGTATCGATGCCGTGCCACACAAGATCGCTATGCCTGCTGTTGAGTATCGCTAGCCGAGGATTGGGTCATTTCGGTGCAGCTGGCTTGCGACGGGGGTTGGCTCTGGGTTCGCCATATGGTTTGCCGCCGGTCCAGGTCATCTTCTTCATCGCTTCATCAAATCGATCCTGCCCGAAGTCGAGGCGGTAGAGATCGTGATAAGGCTTGCAGAGCGCGGGGACATTCTCAAGGTGATCGTTGATTGGATAAGGCTGAATGTCTTCCCACCATGCGTCGTACTGCGTCATCAGTGACGCCACGATCTCCGGGTGATCCTTGGCGATGTCGTGGGCCTCGTGAACATCGCTTTGAAGGTCGTACAGCTCCAGCTTGCTTGCGCTGGCCATCACGAGCTTGTAACGCTCGTCACGAATGGAGCACTGTGCCAGCGCATGAGACTCCTCGCGGCTGCGTGCTGATGGAATGTGGACGGAAAATTGATGGTAGCAACTCGAGTGGGAATTCGATGCTGTTTGCCTAATTAGAAA
The DNA here is from genome assembly GCA_964650055.1 of uncultured Phycisphaeraceae bacterium. Taxonomy (GTDB): domain Bacteria; phylum Planctomycetota; class Phycisphaerae; order Phycisphaerales; family Phycisphaeraceae; genus JTS-RE9. The sequence continues at coordinate 8,057 of CAZYQL010000068.1, read as the reverse complement.
ACCCACGGTCAGGAGACCGTGGGCTTTTGGGGCTTCAAAAATATATCTGCGATCAGGCCGGCGACAGTTCGAGCAGGCTCAGGGCTTGCTTGACGATATCCTTCGCGCTGAGGCCGCAGTAGGCGAGCAGTTCATCAGGCGTTCGGCCGGACTTGGGGATGCGCTTGACGTGCATCTGCTGCACGTTGAAGCCGTCGCCGCTGGCGGAGACGACATCTGCGATCGCCGAGCCGAAGCCGCCGCCGTAGTTGTCTTCGAGGGTGAGCACCTTGCCGTTGTTTTCGTTGGCGAGGTCGAGGATGGCTTCCTCATCGAAGGGCAGCGAGTAGAGATCGACAAGCGTGGCGTCGATGCCATGCGAATCCAGTTCATCGAGGACGCGGTTGGCTTCGTGCACCATGTAGCCGGTGGCGACGATGAGCAGGTCGCGGCCGGGGTTGAGCACTTCAAAGCCCGGGCCGCCGATTTCAAACTTGTCGGTGTCGCCGTAGAGGAACTCGGTGGCAGGCCGCATCGTTCGCATATAGACCGGGCCATCGTACTTGGCCATCGACATGGTCAGGGCATAAGCCTGGAACGCATCGGAAGGATTGAGCACGTAGAACGCGGGGTTGCCCTTTTGATTCGTGACTGTGGCGAAGGCGCGGAACCATGCGATATCAGGCAGCGACATTTGGCTGGGGCCATCAGCCGCCAGAGTGATACCGCTGTGTGATCCGACCACCTTAAAATTCGCGCCGCTGTTGACGCCCATTTCGATCTGGTCGTAGCCACGCACCACAAACTTCGCGAAGGTCGAAGTGAACGGCACCTTGCCCGCAGCACTGAGTCCCACCGCCACGCTGTACATATTCTGTTCCGCGATGCGGCACTCAAGAAAGCGCGAAGCCAGTTCCGGATCCTTGGAGAAGTCTTCGGCATGCGAAGAATTTTTCACATCGGCATCGAGTGCGACGACGCTGCTGTTGGCGTGACCCAAAGCGCGAAGAGCAACGCCGTACGCCTTGCGTGTCGGCAGCGAGCCGCCGGCGAGAAGCTTTTCCCAGCCGAACTTTTTGCAAGCTTCGGTGAGCGAGAGCGGCGCGGTGATGGTCGGCGCTGCTGGCTTGGCTGGCGACATCATGCCGATCTTGAGCGAGGTATCCGCCGAGGCTCCCAGCGCACGACCGGTGGCTTCGAGTTCTTCGATGGCCTTGGCGAGGTCTGCTTTTTCAGCGGGCTTGCCGTGATGCCCCATGCCTTGCTGCGATGCGCTGCCCCAGCCTTTTTGCGTTCTGGCGATGATGACGACAGGGTGAGCCTGCGGGTCGTGTTGAAGCTGAGCGTGTTTGCTCAGAGCATCGGCAATCTGCGAAGGGTTGTGGCCATCGATGATGATCGGCGTGAAGCCGAAGGCCTCCGCTTTGTGTGCGAGTGCTTCGTAAGTTTGCCCCGGTGCGACCTTGTCGCTCTGTGCATAGACATTGCAATTAAAAATCGGCAGCACGTTGCAAAGGTTGTGATCGCTGATGAAATCCATCGCTTCCCAGATCTGTCCTTCGCGCGATTCGCCATCGCCGATGATGCAGAAAATGCGCTTGTCCAGACCATCGATTTTCGCCGCAGCGCCCAGGCCCGCGGCATGAGAAAGGCCTTGGCCCAGTGAGCCGGTGGCAGTGTCGAAGAAAGGAAAACCTTCGACGGGATTGGGGTGGCCATCGATCATGGAGTCCATGGCGCGAAGGGTCATCGCATCTTCACGGGTCATCGGGCGCAGGCTCGCTTTGTCCTTGCCGATGGCGACGCCAAGGTCAGCACACGCGGCATAAACGATCGGCACCGCGTGGCCTTCGCTGAGCACCAGACGATCGCTTGAAGGATGGCCGGGGTTGGCAGGCTCGTAGCGCATGTGCTGATACATGAGCACGCTGACGATGTGCGCCAGGCTCGCGGCAGTGGTCGGATGCCCGCTGCCAGCGGCGGCAGTCATCTCATAAGAAAGCTTGGTCAGCGCGACGGCTTTGGCGTGAATGGTTGAATCAAATGACATCGTATGGGTTCCTTAAAGTTTGCTGTTGGGAAGGAGGTAGAGGAGTTACAGGAAGGTAGAGTAGGTAGGGGGTGTTAAAGAAGTTAAGGGGAGTTGAAGAAGCGTAGGCACCCTCTTTAACTTCCTGTAACTTCCTTTAACTTCCCTTTACTCCTTTACCTCTTCCCATCGCCCTTCGCCCTTCGCTGCATTGCGCAGGAAAAACGACAGTTCTGTTGAGTCCGCGATTATGGTCGCAATCGGAGCGGGCTGCAACGTGCGAGACGAGAAAATCACGCAGGGGTCTGGTGTTTTGCGTGGCTGCTGTTGTGAGCCTAACGCCGATGTTCGTTCTCGGACGTCTTGCGGTACAATGATCTGTTCGTTGCAGCCTGCTGACGACTGTCAAGGCAGGCAAGGTTTGATACGAGTGTTTGAACCGGGTGCAAAATCGTGTCGTGGATCAGGCCGATAGTGGTCGTATCGCTATGGATCTCACCAAACTCGCAAAAGTTGAACACGGCCAGCGTGCCGATGGCTCCCCCGCGTCTGACGGTGCGCCCCCCCTGTCTGTTGAAAGACGATCGGGTGAAAGGCGCGGCTCCTCATCTGGCCGGCACAAGCAATCGACGATGGGCATGGTCTCCGTCGGCATGGCGGTGGTCTCGATCGTGCTCGCCATCATCGGCGTGCCAGCCAAGCAGGCGGCGGGCTACGGCACCGCGCTGATCCTTGTCGTACTCATGTGTACCATTGCTGCGCTTTGCGTCGTGGGCATCTCGACCGCGCTCATGGGTATCGTCAGCAAACGGCGAAGCCCCACCATGTCGCTCATCGGCTTGGTGCTCAATCCTTTGGTGGCGATGGCGTTTGCGATATTTCTCTGGTGGCCTACCAGTGCGACACTGCTGGCAGCAGCGGAAAACGGTAACGCGGAAGGCGTGGAACAAGCTCTGGCGATGGGTGTGGATGTGAACGCACCCGCGATCATCCGGGATCGCGAACAAAAACAGTTCGTCGGCTCGCCGCTCATCGGTGCAGCGATGAACGGACAACTCGCCACCGTCACCACGCTCATGTCGCGCGGTGCTAACGTTGACGCTTCCGACAGCCTCAAACGTACCGCACTCTATCACGCAGCCAAGCAAGGCTATGGCGATGTAGCGACCATGCTGCTGCGGCAGGGCGCTGATCCCAATCTGTCGCCCGACAGCAAAGGCCCGCTCTATTTTGCGGTGGAAGCAGGCAACGGCCCGCTGGCGGAATTGATGCTCGAGCGCGGCGCTCAAGCAGATGCCAAGGCCGATCCGCCGTTGCTCGTCGCCGCTTCCATCGGCCACACCAAAATTGCAGAGTTGCTCATCGACAAAGGGGCGTCGTTCAATGCTGTGGATGCACAGGGCAACACCGCGCTGCACATCGCCGCCGAGAATGGTCATCAGTACATCGTCAAACTCCTGCTGCGCAAGCAGGCGGATGTGACGATTCGCAATCAGTTTGGTGAGACCGCGCTGGAGCGCGCCATTGCAGGGCAGTACAAGGCGATCATTGATGATCTGGTCAACGTCAATTCGCCCATCGATATTTTTGCTGCCATCGGACTGGGCGATCTGGACAAGGTTCAGAAGGAATTGGAGAGCAACCCCAAGCTCATCAGTGCTATTCGCCGCGGCTACACGCCGCTGCATCTGGCTGCGAAGGTCGGACGCATTGAGATGGTGTCTTACCTCCTGGAAAACGGTGCTGATCCCAATGCGAAGACGGATGACGCAGGCGCGGTGACGCCGATGTATCTGGCGACGCGTGGCGGACAGGTGGAAGTGGCCAAGGCGCTGATTGCCAATGGAGTAGATGTGAATCAGGTGGTGACGGTCAATGGCACGATCGCGCCGCCGCTCTATTTTGCGGTGATCGAAGGCTTTGATGCAATGGTCTCCGTGCTGCTCGAAGCGGGCGCTGATGTGAACGTTCGATGCCAGGCTCCGCCGGAGGCGGGCAGCACGATTCCGGTGGTCGGCTCGCCGCTCATTTTCGCTGCGATACATGGGCGTCACTCGGTGGCCAAGCTGCTGCTTGAAGCGCAGGCGAATCCCGAATTTCGTGCCCGTCCTGATGGGCCCACGCCGCTCTATGAAGCGGTCAAGCGGGCCGACTTGGAAATGGTCACGCTGCTGGTGCATTACAAGGCGGATGTCAACGCTCAGGTCAACGGCAGCTCGATGCTCTCAGTCATCGAAGACGCACAGCGCGGCCATCAGAAAGCAGAATCACTCGATCGCATCTACTCGCTGCTGCGCGATGCGGGCGCGCTGGACCGGTGAGCCTGGACCGGTGAGCCGCGACTCAACGAGTCGCGGACGTCAACGACCTGATGGCGTGATCAATATCACCACACGCCCTGCGCCTGAGGCCTTTGAGTTGCAGAAACATTCACACCCGTTCATTCCCGGAGGCGTCCGCGACTCGCTCAAGTCGCGGCTCATCTGGTTCCTACAGCGCCCTTGATTCCATCTATGCGGTCTGTGCGGGCTGGCGAAACGCGGGCGCGCCAGAGTTGATCTGTTTTAACTAAACCACCAGCGCAGTTGCCCGATAAGCATGGGGATCGCACGTGTCCTGCCGCCCTCCTGGAGTCTCCCATGCTTGCTCAGAACATCCATGTCGAACAGGTTGGCAACATCGCCATCGCCACCGTCATCACGCCGCTCTTGAGCGTTGCTGAAGGGGCGGAGATCGTCGCGGAACTGACCGATCGCATGCGCTACAACAACGCCCGCCATTTCATCCTTGACCTCAAGGAAGTGGAGTTCATGGACTCCTCTTTCATCGGCGCCATCGTCGGCTTATTGCAGGATGTCTCCCACATGCGCGGCCGCATCGCCCTGTGCAATTGCCAGGAAAACGTGGCCTTCCTCTTCAAGGTCACACGACTGGACAATGTCTTCCCCATCTTCGACTGCGTCGAAGATGCACAAGAAGAATTAGAAGGGTGAGGACAGTTTCGAGTTCAAGGTTCTGAGTTCAAAGTTAAGAGCCGCAGCACGCATGCTTTTAACTTTGAACTCAGAACTCAGAACTCAGAACTTTGAACCTTGAACTCCTAACGCCCATCCACCAATCGCATTCCCAGAAAATCATTCAGCTCCGGGTTGCCTTTGATCTTGGCGACGACGGCGGCGACGTCGTATTCCACGCGAACAAACTCGACGCGGTCTTCATGCACGATGGCGTAGCTGGCGCGGGGGTCACGGTCGCGAGGTTGGCCTACGGAGCCGGGGTTGATGATGCACTTCTCGGTCGCGTTGAATTTGTACGCTCCGTTATCCAGGTCGCTAGGCGGATAAAAATCCGGCTCATTTGTGAACACGCCCGTTACATGCGTATGGCCCACAAAGCAGCGACTTTCGAAGCGATCGAAGATCTGCGCCATCTTCGTCGGAGCAGTGATCACATCATCGGGAAAAATGTATTCATTGATCGGTCGGCGCGGCGAAGCATGCACGCAAAGCCCGCCTAGTGCGGTATGCCGAATTTCCAGTGAGCCCAGGTATTCCCACCGCTTTCGCCGCAGGGCTGCATCCTTTTCAATCTCAAACTGGCGGCGTGTCCAGAACGCAGAAGCCTCGGCACTGGTATTAAAACTCGTCGGCTCATAGAGCACCGCAAAATCGTGATTGCCCATGAGGGCCCACTTGCACCGCTGCATCACCAGATCAATGCACTCGCAGGGATTAGGGCCATAGCCCACGATGTCGCCCAGACAGACGATGTCATCCACCTTGCGCGATTCGATATCCGCCAGCACGGTGTGCAAGGCTTCCAGGTTCGCATGAATGTCGGATATCACCGCAGTAGGCACGGGAACCTTTCAGCAAAATAGGACTGACGCGAAGAATTGGAATGTAGCACGATGACGCGGGTGATGCCAGAGCGTCGGGGAGTCGCTATGCTTTAGAAATGTCACGCCCGCAACCGGATGTTGCCAGGCACCGCTTTCCGCAACGGAGAAATGTATGTTTGTGCACTCAGTCTATTTCTGGCTCAAACCCACGCTGACCAGTGATGAAAAGAATCAGGTCATTGCCGGCCTTCGCTCGCTGACGACGATTTCTTCCGTCCGCCAGAGCTTCATCGGCACGCCCGCCTCCACCGATCGCCCGGTCATCGACCGCAGCTATCAGTATTCCTTGATCCTCCACTTTGACGACAAAGCCGGCCACGACAGCTACCAGACTCACGCTGTCCACGAGCAGTTCCGCAACGAGTGCGGCGGGTTCTGGGATCGGGTGCTGATATATGATGCGGTGAGCTGAAGGTGCAGGCATTTCACGTCGTGCTGAGACTCAACGTTTAACGCCCCGCCCAAGACGTGGGTTTTGCCTTGAGCCGCGACTCAACGAGTCGCGGACGCTCAGGGCCTCCTTGAGTTTTCATCTCTCAGTGAGTCTCGCGCAACAGCGCCTCCGATAGCCTGTGGTCTGTCGAAACACGGCGCGGCGTACACCCCTTCAGGCTGCTCACGTCCGCGGCTCTTTTTGACTCTCTAACTCTCACAGGCGTCTTCTCCCGTTTGACGGGCCAGCCAAACTGCGATACGCTGTCTGGTCTGTCCTTTGCCTTCCTGCTGGCATCGCTGCGCGGTGTCTTATAAGGCTGTTTGATGCAGCCGTGGCGGGATGAGGATTGAAGTAGGACTAAGTTTCGCCTTGGTGGGCTTGTTTTCTGTGGTTCGCTGCTTGCTTGGGTCAATCCGGGCAGATGTGAATTCCAGCGAATCGGCCAGGCGAACGATGATGTGACTGGTACTCCATTAAAGGTTTCGTGCCATGCTTCCATGCCAACGTAAAACCCGCACTCAGAGCAAAAAAGGCCGCAATCACAAGTGGCTCAAGCCGATGCAGAGCGTGACTTGCCCTAGCTGCCGTGCGGTCAAGTTGCCTCATGCCGCTTGCAATGCATGTGGTTATGTTCGTCCAGGTCTCAAACTCCGCGTCGCTGCTGAGGAAGATTAAACCGTGCGAATCGCTGTGGATGTCATGGGTGGAGACCATGCGCCTGGTGCGATCCTTACGGGATGCCTGGACGCGGTCGCGCTGCTTTCGCCTGAGGATCGATTGGTCCTTGTGGGCGATGGCGCTGTCATTGAACAGGGACTGATCGCTCGCGGGATGCAAGGCGATCCTCACATCGAGATCGAAGCGACGACGCAGGTCATCAGTATGGATGACTCGCCGGTGTCCGCCCTTCGCGAGAAGACCGACAGCTCGATCGTCCGCTGGGCCCAGCTTGGCTCCAAGCGCAGCGGTGAGCGCCAATGCGATGCCATCATCAGCGCGGGTAACACCGGGGCCTGCGTCGCAGCTGCGCAGATGTTCCTTCGCAGGTTGCCTGGCGTACATCGCCCGGGCATTGCAGTGACGATTCCCACTTTCTATGGCCCGATCGTCGTCTGCGATGTCGGTGCCAATCCTGAACCTCGCCCCACCCATCTTCATCAGTATGCCCACATGGGCTCGATTTATGCTGAGAAAATCATCGGCGTAAAAAACCCCAAAGTCGCGCTGCTTTCCATCGGCTCCGAAGAAGGCAAAGGCAACTCGCTGACCCGCGAATCAGCGGCGCTGATCAAAGCGGACAAGCGACTGAATTATGTGGGCTACGCGGAAGGCCGTGAGCTGTTTGAAGGCAAGGCCAACGTCATCGTCTGCGAAGGATTCAGCGGCAACGTGGTGCTGAAACTCGCCGAGGGCCTTTCGATGGGCCTGTTCAAGACGATCACCCGCGAGATCATGGCTGTCGATCCCGAACTCGCCAAGCGGTTTGAGCCGGTGATCAAATCGATCTACAAAAAGCACGATCATCACGAATACGGCGGCGCACCTCTGATGGGTGCCAACGGCATCTGCCTCAAGTGCCACGGCTCCAGCGAAGCCCGCACCATCGTCAACGCGGTCAAGTCCGCCATGCGATTTATCCAACTCAATGTCAACGAAGCCATCGTCGAAGCCGTGGCCAATTCGGTGCCTGAGACGGCATCGAACTGAAGACG
>CAZYQL010000067.1:0-21232 GCA_964650055.1 uncultured Phycisphaeraceae bacterium | reverse complement strand
CGCAAGCGGCTCATCTCCCATATCGGCCAATCGTCTCTACCACCACGCGGTGCACCTCCAGCGGCTGGGCGACCATGTGCCAACTCGCCTCGGTACCTGCTGTGCCGCTAGTGGCAAAGTGAATGGTGCCCAGATGAAACACGCGCTCGCGCAGCGAAAAATAAGTCGTGGTGTGCTGTACGTTTTTGATCTGCGTTTCAAACACCTGCACGCGCACCACACCCGCGATGCGAATGACGCGCTGATCGGTGAGCACATAGAGCCTGCTGAGCCATTCGAGGAATTGCCAGAACAGACGAATGCCACACGCACCCACCGCCATCAAATAAAGATCATTGCGATTGGCCCAAGGCAGATAGCCTCGCGATTGTAGCGCTAGTAGCAGAGCTGTGACCACCACCACCGTTGCCAGAAAACCAAGCGATGCCAGCACGATGTACCACGGGCTGGGCTTGATGAGTAGCACGATGATTTCATTGGGCTGAAGCAGTTGCGGAGGCAACATCGCTACTACGCGCGCTTCGATTTCACCCGCAGCATCGCCGGGACTGGGCGCTGATTCCGCCAGTGGAACACGATCATCGTGATGTGAGGGATCGAAAGATTTCATGACTCAGTCGTGCCCGCAGCCTTCTCGCTTGCGATGGCCTGGGCGATGACTTCCTCTCGAAGCGTGACGATGTCTGGCAGGTTGCGATAGTGATCGTTGAAATCCAAACCGTAGCCCACCACAAACTCATCGGGAATATCAAACGCCACATAATCGACGGGAAACGCCATCGCCTCGGGCCGCTGCTTTCGCAGCAGCACACAGGTGCGCAGTGATGCGGGATTCATCGCCGCCAGTGTCTTGCTGACGAGTTTGAGCGTGTTACCCGAATCGAGAATGTCATCGATCACCAGCACATGCTGCCCCGCCAGGCTCGCTGGCAGATAGGAAAGATCATCCTTGATCTGGGCCCCGCGCGATGAGGTGGCAGTACCCGGATACGAACTGACCGAGAGCAAACGAATCTTCATCTTCACCGGCAGATGCCGAATTAGATCCGCTGCAAAAATAAAACTACCCGTCAGCAGCGGCACCAATGTGATCTCCAGCGACTCGCCTTCACCCTTCGCATCGGCAAGCAGATCGCTCATGATCTGCGAAGCGACCGCTTCGACGCGCTGGGCGATGTTGTGCCGATCGATGAGAATGTGATCGATGTCATCCTGCATGGCCCCAGTTTAGCGGAAGCATGCGAATGTGGGATTCTTGATACAGCAGCAACATTCACATACGTTCGCCCTGGTCGGCCCTCGCCCGGCTCTTCCACACGATCCGCTATAATTCACACCTCCGCCCGTATCGCACGAGAACAGCCCAGCATGATGACTACTGCTGTAACACCAACTTCATCACTCAATCCCACACAAACGCTGGGCACTTGGACCGGCAATGCGTCATCGATCCGCACGTCGCCTGCCGATGTGCGTCAAGCTTTGCACGACATTCGCGCCAGCGTCACTCTCATCCACCATCAGCAGCAACTGGCCATAGCCACCGGCGGCACCATTCGCATCGGCGATGATGATGCTTCGGATACCGGCTCCACTTTTCCGCTGCTCGGATACGCCCCGCTGCTCTCGCCCAGGCAGCTTGGCGATCCCACATTCTGCGCCGACCACAGAATCGACTTCCCCTACATGACCGGCTCCATGGCCAACGGCATCGCCTCCGTAGAACTCGTCGAAGCCATCGCCAAGGCGGGCATGCTCGGTGCTTATGGTGCCGCCGGTCAGCGCATTGAAGTCATTGAAGCAGCCATTGATCGATTGCAACAAAGCGTCAGCGATCGCACCTTCGCTTTCAATCTCATTCACAGCCCCAACGAACCTGCGCACGAAATGCGCGTCGTCGAGCTTTATCTCAAACGTGGCATCACGCTCGTCGAAGCATCCGCTTATCTCGATCTCACACTCGCTGTCGTGCGCTATCGCATCACTGGACTTCGCCGCGATGACGATGGCAAGGTCATCGCAAAAAATCGCATCATTGCTAAAGCTTCGCGCGTGGAAGTTGCAAGCAAATGGTTTGCGCCGCCGCCAGTGAAGATGGTGGAAGCGCTGGTGGCGCAAGGCCACGTGACGCGTGAAGAAGCAGCGCTGTCGCAGGAAATTCCGATGGCGCAGGATCTCACGGCTGAAGCTGACTCAGGCGGTCACACCGACAATCGCCCTTTCATCACGTTGCTGCCCACCTTCCTCGCCTTGCGCGATCGCCTCTCCCACGAACACGGCTACGCCTCGCGCAACATTCCTCTGCGCATCGGCATCGGCGGTGGTATCGCTACGCCAGCCTCTGCTGCCGCCGCCTTCGCCATGGGCGCTGCGTTCATCGTCACCGGCTCCATCAATCAAGCCTGCGCCGAATCCGGCTCCAGCGCTCCCGTGCGAACCATGCTCGCACAGGCGCAGCAAGCCGATGTCACCATGGCACCGGCTGCTGATATGTTCGAGATGGGCGTGAAGCTTCAAGTCCTCAAGCGCGGCACCATGTTCGCCATGCGAGCGCAGAAACTTTTCGAGCTTTACCGCGCTCATGATTCGATGGAAGCGATTCCGCCCGCAGAGCGCGCGAACATTGAGAAGACTATTTTTCGCGCCACGCTTGATGAAGTCTGGCAGAAGACCCGCGACTATTTTCAGCCGTTCGATCCGGAGCAGGTGGCCAAAGGCGACCGCGATCCCAAGCATCGCATGGCTCTGGTTTTTCGCTGGTATTTAGGCCTTTCTTCACGCTGGGCCAATGCGGGTGATCCTTCACGCACCATCGATTATCAGGTCTGGTGCGGGCCGGCGATGGGCGCGTTCAATGAGTGGACACGTGGCTCATTCCTGGAGAAAGCGGAGAATCGCAAGGCTGCAATCGTCGCGCAGAATCTGATGCATGGCGCAGCCGTGCTCACACGCTTTGCCGCGCTGCGCAGCCAAGGCGTGCGCTTGCCCGAGGAGATGACGCAGGTGCATCCCATCGAACACCCCACTATTTAGCCGTTCGCCTTGGCGAACGACGCCTTGCCCTGCCATGCCCACCGCCAATCCATCTTCGTTTGCCGCGCTGAGCGTCGCCGTCTGCGCCGACCCCGCGACCGATGAATCCCTGCTTCGCGCTGCGGCCCGTCTCTCCGTCGATTTGAATCTGCCATTCCTCGAAGCGCCCGTCAAAACCGGCGTCGATGCGCTGCTCGTCGCTGCGCACGGCCGCCTCGAACTTCGCATGATCGGCGGCGATCCCATCACCCGTGGCGGCCGCGCCCTTTTCGCTGACTGGTCCAAACTCGATGTCACCTCCGCACAAGGCAAGCGCATCAAGCAACCCATCGGCAAAGCGCTGGGCATCAAAAAGGCCAGCGATCCGCCGCTGACCGTCATCGATGCCACCGCTGGCTGGGGCGAAGATTCCTGGCTCATGGCCGGGCTCGGCTGCGAGGTGCTCATGGTCGAACGCAACCGAATCCTCGCCACGCTCCTGCGCGATGCGATGCTCCGCTCCGCAACCGACCCCGCAGTCCTGCAGGTCGCCGCCCGCCTCACTCTCGTGCAGACCAACGCCATTCACCTCCTTCGCCGCATCGCTTATCAGCACACCGGCCACGCCCACGACACCAGCAAGATCGCACTCGATGATCTGCCTGAGAATCTTGAAGTTTTCATGCATCCCGATGTCGTTTTTCTCGATCCCATGTTTCCGCTTCGCAAAAAAGGCGCTGAAGGAAAACCGATGAAAGTCGTGCGCCAACTCGTGGGCGGCGACGATGATTCTTCGCAGCTTCTCGATGCTGCGCTGCGCGTGGCTGGCAAACGCGTGATCGTCAAGCGACCTTTGCATGGCGAACCACTGGGCGAGCGCGAAGCGGATGTCACGTTTGAAGGCAAGTCGATGCGCTACGATGTTTATCTTCCCGCGCAGGTGAAATAGCTGTGACGATCCGTTTCCAGAGAGCGCCCTCGGTAGCAGGCCCGCTCAGTTGCCGCGTGGCATAGGGCAGTTGTCGTTGTTGATCACCGCGCTGATGGCGCTACGCCGCAAGCGGCGGAAAGCACAAGAATTCTCGTTGATGATTGCGCTCATCCCTCCTACCATCGCAGTGGAACCTGAATCCCCCACCACGCGACGGAATCCTCCATGCGAACGCTCATTGCCATTCCTGTTTTCAATGAAGAGAAATACGTCACGCGTGTGCTCACCGAGGTTCGCAAGTACACCAAGGAAATCCTCGTCATTGACGATGGCTCCACCGATCAGACGCCGTTGCTGCTGGCCAAGCAACCGGTGGATGTGATTCGTCACGCTCGCAACCGAGGCTACGGGCGCTCGCTCATCGATGCGTTTCGCTGGTCGTCGTGTGTCACCTGCAAGTACGACTGGCTGATCACCATGGACTGCGATGAGCAGCATGAGCCAGCGAGCCTCCCCGATTTCTTCGCGGCGATGGAGCGCGACGATGCCGACGTCATCAGCGGCAGCCGATATTTCAACGCAACATCAGCGAACACGACTGACATCGCCGCCAACAACGGCCACGGCCTCCCCCCCGCTGATCGCAGGGCCATCAACGGAACCATCACGCAGCAACTCAATCAAACGCTCTGCCTTTCGCTCACCGATTCGTTCTGTGGGTACAAAGCCTATCGCGTCAGCGCGCTTCGCAAGATGGCGCTGAGCGAGCCGGGCTATGCCTTCCCGCTTCAGTTCTGGGTGCAGGCTGTGGCAGCGGACCTTCGCATTCGCGAGATTCCCATTCGCCTGATTTATAATGATCCCAATCGCAGCTTCGGCGGCCCGCTCGATGATGCAGCGCAGCGCCTGGCGCATTACCGCAGTGTGCTCGATGCAGAACTGGCCAAATTTCCCGGCAGATTCGGCGTGCCTTGCGGTGCCAAGTGATGTGATCAGATGTGCGACATAGCCAAGGCAGTTGCAAGTAGGGTGTGTCAAGGCTTTTTCCGGGGGCGCTGACACACCACGCTAGTCGCACGTTGTTCTGGGGATATGGGCCAGCGTATCTCGTAGATCCAACATGGTGTATCAGCGCAAAGCCTTGACACACCCTACGCTCGATCCGTTATCCTGCACACGAAGCCTTCCCACGCGAACCCAGGCCCGGTTTCACCATGAACATCAAAACCACGCTCTTTCTACTGGCCATGCTCGTCGGCATCGGTGTCTATTTTATATTCATCGAAAAAGGCCGCGAAGGAACCATCGGCGAAACGCCGCACAACGAGAACCCCGTCTTCATTGCCGAGGAACTTTTTCCGCCCGGCGTCAAAACCGTCGAACTCCACTGGGCCGATGGTCAGCGTGCAAGCATGGCTCAAGACGAGCGCGGCAACTGGATGCAGACAGCGCCAGTGAAATTTCCACTCAACGCAATTCGCGTGCAAGGCGGTCTGATTCAAGATGCTGCCTCACTGCGCTTCGTCGATAAATTCATTCCCGACACCGCAGGCAAACCAACGCTCAAGGAAACCGATCTCGTTAAGCCTCGCGCCTCGCTTCACCTCGTCGGCGAATACCGCGATACTCAGATCGATCGCGAGACCGGCAAGCCGATCGTCAAAACCAAGCCCTTCGATCAGACCATTCATCTGGGCGCAGGCGTCACCGGTTCGCGTGGCTACATTCGCATCAACGATGATCCTTCGGTTTATGTGGTGAACAACACGCTGCACATGATCATGCTCAACGAGCGCGTCGCCGATTGGCGTCAGCGCAAGCTCGATGTGCCCACCGATGCACAGGCGGATCGCATCGCCATTGCTGCGGAAGGCAAGACGATCGAACTGATGAAAACCGATGGCGATTGGCTTTTCGCGCCGCCGCTGAGTGATCGCATCGCACCCAAAGCACCGATGGCGATTCTCGCAGCGATCCGTGAGATTCCTCTGGCGCGGTTCGTTGAAGATCAGCCAGCGAATCTCGCCACCTTCGGCCTCGACAAGCCCTCTGCACAGGTCACCATTCAAACCACCGCTACCGAGCCGCGCCAGCGCACCCTTCGCATCGGCGGCCCGGCTGACCCCGCAGCGCAAACCTATCACGCCACCTGGTCGCTGGGCGAAGAGCCAAGCAGCGTGGTCTTCACCATCACACGCGATGCCCGCGCCCGCATCATGGCGATTCAGGCGGATGACATTCGTGATCCTCGCATCACGCCGATCAAGACCGGCGGTGTCACTGAACTGAAAATTCGCATCGGTGAAGAGCCTGCGGTGAGCTTGCAGAAATCGACCACGACCGGCTGGCAATTCGCGGTGGCACCGGGCCAGGGTCCGCCGCCGTTTCGCCCTGATCAGGATGCCGTGAATCAACTTGTCGCCAAGATCGCCGGTGCCAGCGCCAAGTATTACCGCCAGGCCACCGGAAAGCCGGCTAATCCCACCGCAGTGATCGCGCTCTCTTCCAAGATCGGCCTTGAAACGCAGGACATGCTCACATTTTTTCCGCCGCCAGCTGGTTCCGTACCCAAGGGGGATGACACGCCATTCACCATGGTGCTGCGCAACAACGAACAGACGGGCTACCTCGTGCCCACCGAGCAGATTCAGCCGCTGCTTGATCCGGTCATCAAGCTGCGCGATCGGCAACTGATCGATCTCAAGCCCGAAGCAATCGAAAAGGTCACGATCAAACACAGCGACGGCATCACCTATACGTTCCATCAGTTCGTGCCTTCTGTGACTCCCAATGCAAAGCCGCAGTGGCAGATGGTCAGGGCCGAGAAGTTCGAGCGCGAGATGCTCGAGTTTCTGGTGAAACAAATTTCCACCCTTCGCGCTGATACCTGGCTTGCCAAATCCGAACCCATCGGCAGCCATCAGAGCACGATGACGATTCAGATCAAGGATCAGTCGCCGGTGATCATCACCTGCGATCTGGATACGCGTCATGCAGAGATGGCTGGCATTGATGGGCAGTTCCTGCTCAGCGAACAGATGCGAATTCTGCTCGATGCGGAGTATCGGCCGCGCACCGTGCTGGAGCTGGCGCAAGGCGATGTGACGCAGGTCACCATCAACCGAAAAGACGCCAAGCCTTGGACCATCGGTAAGGATGATCTGAATCGGTATCAGGCACTTGGCCCTGATGGCAAGCCGCTCACGACTGTGAAAGTCACCGCCTCTGTCGCTGCCAAGCTGTTCGATTCGCTGATGCCCCTGCGCGTCTGGCGCTATGTCGAAAAGCCCAAGGATGCAGCGATCAGCGACGCGACCACCACACTCGAACTGACCACACGCACCGGCCAGAAGCACACGATCTACATCGGCTTCAAGGATCAGCCCGCACTGGCGACGATCAAGGATCAGTGGTTCACGCTGCACCCGGAAACGCTATCGCGCCTGCTTGCGGAAGCGGCGAAGAGCGAGTGAGTTATCTTTCGGAAGACGCGCAGCGAGTACGCTGCGGCCATAAAAAGCGAATCGCCTTTATGCGCATTGCACCTCTTAATTTCTCGCTTTCCTGCTTTCCCGCTTTCCCGCTTTTGCTTAACGCGGCGTCCACAATCGCAAACCTTTTTTCTTCACTGGCGTTCCGGTGCGCCGCGCCTTGATCAGCACATACGGCGGCACATACCGGCTGCGATGGCCAAACGCGCCAGGCTCTGCTTTGTCATCCGCATGACTGGGTTCCATCACATCTTCGATCACAAAACCAGCCCGGCAAAGTTCGCCCAGTAGCTGCTCCCAGCGATGCAGATATTCAATCGTCCCCGCTTCGCGGTGAATCGAGCCGATCACTTCAGGCAATGGCGTCGCTCTGTAATAAATTTCCTGAAGCTCGTAGCCGCGACCGCTGGGCGACATCTGCACCGTCGTCTGCAAACTCCCGGGCTGCTTGTGCTGACTCGAATAGATGCCGCCCGCAGTGAGCACCCGCGCCACTTCGCGGTAGCACTTGCGAATATCGGGGATATAGCACGTGCTCACCGGCTGAATGACGATATCGAAAGTCGCATCGCCAAGCTGCGACAGATCATCCATCGATGCTTCCACCACGCGGAGGTTCAGTTTGCGATCAGCGGCAACTTTGCGATCCAGTTCTAGCATCGCGGGACTGATATCGACGACTGTGACAATCGCGCCAGCCTCGGCATATTGAATCGCCTGCCTTCCGCCGCCTGCTGCGAGACAGAGCACGCGCTTGTTCACCACGCCGCCGTCGAGCCAAACGCTGGTGGCCAGTTTCGGCGCGAGTTTGCTGATGTCTTCTTGGGATGCGGGACGGGCGAACACCTGGCCACGCTTGGCGCGATCGTCCCAGGCTCGTTTGTTGTGATCGTGTGCAAAGCTCACCAATAATCTCCGGTGGGGGAAGCGCATCACGATAGCAGCGCGAACCGCACCGCATCACCTACTACCGCGCATCCCTTGCGCTGCTGAGCAACTCTTGCGCTACGGCGCGGGGCACATTCATAGGCATCGCCATACGTTCGCATACACGAATCACTGTATTTCCCCGGCAATTTTCTCTTCCTGTACCACCAGTTAAACCACATGCCTCGCCCCGCCGCCGTGGCATCCCCGTTGCCCTTAGTCCTCGTGAAGTCTGTGCCCCTGTTTTGGTGCAGGCGATTAACGGCAATGGAGTGCCAAAGCGTGAACGCGAGAAATATTCTTGATGTGGTTCGTGAATCCGGTGACACCAACCTAGGTCAGACGCTGCTGCGACTCGCACGTCTGGCGGAGGCCAATCATCGGTTTCAATCAGTAGCGAACCTTGCCAGTCGCGAACACGACGATGCCCGGCTCTCCTTTCATGCTTCGGATCTGACAGGCCGGATCGATGCGAGTGACACTTGCGAAGAGCAGATACACGACTGCAAGGATGCAGCCGCCCTGCCTCACGCTGCTCGCCGATCCTCATCGGTTTGCACGGAGGTGAACCGATGAACTATGGCCTGTACCTATCCGCTTCGGGTGTCATGACGAATCTTTATCGTCAGGACATCCATGCCAACAATCTGGCCAATGCATCCACCGTCGGCTTCAAGCGCGACCTGGCTTCATTGACCCAGCGCGATGCTGAATCGATCGAAGACAATCACGCCTTCGAGTTCCGTCATCCCCTGATGGATGAACTGGGCGGCGGCGTCTTCGCGGGACCGCAGCACATCAGTTTTGAAGCTGGCGCACTTGAAAAAACGTCAAATCCGCTCGATCTGGCTCTGGAGTCAGCCGACACATTCTTCGCAGTGCAGCGCACCAATCCTTCCACCGGCGAGGCTGAAGTGCGACTGACGCGCGATGGAAGGTTCATGCGCGACGCTGAAGGATTTCTTGTCACCGCCACTGGCGGATTCAAAGTGCTCGATGAAGCCAATCAACCCATTCAACTCGATGAAGGTCAACCCGCGCTGATCGATCCTGATGCACGCGTGCAACAGAATGGTGCTGAGGTGGCCCGCATTCAAGTCGTGGCGATGGCCAATCGCGAACGGCTGATCAAGGATGGGCACAATCTCTTCAAACAGACAGGCACCGGCGACGGCCGCGTCGCACCCATCAACGGCCGCGTGCGCACCGGCTTCATTGAAGCGAGCACCGTCGATCCCATCCGCGAGCTGCTTGGCATGATGGAAACCACCTCCGCCATTCAGTACAACAGCACACTCATCAAGTACCACGACACGCTGATGGAACGCGCTGTCAACTCGCTTGGCCGCGTGGGTTGAACCATCAATAATTGATGTCCGTGACTCCCCTCCCTCTTAGGGAGGGGCCGGGGGAGGGTCGCGTCAACATCATCATTCCATCTTCATTTAGCTCACCGGCACGCCAATTGCTCAATCCTTTCCGGGCACGCGATGCCACCGCATCGCAGAACCGTGCCGCAATATTTTCCCGCTGATTTCAGCAGAAAAACGCACCTTCCCGCAAGGAACACGAACCATGGCCGTCACCGCACTCCACTCCGCAGCCACTGGCCTTAGCTCGCTTTCCCGCGAAATCGACATCATCGCCAACAACCTGGCCAACGTGAATACCACCGGCTTCAAGGGCCTTCGCGCCAACTTCGAAGACCTGCTCTATCAAGCCAAGGAACAGCCCGGCATCGAAAACGCCCAAGGCGATCGCACGCCCGCCGGCCTCTTTGTGGGTCTTGGCACACGCATCAGCAACACGCAGTTCGATCAGACCCAGGGCGACCCCATCAACACCGGCGGCGACTTCGATGTCATGATCAACGGCAAGGGCTTCTTCCAGGTGCGCGTTGCCGATGACACCGGCAACGGCGTCGCCTACACCCGCGCAGGCAACTTTTTTGTCAACGCTGAAGGACAGATGGTGCTGGGCAACAGTACCGGCCCGCTGCTGACCAACCCGGAAATTCAAATCGATGCTGAGGCTTTTGACATCGGCATCTCCGAAGACGGCCGCATCACCGGCCTGCTGCCCGGCGCCACTGAGCGCACAGAATTCGGCCAGCTTCAACTGGCCACCTTCGTCAATCCCGCCGGCCTCACCGCGATCGGCGGCAACCTGCTCATCGAAAACGAAGCCTCGGGCCCGCCCATCGTCGGCACGCCCAACGAAGCGAATTTCGGCTCGATTCTGCACAAATATCTCGAATCTTCCAATGTCGATCCTGTGAAGGAACTGGTCTCTCTCATCAAGACGCAGCGAGCATTTGAACTCAACAGTCAAACCATCCAGGCCGCTGACGAGGCCTTGAAGGTCATCAGCAATCTTCGCCGTGGGTAAGTGAGCTTCTTGATAACAGGTGAATGAATTGCCTGTGAGGACTGCCATATGAAACGCATGGATGCATTACGATTCATTCTGATCGCGCTGCTTGCCGGTGGCTCATCTAGCGCGCTGGCCGACTCGATCCAGCTTCGCGCCAAGGCCACAGTGAGCGCGAGCAACATCACCCTCGCCGATGTCGCAGCGCTCGAAGGCGACACCGCCACTGCTCTAGCGGACAAGATCGTCGCCACCTTCGATGGTTCGCAATCCACGATGACATTGACACAAGAATCGCTTCGCGCTTCGCTTCGCAAAGCGGGTGTAAACTGGGCCCGCGTCTCACTCAAGGGCTTTGATAATTGCCTAATTTCCAAGGATATTTCTGCATCCGACACTAAGCCGACGAAGATCGTGCAGCCTGTCGTGGCTCCCGCATCGCCGATCCTTTCCAATCCCACTGAAGAAGTTTCCACTGACACACAGCAGACCCTGCGCGATCAGCTCATCGACTGGATGCGCAAGCTGCATGGCAGCGCTGGCGATTCGCTGCGCATCACCTTCAACGATCGTGATGTGGCACTGCTCAGCAAGATCACGCTTGAGGACAAACTCATCTTTATCAGTGGTGCCAGCTCAAACCTCGGCAGAGTGCCGGTGACAGTTCAGCGGTTTCGCGGCGAGAAGCTCGTTGACAGCAATCGCATCTCCATCGAAGTGGCGCAGCGTCATCTGGCGGTCGTCGCGGCTCGCACCATCAGCAAAGGCGATGCGCTTTCATTTGAAGACCTGCGCATCAGTGAAGTCTTCCTCGATCGCACTGAACCTGATCTGCTCACCAAGCTCGATGACGCGATCGGCCTGATCGCCACCGCTTCACTTCGCGAAGGCTCATTGGTTCTCAAGGACCAAATTCGTCCCACATTGCTGGTACAGCGCAATGAACTCATACGCATTCAAGCCATTGTCGGCGGCCTCGTCGTGCAGACCTTCGCCCGTGCTCTCGAAGACGGCGGCGAGGGTCAACTCATCCAAGTCCGCAACGAACGATCACGCGAACTCTTCACCGTTCGCGTGATCGCCCTTCGCACCGGCCTGCTTGCCGATGCGACCATCCTCACCGACTCTAAAACTGCTGAAAACACTGTGAATAAGTAACGTTTCATCGATGTGAAAAGGACGAATCATGATGACAAGAAGCCGCGCACTTTTAACCACTCTGATCCTTGGCACTCTGGCCGGCGTCGCGCCGGGCCAGAGTTCATCGCTCTATGTCGAAGAAGGCCCCCAGCGAGCTGCGCCGCAGACAGCGCCGCGCCGAAACGACATTGTCAATCGTCTGTCACCCGCCCTATCACGAGTCAGTTTCACTGCTGTCGCCTTGCCTGAACCTCGCACGTTCGCCATTCACGATCTGGTCACCATTATCGTGCGTGAATCCACCGAGAACGACAGCAAGGCTTCTCTCGAAACCGAGAAGGAAACCAAACTCGACGGCGGAATCGATGCACTTCCCAGTCTGAATCTCGCCAACTTGCTAAAGGGCCAACTTGGCGCTAGCAACTTTTCCAATGGCAAGCCTCAGGTCGGCATCGACTTCAAAAAGGAATTCACCGGCGACGGCACCTTCAAACGCAAAGACACTTTCACCACCCGTCTCACGGCGAAGGTCATCGACATCAAGCCCAACGGCCTGCTCGTCGTTGAAGCCCGCAAACACGTGCAGACCGACAAAGAGACGATCGCCATAGTCCTCACCGGCACCTGCCGCAGCGAGGATGTTGCCGGTGACAACTCCGTCCTCTCTACCAATCTCAGCGATCTACGCCTCGTGAAGAATCACGAAGGCGAAATCAGAGATGCCACGAAAAAGGGTGTCGTTACGCAAATCCTCGAAGGCCTCTTCGCGTTTTGATCATGCGATCTGGCACGCCAATTGTTTCACTCTTTAGCAGAGACGTATTTCATGACCCAAACCCGCACCAATCAATGCCTCGTCGCCCTGCTCACCGCAGTTCTTGCGCTCTTCACGCAGGTCCTGCCTGTCAGCGCGGTGCAGGTGCAGGACCTGGTCCGCATCAAAGGTGCCGAGGCCAACAAGCTCGTGGGCATGGGCATCATCGTCGGCCTCAAGGGCACCGGCGATGGCGGCAAATCCGCCAGCGCAATGCGAAGTCTCGCCTCGGTCATTCAACAGCTCAACGATCCGATGGCTGTGGCTGCGGAACTCAAGGATGCTAAGAACGTCGCCCTCGTGACGATCAGCGTCTCGCTGCCAGCCTCGGGTGTTCGCGAAGGCGATCAGGTGGATGTACACGTCAGCGCGATCGCTGCGAAAAGCCTTGAAGGCGGCAGATTATTTCTCTGTCCTCTGATTGGCCCGCAGAAAAACTCACCAGTTTTTGCCTTTGCTGAAGGCGCGATTGTGATTGAGGACAAGAAGATTCCCACGGTGGGTGTGATACGAAAAGGCGCACAGCTCACGAAAGACATCTTCGTGCAGTACCTCGATCCAGCCGGCCGCATCACGCTGGTACTCAACGATTCGGTCGCCACACTGCCGATGGCCAACAACCTGGCGAACCTGATCAACGGCTACCTCTCACCCGATGGCCCCAACATCGCTAAGGCGATTGATCAGAAGAATGTCGTGATCGATGTGCCGCTGCACGAGCGAAGGGATTCGACGCCGTTCATCAGCAGCGTGCTACAAACGTATGTCGATCCGCAAATGATCAACACCGGCGCCCGCGTCGTAATCAACGAGAAAACAGGCACGATTGTCTTTAGTCACGATGTGCAGATTTCGCCGGTGGGCGTGACGCATCGCGGCCTGAGCATCAGCATGATCACACCTGAGCCTGTTGCGACACCTGAGACGCCGCGCGTGGAACGCAATCACACGGTGGGCATTGATCCTGACAATCGCGGCGGCGCCAAACTGGCGGACCTCGTGAAGGTGTTCAATCAGCTCAAAGTCGAACCGGCGGATCGGATCGCCATCATCAAAGAAATTCATCGGAGCGGAAAGCTGCACGCGCAGCTCATCCTGGAATGACCCAACTAGACGTCACCAACTCGATGCAGGCAGCGCTGATGAAACCGGCGCTCATGAAACCGGCAGCCGCCAAGGCGGGTGATCGCGAGAAGTTCACCGACCTGATGCGCGTCAGTTTCGATCGCCAGGGCGAAGCGACCGGCGAGAACGAAGAGCTGAGAAATGCTGCAAATCAGCTTGTTTCAGTGGCATTCATCAAGCCACTGATGGCGCAAATGCGGCAAAGCCCCTTCAAGAATGACATGTTTCAAGGCGGACAAGGCGAGACGATTTTCCAGGAACACTTGGATACTGTCCTGGCCGACCGCATCTCTTCGCGCAGCAACTTCGCCATCGCTGATGCGGTGTACCGAAAGATCGCCGGCCAAAAACTTAACGCCACTGCTCCCGCCTCGAATGCGTCTCCCGCATCGTCGCTTGGTCGAGTAAATCTCAACGGATAATCGTCATGGATAAATGGATCGCCAAACTCGAAGACACGGTGCAGCGGCAGATCATTCTCCAGGAGAAGCTGCTCACCGTGATGAAGCTGAAGGTCGAAGCCTTTCGCAAGGCTGATCACGATTCTGTTTCGGCCTGCACACGGCAGGAAAATATAGAACTTCAGGCTTTCGCAGAACTGGAAAAGCAGCGGCTGACCTACGTCGCGCAGTTGACGCAGTCGCTCGATCACGATGCCACGACTCCGCTCACCATGGGCGAACTGGCACTGCGGTTACCAGAACCAGCACGCGGCCGACTGCTCGTGCTACGCAGCAAGCTCAAAGAGCGAATGGAAGCAGTGAGGCGCGAAGGCAGCGTTCTGCACCGCGCTTCGGAAACACTCCTCAAACACATGCACGGCATCGTGCAATCAATCAGCGGCGCCATCACCGGCATCAGCACCTACAGCAAGAAAGGCGCACCCCCTCGCATGGCGATGGCGGTGAGTACGTTCTCAGCAACAGGATGATTAAGGAAGTTCAAAGTTCAAAGTTCTGAGTTCAAAGTTGAAGTCAGCGCCACGAAACATTGAACTTTGAACCTTGAACTTTGAACTCAACAATTAATCAATACCATGGGACTTTCCAGCGCATTACAAATCGGACGCAGCGGCCTGCTCACAGCGCAGACGGCCATCGAACTGGCGGGTAACAACCTGGCCAACGTCGCCACGCGCGGGTACAGCAGGCAAGATCTGATCCTTGCACCGGCGGGTGTGAATGAAGTGAGCACGGGCAACTTCATCGGCCGCGGCGTGCAGTTGCTTCAGATTGTTCGCCGAACTGATGAAGCGCTCTCCGGTCGCATTCGCGGCTCCATCGCAGACCAGTCAGGCTCGATCGTGCGACAGGAAATCATTGGACAGGTCGAAGCGCTTCAGAACGAACTGACAGGCATCGATCTTTCTTCGCATCTGAATGATTTCTTTAATGCGTTCGGCGACCTTTCCAATCAGCCTTTGGATTCATCGCTGCGCTCGCTGGTGATTCAGCGCGGCGAAACGCTCGTTGATTTCGTCAAGGATCTGCGTACCGGACTATCTGATCTGCGTGAGCAACTCGACACCCGAATCCGCAACACCGCCAGTGCAACCAATGATCTTCTGGGACAGGTCGAGGCACTGAACAAGCAGATTTCACAGACCGAAGGCGGCGCGGGCGGAGCACATGGCCTGCGCGATCAGCGCGATCAGATTCTCGGTGAGCTTTCGAAGTTTCTGGATATCTCCGTCACGGAGCAGAACTCGGGCGTCGTGGATATTTACGTGGGGTCCACGCCGATCATGCTCAACGGCAAGAGCCGTGGCGTCGAGGTGGAGATTGAAACAATCAACGGTGTGGTACAGCACAACGTGATCGTTGGGGCAGATGGTACTTCGCTTAAGGCTGGCTCAGGTGAACTGGGCGCGCTGATTGATCTGCGCGAGACCATCATCGATCAGACCGTGGGCACGCTCGATGACTTCGCCGGCCAGCTCATCTATCAGCTCAACAAAGTGCACAGCAGCGGCCAGGCCACTATCGGCTTCAAGAGTGTCACGGGCGCCACGCAGGTGCTTGACGCCACCGCTGCTCTAAATGACAGCGCCTCGGGCATTCCCTTTGCTCCGCAGCACGGCAGTTTTCAGGTGCATGTCACGCAGAAATCCACCGGCCAGCGCGTCACCACTACGATCAATGTCGATCTCGATGGCATCAATCCCGCAGCGGATACGACGCTCAACAGTCTGACCGCTGACCTCGATGGTGTCGGCAATATTTCCGCCAGTATCAACGCGACTGGCAAGCTGCAATTGAATGTTGATTCATCGGATTTTGAAATCACTTTCAGCGAAGACTCGAGCGGCGCTCTGGCTTCGCTGGGTATCAATACGTTTTTCACCGGCAACAACTCGTTCAACATCGGCATCAATCCGCTGCTCAAGAGCAACGTGGGTTACCTCGCCGCCGGCCAGAACCACATCCCCGGCGACAACAGGAATGCGATCGCCTTGGGCGAGCTGCGCGAGAATCGCTTTGACAATCTGGGCGGCCTTAGCCTGACCGACATGTGGAGCAGGCATATCGAAACGATCGGCATTCAACTCGACAAGGCCAACCGCCAGGTCGAGGCGGACACCGTGGTACGCAGTTCGCTAGAAGCTCAGCATCAGAATGTCAGCGGCGTGAATGCGGATGAAGAAGCGATCAATCTGCTTTCGTTCCAGCGCGTCTTCCAGGCGAGCGCGAAGTTTTTGACCATTGTGGATGAAATGTTTGATGTGATTCTCAACACGCTTTGATGATGCAGTTTGGCATTGACCAATAGAACGATGGCAGCAATCTCTTCCAACCTGACCCGCACCACTTCGCTCCAGGTCTCTGACCAGTTGCTCAGTGCACTGCGCAAAACGCAATCGGCGCTGGCGACGGCAGAGCGGCAGATTTCCACGGGAAAAGCAGTCGAAAAGCCTTCGGATGCCCCGGATAAAATCGCCGCCATCTTGCTGCTCGAATCGCGACTGGAAGCCAGACTTCAGGAAGAAAAGAACGTCACCCAGGGCGCCGGCGTCTTGGATAATGTCGATTCTGCACTGGCGGATATCACCGAGATTCTGCTTGAGGCCAAGTCGATCGCATCGAGCCAGATCGGCATCGGTTCCGATGAAACAACCAGGCGCAATCAAGCAGCCATCATCGATGCTCAGATTCAGTCGCTACTGGATATCGCCAATCGCCAGCATCAGGATATTTCCATCTTCGGCGGCGGATCGTCGCTGGGTCGCAACACCGATGTCTTTCAAAGTTTCCTGGGCGGCGTCCGCTACGTCGGCGCGACGACGAACATGCAAGGCGATTTTGGCCTGGGCACCACGCTCGATTTCAATACCAATGGCGCTGAAGCCCTGGGCGCTCTTTCAACACGCGTCATCAGCGAAGTGGATCTGAATCCATTTCCCACAGCCAACACCAAACTCAAAGACCTGGGCGGTGTGCTCGAACAAGGCATCCGCAAAGGCACGCTCAATGTGACGATCAATGGCTCAGAGGTCTTCGTCGATCTGACGACGGCTGACTCGGTGAACGACATTGTCGTTCGCGTCAACAACGCCATCGCCAGCGTGGATCCCACCGCTGGCTCACTCGCCATCAATGGTGCGGGATACGCACTCACCGCGACAGCGGGCAATACCGTCTCCATTTCCGATGTTGGCACAGGCAAAGCGGCGGCGGATCTGGGCATCGTTATTAGCGCGACCAGCGCAACTATTGCCGGTGGCGACCTGAATCCCAAGCTTACCGAGCGCTCGCTGCTCTCTGCTCTGGGCACCACAATTGACTTTGGTTCCGGCCTTGAGATCACCAACGGTTCCAAGTCGGCGGTAGCAGATTTCAGCGGCGCGGGCACGATTCAGGACATGATGAACATCGTCGCTGACCTGCGCATCGGCGTGCGTCTTCAGATCAATGAGGCGGGCACAGCCGTCAATCTTGTGAGCGAAGTCAGCGGTATTGAACTCTCGGTTGGCGAGAACGGCGGCACCACCGCACAGGACCTTGGGCTGCGATCTTTTGGCACCGATACGAGGCTCAATGAGTTCCGATTCGGCAAGGGTATTGAGCCGAAGCTTGGCGAAGATGATTTCGCTATTCAGCTGCATAACGGGGCTGTTTTCAACGTAAATCTCGATGGTGCGACCACTGTCGCCGATGTGCTGACGGCGATCAGTGCGGCGGCAGTCACTGCTGGTCTGACGGTCGGTCAGCCTGGCGATGCGGGTACTGATTTGAACATCGGTCTGGCCACGACGGGCAATGGATTTCGCTTTGAAGATGGCACTGCGGGCGGCAGCGACTTCCGCGTGTTGCAACTGGGCACGAGTCTGGTGGCGACGCAGCTTGGCATTTACAACAACGCAGGCACGGCCAGCGCGATCACCGGCAGCGATGCTGCGAAGGTGAAGACCGATTCTGTCTTCACGCATCTGATCGCTTTGCGTGATGCGCTGCTCGCAAATGATTCGTCTGGCATCACGATTGCTGGAGAGGGATTGGAAGGCAGCATCAATCATGTTGCCAAGGCACGAGCTGGGGTTGGTGTGAAGTCCAGACGGCTCGAACAACAGACTCAAAGGATTCAAGACTTGCAGATTGCAGAATCCAGCACGCTAAGCCAACTGCGAGATGCCGACCTGACCACGGTCATCACCCGGCTCACACAGTTGCAGCAACAGCTTCAGGCAAGTCTTCAGTCGGGGCTCTCGAGTTTTCAAAATACGCTTTTGGATTTTCTGCGCTAGTCGCGCAACGTTTGCGCCGCACTCATGCCAACGGCCGGCATGAGGAACGCGGCTGGATAAGGCAGGATGCCAGCTTCGCGAATCGTCTCGCCAAGCATGAGGCTTCAGGATGATTGGCCGATCCGAGGAACATGGAATGTTGCTCACTACGTCACGGTTTGGAACCATCGAAGTGGATGAAAATCGAATCATCAACTTCCCCAAGGGCTTGCTTGGGTTTCCGCGCTACAAGCAGTTTGTGCTCATTGAGCCCAACGATGAAGGCTACTTCTGGTGGCTGCAATCGGTGGAGACGCCGGACCTGGCGTTCGTCGTCACGGATCCGAGTCTGTTTGTTTCCAGCTACCGCGTTCCGCTCAAGTCGGACCAGTTGCTGGAGCTGAACATGAGCTCGCTCGAAGAAGCACAGGTGTTTGTGATCGTCAACAAACGCGATCAAGTGCTCACCGGCAACCTGCAAGGCCCGCTGGTGATTCACATCGAAAGCAGAACGGGTTCGCAGCTCGTGCTTTCGGACAAGCGCTTCACGACACGCGTTCCGCTGGTCGAATTGCCTCGCCCGGTGACGGCGATGTCGGCTTAAAGAAAAGCGCGAAAGCGAAAAAGCGGCAAAGCGAAAAATGGAAAGGCATGAGGTTGTTGGAAGAGAGAGAAGGCGTGAGGCACGCAGCGGATCGCAGAGGCATGATTCTTTATTTCATGCTTTCGTGTTCTCCTGATTCGTGCTTCACCGCCAACCCCTGACGCACGGATGCGTCGGGTGCTTGTTCAGAGTCAACGAAGGAAGGAGCCTTCGAATGCTGGTGCTTTCAAGACACCGCGACGAAACAATCATGATCGGTGATGACATCGAAATCACCATCGTGGATATCAAGGGCGACAAAGTTCGGATCGGGATCAACGCACCACGCGAAATCCAGGTTCACCGCAAGGAAGTTTATGAATCGATCAAGCGGGAAAACACGGATTCTGCTCAAGTGCAATTGACTGATCTGAGCGGCGTAGACCAGAACGTCAGACCGCTGCGAAGGCCAAGGCCCTCGCAGTTCAACGGTCTGCGGAAAATATAAAGATGTATTGATTTAACGTGTGGCAGGGCTCCAAAGACCATTAAGGTCAAAATAAAAAGCCCGGGCCAAGGATCCCCGAAACTCGAACCGCCAACGGAGTGATGCGGCTCGAATCGGGAACGAAATTGACCACGACAATCAAGGAGGATTGTCAATGTCCCGTATCAACACCAACGTTTCCTCCCTAATCGCGCAAAACAACCTCGCTAAGACGAATCGTGATCTCTCCACGAGTCTCCAGCGCCTGAGCACCGGACTGCGCATCAATCGCGGTGCCGATGACCCGGCTGGCCTGATCGTCTCTGAAAGGTTGCGCAGTGAGATCAAGGGCGTCGGACAGGCGATCGACAACTCCGAGCGTGCGGTCAACGTCATTGCGACGGCTGAAGCAGCGCTCCAGGAAATCTCGACGCTCCTGACCGAAACCAAAGCCCTGATCATTCAGGCGGCCAACACCGGTGCCTTCAGTAAGGAAGAAATCGAGGCCAACCAGCTTCAGATTGATTCCGCGATCGATTCGATCACCCGCATCAGTGGCACGACCAGCTTCGCTGGACTCAAGCTGCTCAACGGGTCACTCGATTACCTGACTAGCGGTGTCAACAACACCCAGATTCAGGATCTGAAAATCTTCGGCGCCAACTTCGGCACCAACTCGACGATCCCCGTCACCGTCGAAGTTCTCAACAGTGCCGAGACCGCGAGTCTGTTTATCAGCGGCAACACGACCGGCTCCACCGGCACCATCGCCAGCAGCATCACACTCGAAGTCCAAGGCAACAAGGGCGTGCAGGTCTTTACTTTTGTGAGTGGCACCGCCCTTTCAGCCGTGGCGTTTGCGGTGAATCAGGTCAGCGATTCGACGGGTGTCACAGCCTCGCTCGTCTGTGCCACGGACCAGACCTCCGGCCTGACGCTCAACACCAGTAAGTTCGGCTCCAACTCCTTCGTCAGTGTTCGCAAGATCACCGGCGGCTCAGCCTTCCAGACCTTCACCGCGCAAGCTGGCACCGCCACCAACCGCGATGTCGGCGAAGATGTGCTCGCTCTGGTCAACGGCAGCCTGGCACTGGGCGATGGCCTGAAGGTCAGCCTCAATGCTCCGACCCTCAACCTCTCCCTCAATCTCACCAGCGGCGCAGCTCAGCAACTCTCGACCTACAACTTCACCGTCACCGGCGGCGGCGCGAACTACCAGATCGGCCCAAGCGTCAACTCCGCCCAGCAAGTCGGCTTCGGCATCCAGTCCGTTGGAGCCAGCCATCTGGGCAATGACACCGTCGGCTTCCTGGAAAGTGTCAAGAGCGGCAACGCCAACAGCCTCGTCTCCGGACATCAGCGAAATGCTTCGGATGTCATCGATGTCGCTATCGATCAGATTGCGGTGATGCGTGGACGACTGGGTGCCTTTGAGCGCAACACTTTGCAGACCACCATCCGCTCCAGTCAGATCAGCTTGGAAAATCTGACCTCAGCGGAAAGCAAGATTCGCGACACCGACTTCGCCTACGAAACATCACGACTCACCCGCGCTCAGATTCTGGTCCAAGCTGGCACAAGCCAACTCGCCATCGCCAACAGCACGGCTCAGTCAGTCCTGGCACTGCTGCA
>CAZYQL010000066.1:0-21697 GCA_964650055.1 uncultured Phycisphaeraceae bacterium | reverse complement strand
GTTGCCCTGATACTTCATGTCTGTAACCGGAATCCTCATTGATCCAATGGCAGGGACGACCTACTCTTTAACCGATGTAGATCGCGTCGCCAACAGCGCGGTGGTTCCCGGATGAACCAAGACATGAGGAATTCAATCGTGACACAACAGGGCAAGCACCATCGCCAATGGCGCCTCAAAAGCGTGACTGGTTTTCTAATGACTTTGATCGTCGCCGCTGTCAGCGGACAGGTTCACGCTGCTGAGCCAGCCGTGAACAAACCCGCCGATGGCTCATCGATCAGCGAAGAACAGCTTAAGTTCTTCAACGGCCAAGTCCTGCCGCTTCTCTCCGATGCCTGTTTCAAATGTCACGGCGGCGAGACGAAAATTCGCGCCGGCCTCAACTTCACCACCCGCGCTGGCCTCATCAAAGGCGGCGATCTCGGCTCAGCCATCAAATTCGACAAGCCCGAATCCAGCCTGCTGCTGGAGATGATTTCGTACAAAGATGACGATCATCAGATGCCGCCCAAGGCCAAGTTGTCGCCCGAGCAGATCGACATCCTCACCCGCTGGGTCAAGATGGGTGCGCCTTATTCCAAGGACAGACTCGGCAGCGCCGATGCACACGTCGAAGCCGGCATCAAGATTGATGAGGCTGCAAAAAACTGGTGGGCCTATCGCAAACTCGTTCGCCCCGATGTTCCCGCTGTGCAGAACAAAGCCTGGGTGCAGAATCCGATCGATGCGTTCATTCTCGCAAGGCTGGAGAAAAGCAAACTTTCGCCCGTTGCTCCGGCGAGCAAGATCGCGCTGCTTCGCCGGGCTTATTTCGATCTCATCGGGTTGCCGCCGACGCCGCAGCAGATTGATGCGTTCATGAAGGATCAGTCGCCGCAGGCATTTGAGAAGGTGATCGATCAGTTGCTTGCGATGCCGCAGTATGGCGAGAAATGGGGAAGGCACTGGCTCGATCTGGTGCGCTATGCCGAGACCAATGGTTATGAGCGCGATGGTACCAAGCCGTTCGCCTGGCGCTATCGTGATTACGTCATTAATGCCTTCAATCAGGACAAGCCTTACGATCAGTTTCTGCTTGAGCAGCTCGCTGGTGATGAGATTGAAAATCCCACGCTCGAAACCATCACCGCCACCGGCTACTACCGCCTGGGTATTTGGGATGATGAGCCAGCCGATCGGCCACAAGCTCGCTACGACTCGCTCGATGATGTTGTCTCCACCACCAGTCAAGTGATGCTCGGCATGACCGTCGGCTGTGCCCGTTGCCACGACCATAAAAAAGACCCGATCCCGCAGACCGATTACTACCGGCTGCTTGCGTTCTTCCACGATGTGGCTGACTACCGCGAAGGCCCGACTGTGGATGTCGCTTCGCCTGAGGTGGCACAGGCGGCGTTACTGGAAGAGAACAAGCGTAAAGCTAGAGTGCAGGAGATTCGCAACGAGATTGCCGCGATCGAAGAGCGGTTTCTCAAAGCTGCGGATAAGTCAGATCTGAAACTGCGAGCCAAGGCCGGTGCAGGCCCGCGTAGTTCCAACATCCTCGCAGAGGATTCGCGCATCAAGGGGCAGCAGTGGCGCTACACCACCAAGGAACCTGATGTCACCTGGAATGGACAGACTTTTGACGATGACAAATGGAGCAAAGGCGATGGCGGCTTCGGCGTCACGGGTACGCCCGGTGCTGTGGTGCGAACCGAGTGGAAATCCGATGACATCTGGATGCGCCGCACCTTCGGCCTCAAGGAACTGCCCGAGGCCCTGACGCTGATCGTTCACCATGATGAAGATGCTCAGGTTTATATCAACGGTCATCTGGTCGGAAATTTCACGGGTTATCTTCGTGACTACACCACCGTGCCCATCGAAGGCGATGTGAAGCAGATCGTTCATCTGGGTTCAAACACCATCGCAGTGCACTGCAAGAACACGGGCGGCGGCCAGTATGTTGACGTCGGCTTGATCGATCGAGAGGAGCGGCAAAGCATCGCTTCGCTCATCAAGGCTCATGGTGCGAAACTGCTCAGCAAAGAGGATAGAGAGCAGTATGTCGCACTTGAGAAGGAACAGGAAAACGTTCGCAAGCAGCAACCGCCACAAAAAGGTGTGCCCGTGCTCGCGGTCAAGGAGCGAAGCCAAGGCCCCACGCATGTGCTGCTGCGAGGCAGCGCTCACGCCAAGGGCGATGAAGTGAAGCCGGGCTTCCCGGTCGTGCTTGGCTTCCCTGATCCTCAGATTCCCAATGACCGAAACAAAGCCAATTCCAGCGGCAAACGGCTCATTCTGGCCAAGTGGATGACCTCGAAAGATAATCCGATGCCCGCCCGCGCCATGGCCAATCGCCTCTGGCAGCATCACTTTGGCAGAGCGCTCGCGCGCACCAGCAACGACTTCGGAAAGCTCGGCGATCTGCCCACGCATCCGCAGCTCATCGACTGGCTTGCCGCTGAGTTTCAGTCGCGCAGCTGGAGCATGAAGCAGATGCACAAGCTCATCATGATGAGCAGCACCTACCAGCTTGCTTCGAGCGATGACTCGCAAGGCTTGCAACTGGATCCGGGCAACGATCTCTTCTGGCGGTACGACATGCGTCGCCTCACCGCTGAGGAAGTTCGCGATTCGATTCTGGCAGTCAACGGCTCGCTCAATTTGAAAATGGGTGGCCCCAGCATCTTCACCGAGGTACCGCAGGCGGTGCTTCAGACATCATCACAACCCAAGAACGTCTGGGGCAAGAGCGATCCCGATGAGCAGCGAAGGCGCAGTGTTTATATCTTCCTCAAGCGATCGCTCGTCGAGCCGATTCTCAGCGGCTTTGATCTGGCAGATACTGATTCAAGTTGTGCGGTGCGATTTGCAACGACGGTGCCGACGCAAGCTCTGACCTCGCTCAACAGCGACTTCTTCAACAAGCAAGCAGCGCTTCTCTCGCAGCGATTGAAAGCCGAAGCCGGCGAAAAAATCGAAGATCAGATGAAGCTGGGCTTGCGTCTGGTTACCGGCCGTGTGCCAACGAATGGCGAAGTGGCGCGATGTGTGTCGCTGTACAACGACCTGATAAACAAGGATGGCATCGCCGCTGACAAGGCGATGGATTATGTGTGCCTCGTGCTGATCAATCTCAATGAGTTTGTGTATCTCGATTGATGATTCGTTTAGCCGTGAGCCCAAGACTTTGCGACGGCCACGCGGAGCGGCGCAAAGCCTTTGCTCTGCGGCTAAACATTGATATTCCCCAGGAGTTTTATAATGTCTCACGATCAATCGCAGTCTCAATTTTGCCGCCGCACTCGCCGTGAGTTCCTCTGGGAAACTGGCGCTGGCTTCACCGGTCTCGCCATGGCGGGCATGCTGGATCAGAAGTTTCTCGCGCAGCAGGCCGTCGCAGCCGACGGCGTGACGCCCTACAAAAATCCACTGTCTCCCAAAGATGGCCACTTCAAAGGCAAAGCCAAGTCTGTCATCTTTCTCTTCATGTACGGCGGCCCCAGCCAGGTCGATACCTTCGATTACAAGCCCAAGCTTTATCCGCTCGACGGCAAGACCATCGATGTGAAAACCTTCGGCAGAGGCGGCAAGAAAAGCCAGGGCCGCGTCGTCGGACCGCAGTGGGAGTTCAAGCAGTACGGCAAGTGCGGCAAGATGGTCAGCGACCTCTTCCCCAATCTGGGCACCTGTGTCGATGACATGGCCTTCCTTCATTCCATGTACGCCGACTCGCCGATTCATGGCTCAGCGATGCTCATGATGAACAGCGGCCGCGTCCTCTCGGGCTCGCCTTGCATGGGCTCGTGGGTCAACTACGGCCTAGGTTCGGTCAACGAAAATCTGCCCGGCTTCGTCGTCATGCTCGACCCCAAAGGTGGCCCCATCAGCGGCGCGAAGAACTGGTCGAGCGGCTACATGCCCGCCTCGTATCAAGGTGTGCAGCTTCGTTCCACAGGCGATCCGATTCTCGATCTCTCGCCGCCAACAGGCATGACCGATTCCGCTCAGCGCCGCATCATCGACAATCTCAACGCGCTCAATGGCGAGCATCAACTCGCCCGCGCCAGCAACAGCAATCTCGCAGCTCGCATCGCAAGTTTCGAGTTGGCCTTCAACATGCAGAAGCACGCGCCCGAAGCAGTCGATCTCGCCAAAGAACCTGAGCACATCAAGGAAATGTATGGCCTCGATGAAACGCGCACGCAGGACTTTGGCAAGAAGTGTCTGCTCGCTCGTCGCCTTGTAGAACGCGGCGTTCGCTTTATCCAGATCTACTCAGGCGGCGGGCACAACGATGACAACTGGGATGCACATGGCGACATGAAGAAAAATCACACGTACCACGCGGGCAACACGGATAAGCCGATCGCCGGGCTGATCAAGGATCTGAAACAGCGCGGCCTGCTCGATTCCACGCTCATCGTCTGGGGCGGCGAGTTCGGCCGTCAACCCACCGCTGAATACGCCAAGGGCACCGGTCGCGATCACAACAGCTACGGCTTCACCATGTGGATGGCTGGCGGCGGCATCAAGCCGGGCGTCAGCGTCGGCGCGACTGATGAACTGGGCGGCAGTGCTGTGGAAAATCGCTTCCACGTCAAGAACCTGCACGCCACCGTCCTCAATCAACTGGGGTTGGATCCCAATCGCTTGAGCTATTTCTACGGCGGCCTGAATCAGTCGCTCGTGGGCGTCGAAGGCGCTGAGCCAATCTCGCAGATTATTTGATTGGTGAGCCGCGACTCAACGAGTCGCGGACGCTGACGAGATCGTTGGCCAGTTGATCGCGCCTTGTGTCGTCGGGTATAGCGTCTGTGCTGTGGCCATCGGCGTTAACCACGATTTCGACTCCATCAGGTCGTGGACGTCCGCGACTCGTTGAGTCGCGGCTCTTGATTTCTCCTCATCCGCTCAAATCAAGTTAGACTCTGCACCCCTCCAGCCACATGCGCACATACGTCAATGCGCAGTGGAGAACATGGAGCGATCAGCGGAGTCCTACACCTTGCCATCGCGCATCTTCATCACGGGCTTTGGCCTGGTCACACCGCTGGGACACAGTGCGTGGGAGACGTTCGCTGCGCTGCTGGCGGGTCGCACGATTGCCGATCGCGTCAGTGAATTGCCTGAGGATATTTCTTCCATCGATCTGGTGCGGGCCGTCGGCGGTGTGAGCTTCGCGCAGCATTCGCCTTGTGATCCTTCAGTGGAATTAGCTGAGCGAGCAGCGCGCGAAGCGCTGACGATGGCGGGTGTTCGTGATGAGGAAGTAGGCGATCTCTCTTGCGTGGTGGCGACGAGCAAGGGCGCGGTGCATGCGCTCACCGATGCTGCCGATCGGCATGCCTCGGTCGCAACGGCGCAGCGACCTCATCTGCATCAACCGCAGCCGCATCATCGCAGCAGTGATGCCCATCTGGCCGTCACACTGGGGCCACACGGATATCTCACGCATCATCTGCGACGCCGATTGCATCTTGGAAATGTCATGCATCTGGTGGCCGCGTGTGCATCGAGTCTGATCGCTCTCCACCGTGCAAGGCTCGCGCTGCTTTACGAACAGAATGATGGCTCGCAAAGTTCTGCAAGTGGGCCGCGCCGCACGCTCATCATCACCGCTGATGCAGCGCTGCTTCCCGCATTTGTCAATAGTTACCACCGCTTGGGCGTACTCGCGCCGCTTACAGCGCAGAACTACCGTGGCCTTCCGCTTGATGAAGGTGCGCAAGGCTTCATGATCGCGCAGGCTGGCGCTGCTCTTGTGCTCGAACGTGTGGATGATGATCACTGGCATACGCCGTCGCATGCGGTGGAACTGCTCGATTCCTCCGAAGCGTGCGATGCGTTTGATCTGATACGGCCATGCACATCAATGCCCGCCTTGCGTCATATATCACAGCAACTGCTCCATGGCCGCGACATCGATCTCATTCATCCGCACGCCACCGGCACAGAGCAACATGATCAACTGGAACTTGAAGCGATCACAGAATCACTCACGAGCAAGGCCGCCGACTTCTACGCTCACAAAGGCGCGCTGGGCCACACGCTGGGCTGCTCGGGGCTGATCTCCACGGTGATTGCGTGTCTGTGTGCGCGCACGCAGCGGCGGCCGCCGATGCCGTGGCTTAATCGCCCGGTTTCCGCGCAGATTCATGCGCAGCCGTTGAAGCAGGCGATTCGTACACAGGCTGTTTTTGCCGCAGGATTTGCAGGACATGCTGCGGGTGTGGTTCTTCGCAGCCGGTGAATGCGTAAGATGATTGAGTCTGATCAACCTTCCCCAAGAGCCGAATCATGATGCAAACATCTCGACCGCTTTCGAATCAGCGCAGCGCCTTGCGCGTGATTGTTCCGCTGTGTCTTCTCTGTGCATTCTGGTTGACGTGGGCGGCAATCGCCGATCGTCCTGCCGCTCCGCCGATGAGCGCGCCGCAGCTTTCGCTTTACGATCGCGTCAAAGCAGTGACGGTGGAGATTCTGGTCAATGATCATCTCAACGGCACCGGCTGGATCGCCGACGCACAGGGCCACGTCTTCACCGCTGCTCATGTGGTCAGCGGCGAAGATCGTCGTATCGAAGTGCTCACGCAGAACTATGGCCGACTTGAAGCGAAGCTTATCGCGCTGGATCGTGGACACGATCTGGCGCTGCTTCAGTTGCCGCAGCGCGAGGGTGGTTATGCCTTTGCTCCGATGGCCGCTGCCATGCCACCGGCTCTGAGCGATGTCTATCTGATGGGTGCGCCGATCTATCGGCACAGTGTGCTGCTCGAAGGTCGCGTCGCCCGCACTGGTACCACTTTTGAATATCTTCCCAATCTGCGCAACTACATCGAAACCATTCACGTGGCTGGCTCTTCGCCACGCGGCACATCAGGCGGGCCGTGGTTCAATAGCCGCGGCGAAATTGTCGGCCTTCAGTCCGGCATGATGCGCGATCAGAATGCATCCGTCGGCATCGCCTTTGTCATTCCGGTTCAGTTCATTCAGTTCCTCATCAACACCAAGGCCGATGTTGAAACCGTGACACTGGGAGCTGCGGTCGAAGAACTGTGGGAGCAGCCCTGGGACATGCTCAAGAAATTCCCGGCGAAAACGCAGGGACTTGTGGTGCGTGTGCCCGAAGCGGATGGCCCTGCCGGTAAAGCAGGGCTGAAGGAAAACGATGTCATCATCGCCGTTGACGACAAACCTGTGTACCTGCGCGATGAGTTTATAAAACTGCTTCGCGCCAGGCGTGCAGGCGATGAACTGAAGCTAAGCATCCTGCGTGAAAAAGATGGCAAGCCCGCGACGGTGATGGTGAAGCTGGACGCGATGGATAGCAGGTAAAACTGCAATTGATGAGAGAGGTTCCGATGATGACTCGACAAAAACGTGCCTTTGCGCTGTGCGCCGCGCTGCTCGTGTTCATTATGTGCAACACCAGCGAAGCGCAGAACATTGAAAGCATCGCAGGCGACGGCAAGCCCGAAAACGTCGGCCAACCCTTTGGCGTCGAGATCGGCCCTGATGGTGCGCTCTACATTTGCGAGACGCAGAATCACGTCATTCTTCGGCAGGATCGTGCCACAGGAATCATCACCACCATCGCAGGCAATCGCACCAAGGGATACAGCGGCGATGGCGGCCTCGCTACTAAAGCGCAGCTCAACGAGCCTTACGAAATCCGTTTCGATCAGCAAGGCAATATCTATTTCGTCGAACGGCTCAATCACCTCGTTCGCAAAATCGATGCACGTACAGGCATCATCTCCACCATCGCAGGCACCGGCACCAAAGGCTTCACCGGCGACGGCGGCCCGGCCATCAAAGCACAGTTGGATCAGCCGCACTCGATCGCGCTCGATGAGAAGCGAAGCCATCTTTATATTGCGGACATCAGCAACCATCGCATTCGCCGGGTGAATCTAAAGACCGGCCTCATTGAAACGGTTGCGGGCAACGGTGAGAAGAAGCCGCCCACTGATGGCGCGATCGCTGCGGGCAAGCCGATGATCGGGCCTCGCGCTTTGTTCATCGAAGGTGACACGATGTGGATCGCTCTGCGCGAAGGGCATTCGCTCTGGTCGATGAGTCTGAGCGATGGTCGCCTCAAGCATCTGGCTGGCACTGGGAAATCAGGCTTTTCCGGCGATGGTCAACTTGCGAAGGCCGCCACATTCAACGGACCCAAAGGTGTCGCGGTGGACAAAGCCGGCAACATCTACATCGTCGATACCGAGAATCAGACGATTCGAAAAATCGACAGTAAGACCCACATCATCACCACCATCGCAGGCACCGGCCCCAAAGCGCGCGGCTACGGCGGTGACGGCGGGCTGGCCACACAGGCGAAGCTCGATCGTCCGCACGGCGTCTGCGTCGATGACAAGGGCGTGGTCTATATCGGCGACTCGAACAATCACCGCGTCAGAAAAGTGAAGCCTTGATGGATGATCACCGCGCTGACGTCGCTACGCCGCAAGCGGCGAAAGAATTCAAGCGCCGCCCATCAGCACCGCGAGCAGACCCTTCTGTGCATGCAGTCGATTGTGCGCCTGCGGGAACACACGGCTACGCGGGCCATCGATCACGCTGTCGGTGATTTCAATGTTGCGATAGGCCGGCAGGCAGTGCAGCACGATGCAGTGCTTGGGCGCGGCAGCGACGAGTTTGTCGTTGATCTGAAAACTTTCAAACGCAGCTTTGCGAATAGCAGCTTCAGTTTCCTGGCCCATGGAAACCCAAGTGTCGGCGTAGATCGCATCGGCATAGCGCACCGCATCCATCGGATCAGACATCACCTGCATGTTCAAGTCGGGGCAGTAGGACATGATCGTATCGGTGACTTCCTGGGTGATTTCGTAGCCGGGCGGCGAGGCGAGAATGAAGTTCATGCCGAGTCTGCCGCACATGACTGCCAGCGAGTGAGCGACGTTGTTTCCATCGCCCACGTAAGCCAGCGTGCGGCCTTTGAGGTCTCTGCCAAACTCATCCATCATCGCCATCGCGTCAGCCAGCGCCTGACAGGGATGCGAAAAATCGGAGAGGGCGTTGATGACGGGAATGGTGCTGACTGCAGCTAAATCGACAAGTTTTTGATGTTCAAAAACTCGCGCCATGATGCCATGCACCATGCCCGAGAGAACCTGCGCGACATCAGCGGGGCTTTCGCGTTTGCCCAGGCCCACCTGTTCACTGACCATGACGATGGAGTGGCCGCCCAGCTCGATCATCGCCTGCTGAAAGCTGACGTTGGTGCGCAGCGAAGGCTTCTCGAAGATCATCGCCAGGGTCTTGCCCGCAAGCATCGGCGCGTTGCGCTTGCCCGCTTCGCGCTCAGCCCGAAGTTTGTAGGCCACATCGAAGATCCGCATGAGCGTATCGACCGGCGTCTCCGCCACGGTGATGAAATGTTGAACAGGCATGGAGGCCTCGGGTTTCGGGTGCAGGGTTTCGGGTGTCGGATCGAGAAATACATGAACGGGATCAAGTGATTTGCAACACCCGAAACCCGAAACCCGACACCCGTCAAAATCAGAGAACAATTTCCGTACCGACGCCGCTGGCGGTGTAAACCTCCAGCAGCAGCGAGTGGGGGATGCGGCCGTCGATGATGTGCACCTTGTTCACGCCGGATTCCAGCGCGATGATGGCGGCTTCGACTTTAGGGAGCATGCCCGCGGAGATGATGCCGGTCCTCACCAGCTCTTCAATCTGCGCTTTGGTCACATGCGTCGCCAGGCTGCTCGCATCTGCGCTGGTGCGGATGCCGTGCGTATCGGAGACGAGGATCAACTTCTCAGCCTTGAGCGCCGCAGCGACGAAACCCGCGACGCTGTCTGCATTCACATTGAGCTTGCTGCCCGAAGCATCGCGTGCAATGGGCGCGATGACGGGAATATATTCCGCCTCGACGAGTGCCTTGAGCAGTTCTGCGTTGATGCGTTCGCATTCGCCGACGAACCCGACATCGACGCGCCGCGAAGGGCTGCCGTTTTCGCCGGGCACATCGAGGAACATCTTCTTGGCGAACACGACGCAACTTGCAAGGCTGTGCAGGCCCATGCCCTTGTGCTCCAGCGCGTTGATCTG
The DNA here is from genome assembly GCA_964650055.1 of uncultured Phycisphaeraceae bacterium. Taxonomy (GTDB): domain Bacteria; phylum Planctomycetota; class Phycisphaerae; order Phycisphaerales; family Phycisphaeraceae; genus JTS-RE9. The sequence goes on along the minus strand of CAZYQL010000066.1, from coordinate 11,626 downwards.
TTTGACGATGTCTTTGTTGATGTCGTTGACCAGCACATGCTCGGCAATGGCAAGCGTGCGCTCATCGGTATAGCGACGGCCTTGCACAAACTGAGCTTCCAATCCCGCCTTCTTCATCGCTTCGGTGATGCCTTTGCCGCCGCCGTGCACGATGATCGGCCGCATGCCCACAGCATCCATGAAGCAGACATCCTGCACGAGGCTGGCGAGCGTTTCAGGCTCATCCATAATCGATCCGCCGACTTTCACGACGATCGTCTTGCCCTCGAACTGGCGAATGTATTTGTGTGCTTCGACGAGCGCGGCTGCTTTGTTAATGGCATCTTGCATGGCGGGAGTTTCACTCACAATAGGCACCGGCATCGCCGGTTTTTGGGGAATCGGCAAGTGTAATCAGGTGCAGTAAAGGATGCAAAAACTGAGGATGAAAAAAGCGTGAATCGGGCGCGGAATTCATTCGTCCAACGTCGTCGGATCAGGGCGGTACAGGCGGGTATTCAAGGCCCAGATTTTCTCGGTGAAGTTGCCGCCCACTTTGTCGCTCTTGGTCGATTCGCCGCGCGCTGCGGAAAGAGCCATGTGCATCTTCGCATCCAGATTGTCCAGATGGCTGACCATGATCGCTTCAGGCGTCGAGGGAATTTTCAGTGCGCCGAACTCGGGCTGGCCATGATGCGACAGAATGATGTGCAGCAGCACGCGCAGGATCGGCTCTGAAATCGGTTCGCCCAATAGCGCACAATCTTCCGCGCGGCGCTGAAGCCATATCGCTCCGCGCGCCACGTGGCCGATGAGTTGGCCATCGTCGCTGTAATTAAATCCGTTCTCCCAGGTCAGTTCATCGCACTTGCCAAGGTCGTGCAGGAACAGGCCCATGAGCACGATGTCGCGGTTGATCAGCGGATAAAGCGGCAGCGTCTTTTCCGCCAGTCGCAATAGTTGCAGCGTGTGCTCAAGCAGCCCGCCCAGATACGCGTGATGCAGGCTCATCGCAGCAGGTGCAATCTTGAATCTATTCATGAGTTCCGCATCATCGAGATACATCTTCGCCAGGCCGGCAATGCCCTTGTGCTTGAGCGTGCCCATGATCTGCTGCACCTCGGCAAACATCTCTTCCATGTCATACGGCGTACAAGGCAGAAGCTCGCTCATCTCCGCAGCCGTGGGCGTGGCGACATTCATCTGCTGAATGATGATCTGCATCTCGCCCTGATAAGGCTGCGTCTGTCCTTCGATGCGCACAAAGCCATCGGTGGGAAGGATGCTGAAAAGTTCTTCGGTGGCGTTCCACATGCGCCCCGGCGTCTTGCCGGTTTTGTCCGCGAGCAGACATTTGATGTAAGGCTTCTCTGATTTTGTTTTGCCAAGCTGACAGTTGTAGATGGCGAAAACACCTTCGACCCATTGAGCGGGCTGAAGGTCACGAATGTAAGTGCGTTTGGTCATGAAACAGAATCCTGAAAGAGTAGAACGCCAAGCCAGTGGCGGTGCGGTTCAATGGGGAATCGCACATGATAACGCCTTGGCGTGGGTTGATGAGTGAGGGGGTGCCGTCGCTTTTGCTTCACCGCTCAGGCAGGCGTGGCGTGTGGACTTTGAAGTCTGTTTTGCCGGTGATCAAGCGAGCTTCGCGGGAGTTGAAGATGTAATCGTAGAACCAGCCGAACATCACGAAGAGCTTGCTGCGGAAACTGATGAGGAAGCTCACGTGAATGAAGCACCAGAAGAGCCAGGCGATGAACCCGGTGAAACGCCAGCCTTTGATGTCGGCCACCGCGCGGGCGGTGCCGATGGTGGCAAGCGAGCCTTTGTCTTTGTACTCAAAGGGTGGCCGCGGCGGGGCATCGATTCTCGCACTGAGTTCTGTTGAAATAATCTTCGCCACATACCGGCCCATCTGCATCGCGGCTGGGGCCTGGCCGGGCACGGGCTGTTTAGTCTTCGTGTCAATAATGCTCGCCGCATCACCGACGACGAAAGCATTGGGGAAGCCGGGCACGCTCAGGTCGGGCATCACCTGCACCCGGCCGCTGCGATCCAGTTCCACACCCAGTGTGTGATTGACTGGTGCGCCTTGCACGCCGGCTGCCCAGATCATGTTCTGGCAATCGAGCCGCTCTTCGCCGATCCAGAGGCCGGTGGCATCGACATCGGTGACGCGCGAGTTCAGGCGCACAATGACGCCCATTTTTTCCAGATCATGCTTGGCTTGTGCAGAGAGCGATTCGTGCATGCTCGGTAGCAGGCGATCACCGCTTTGCAGGAGCATGATGCGCGAGGTCGTTGTATCGATGTGGCGAAAATCTTTCTGAATTTCCTGTGCCGCGATCTCCCGCAAGGCCCCAGCCATCTCCACACCCGTAGGCCCGCCACCAACGACGACGAAGGTGAGCTTCGCGCGTCTGCTCGCTTCATCGGCTTCATACTCAGCCTCTTCAAAAGCGATCAGCACACGCTTGCGAATCTCCGTCGCATCATCAATCGTCTTAAGCCCCGGAGCAAACGGCTGCCAGTGATCCTTGCCGAAGTAGGAGTGCGTCGCACCAGCGGCGATGACGAGATAGTCATAGCCCAGACTTTCATCGCCATTGAAGTGGACGCGATTCTGCGCCAGGTCCACACGCGCCACTTCGCCCATAGCGACGGAGACGTTTTTCTGCGAGCGAAAGATTCGACGAATGGGAAACGCAATATCGGCCGGGCTGAGTCCCGCCGTCGCGACTTGATAAAGCAGCGGTTGAAAGAGGTGATAATTGTGGCGATCAATGAGCGCGATATTCGCATCAGCGCGGCGTAAACCCTTGGCTGCTTGAATACCGGCAAAGCCCGCGCCGATGATGACGATGGTGGGGGAAGGCATAATTCGTAGATTCAGTTGAAGGACGGTTTGGTTGATCGTTTGATTTTCACAATGCCCCGTTTAGCCGCTGGCCAAAGGCTTGGCGACGGCCAGCGCGGAGCGGCGCAAAGCCTATGCTCCGCGGCTAAACGTGAACGCGTGGGAACAGCCGAATCGTCCGACTACAACTCACTTGCGTTCACACCGCCTTTTCAGGCTTCTGATGCGTCTGCACGCGCAGGCTCAGTTCGGTGAGTTGTTTGAGATCGACTTCCGACGGGGCGGCGGTCATCACGTCCATGCCGGTCTGTGTTTTGGGGAAGGCAATCACATCGCGGATGTTGGTGGTGTTGCACAGGTGCATGATGATGCGGTCCAGGCCCAGCGCGAGGCCGCCGTGTGGTGGCGCGCCAAAGCGCAGAGCGTCGAGGAGGAAGCCGAACTTCGTGCGGGCTGCTTCGTTGTCGATGCCCAGGAGATTGAAGACTTTATTTTGCACATCGCTGCGGTGGATACGGATGGAGCCGCCGCCCAGTTCCGAGCCGTTGCAGACGATGTCGTACGCCTTGGCGATGACAGCGCCGGGGTCGGTTTCGAGCTTGGCGACATCTTCATCGCGCGGGGCGGTAAAAGGATGGTGCAGCGAGTCCCATCGCTTCTCATCTGCGTTCCATTCGAAGGCAGGAAAATCGACGACCCAGAGCCACTGCCAATCGCCATCTTTGATCATGTTGCGATCCTTGGCGAGTTTGATGCGCAGCTCACCGAGGACGCGGTGGGCGATCTTGGAGGTGTCAGCGGCGAAGCAGATGAGGTCGCCTTCCTTCGCGCCGGTCTTGGCAATCAGTTCCGCTGCGATGGGTGCGATGAACTTGGCGATGCCGGTTTCGAAGACACCGCCCGCGATGACTTTCGTCACCGCCAGGCCCTTCGCGCCAAAGCCTTTGCTCCACTCAGCGAGGCCATCGGTTTCTTTGCGTGTCATGGCTCCACCACCAGGCACGACGATGCACTTCACGTTGCCGCCTTTGGCCAGTGCATCTTTGAACACGCCGAAATCGGTCTTGCCCGCGAGGTCTGCGATATCGATCAGCTCCATGCCAAAGCGCAGGTCAGGGCGATCTGAGCCGAAGCGTTCCATGCATTCCTTGTAGCTCATGCGAGGCAGCGGGCTGGGAATGTCGATGTTCAGAACTTCCTTCCAGATCTTCTGCATGAGTCCTTCGACCATGCTCAGCACATCTTCCTGATCGACGAAGCTCATCTCCAAATCAAGCTGCGTGAATTCTGCCTGGCGATCGGAGCGCGGGTCTTCATCGCGGAAGCAGCGCACGATCTGCACATAGCGCTCCATGCCTGAGACCATCAGAATTTGCTTGAAAAGCTGAGGACTTTGCGGCAGCGCGTAAAAACTGCCCGGCTGCAAACGCGAAGGCACAAGGAAATCTCGCGCACCCTCCGGCGTTGATTTACAAAGAAACGGCGTCTCCACCTCAATAAAATCATTCGCATCAAAATAATCGCGCATCAGCTTCGCCACGCGATGGCGCGTGCGCATGATCTTCTGTAGTCTCGGCGTGCGCAGATCGATGTAGCGATATTGCAGCCTCGTCTCTTCGTTGACCTTGGGCGCATCATCAGGCGTGAACGGCGGCGTGTCCGACTTCGACAGCACTTCCGCGTAGGTCACATCGATTTCGACTTCGCCGGTGGGCAGTTTCGTATTGGTGAGGTCTTTGCCGGTCTTGGGGTCCTTGCCGCGCGAGATGCACTTGCCGGTGATGGTGATGACGTCTTCAGCGCGGAATTTGTCAGCCAGATCGTGCGCCGCTTTGTTTTCAGGATGGAAGACAAGCTGAGTCAGGCCGGCCCGATCGCGCAGGTCGATGAAGATGACGCCGCCGTGATCGCGGTAGCTGTTGACCCAGCCGGCGAGCGTGATGGTGTTGTTGATGTCAGAGGCGCGCAGGGCGCCGCAGGAATGAGTGCGTGGCTGCATCGGACGGACTTTCGTAGCGAGTAGGATCGTAGTTGAATGAGCCGGTCACGAGGCCGGTCGAAAGAGGGAGAATGATAGCATCCGAGTGCGATGCGTGTCAGTCGGGCGATTGTGGTGCGGTAAGGTTTTCGGGCACGTGTGACACTGGCAGGCCGTCGCTCTGGACGGTTTGCCAGTGGCGAATTACAGAACGCTGATCGTTGTATAAGCCTCCACTGGCAAACCGCTCACCCCCGGTAAGCAGCGGCCTGCCAGTGCCACACACGACATACCGCCCGAGTTGCTGGGCCCATCCGAAGAATATCGTGATGCGACGGCCTGAGGTCGATGTGTTAAACTGGCCGCTCATTTTCCGTCCACCATCATCAAGGGGTTTCCTATGGCACGATCAGTTTTTGCACGTCTGTCCCGTCGGTTTGGTCACTCTGCTAACGCGGTGACTCGCCGTGGCTTTCTCAAGGCGTCTCTCGCCGCAACCTCGGGCCTGTTGCTTTCCGATTTGGCGGGTTGCTCGACCGATCAGGGCGGGCAGTTCAAGCCTGCTGCCGATGCGAAACATATTGCGATCATCGGCGCTGGCTTTGCCGGATTGGCCTGTGGGTATGAACTCATGTCGGCTGGCTATCGCGTGACCCTCGTTGATCCGCGCTCGCGCGTTGGCGGGCGTGTCTTCAGTTCCCAGTCTTTGGTCCCTGGCAAAAATGTGGAACTGGGCGGCGAACTCATCGGCTCCAATCATCCGATGTGGGTGGCGTACAAGGAAAAGTTCGGCCTCGAGTTCATCGATGTCACCGAAGATGAAACGCTGGAAATGCCCATCATTCTTGGCGGAAAGTCGCTCGATGAAAAGCAAGCCGAGGCGATGTGGGAAGAGATGGACGCAGCCTTTGCCACGCTCAACAAACTCGCTGAGCCGATCGATGCCGATCAGCCTTGGCTTTCGCCCGAAGGTCCGGTCATTGATGCCACGCCGCTCAGTGATTGGTGGAGAAAGCTGGAAGTTTCCGACATCACCCGCGTCGCGCTCAAGGCCCAGCTCGCCTCTGACAACGCAGTCGAACTGGAACAGCAAAGTACGCTCGCCATGCTCGCCTCCATCAAAGGCGGCGGCGGCGAAGCCTACTGGACCGAGAGCGAAGTCTATCGCTGCAACGGTGGCAATCAGCAACTTGCGACGAAACTCGCCAGCGCCATCGGCATGCAAAATATTCGACTCAAACGCGCCGCGACAAGCATCAAAGAATCGGCCACTGGCGTGACCATCACCTGCTCCGATGGCTCGCAGATACTGGCTGATGAAGTCGTGCTCGCAGTGCCGCCTTCGGTCTGGAGCAAGATCACCATCGACCCCGCGCTGCCTGATGCCATCAAGCCGCAGATGGGCATTGCAGTGAAACATCTGTCCGCTCTCAAGTCGCGATTCTGGAAAGAAAAAGGCCAGTCACCTGACAGCCTGACCGATGGCGCGATCAGTCAGACCTGGGAAGCAACGGACAATCAGCCTGGCGATAGCGGTGCAGCACTGGTCGCATTCTCCGGCGGTGATGTGGCGAAATCAGATCGCTCACACAAGTCGAAGGATGCCTTGAACGATCACTACCGCAAGACCCTCGAAGCTCGCTACCCCGGCTACAGCGAACAGCTCATCACCACCATGATGATGGATTGGCCCGGCGATCCTTGGACCTTGGGCGGGTACTCATTCCCGGCACCCGGTCAGGTCATGAGCGCAGGAAAAACGCTGCGCGACGGCCGAGGCAAGATGCACTTTGCAGGCGAACACACCTGCTTCAAATTCGTCGGCTACATGGAAGGCGGCCTCAGCAGCGGTGCAGAACTGGCCAAGCGAATGGCAGTGCGCGATGGTGTGATCAAAGGCTGAAATTAAATCGAGATGATTGAATAGCTCAGGCTTTCACACGCTGCGCATGCGTGTAGATATTCATGCGCTCCTCGCGCAGGAACCCGATGAGCGTCATGCCTGCTTCTTGTGCCAGGTCCACCGCAAGACTGCTGGGAGCGCCGACTGCTGCGAGGATGGGCACACCGGCGACGGCGGCTTTTTGAATCAGTTCAAAACTGGCACGGCCGCTGACGAGCAGGATCGACTGACTCAAAGGCAACAGGGCAGTGAGCAGGGCGGAGCCGATGAGTTTGTCCATGGCGTTGTGCCGGCCGACATCTTCGCGAAGGATGCGAAGCTCGCCGTCGCTTGTGAAAAGAGCGCAGGCGTGCAGGCCGCCGGTGGTGTCGAAGGTGGGCTGTGCTTGGCGCATGCGCTGAGGCAAGGCAGCGAGCAGCGCGGGCGTGATGATGAGCGCAGATGTGATGGGCGTGAGCTTGCGCTGAATGCGATCGATGGACTGCTTGCCGCAGATGCCGCAGGAACTGGACATATAAAGCTCGCGGCGGGTGCTGGCGATTTGCTCCTTGCGCGCCGCCATCGCTTCATCGGTCAGCGTGACAGTGACGACATTGCCATACTCCGCCACCCGGCAAGGTTCGATCGATTCAATGTCGTCCGCAAGTTCAATGATCCCCTCAGTCAGACAGAACCCTGCCGCCAGTTCCGCATCGTGGCCCGGTGTGCGCATGGTGATGGCCAGTGGCTCTGCGCCGATGCGAATTTCCAGTGGCTCTTCGATGGCAAGCTGATCGTCGGTGTGCTGCGACTGCGTTCCGGTGATGCGAACAATCGAACGCATGGTGGAGGTGGTTGATGTGATTGATGTCATGACGATGACATCGTAGCGGATGGCCTTGTCCGAGCCGCAAGGCGTAAGCCTGCGGAGTCTGCGATACATGGCGGATTCAAGACACCGCAGGCTTACGCCACGCGGCTCGGATGCGTTCTGTTTTCTATGCGACAAGCGCATTCATCGCCTCGCGCACCTGCACCTCTTCGGGTTTGCCTTCGAGTATGACGTGATCTGCTTGCGTCAACACCGGAATGCGCGACCAGTACATTTCGTACCACGCATCATTCGTTTCAATGTCGCGGTGCTTAATCGCAATCGCGCCTTGCTCAATCCAAGGCGCAAGTAGCTGCTCCAGGCGATGACACAGGTGACAGCCTTCGCGGGTGTAGAGATTCAGTTCCATCGTGCGAAGGCGCAAGCGTTTTAAGTTGACAACAGCTCCGCTGCAGCTTGTTTTAGCCCTTGCGCTTGTCGCGCTCGATCAGGGCGTAGGCGTTGTGGTTGTGGATGGATTCAAAATTCTCACTGGTCACCTTGTACCAGGCGATGCGCTTTTCAGTGTTCAGCGCCAGCGCCAGATCGCGCACGATATCCTCGACGAATTTCGGATTGTCGTATGCTTGCTCGGTGACGAATTTTTCATCTGGCCGTTTGAGCACGGCATAGACCGGAGCGCTGGCGCATTTCTCGACGAGGTTGAACAGGTCTTCGATCCACATGTATTTGCCGGGATAAAACTGCACCTGCACCTCCATCTCGCAGCGCTGATTGTGCGCGCCGTAAGCGGAGATTTCCTTGGAGCAGGGGCACAGACTCGTCGCGGGAATCTTCAGCCCCATGATGAACTGATCGTTAGCGGCATCGCCTTCGCAGGTGGCTTCGAAGGTGACTTCGATATCGATCATGCCTTCGGATTTGGTGACCGGGGCCTTCTTGTGAATGAAATAGGGGAAGCTCAGTTCCAAGTGCGCATCCTTGGCTTCGAGTCGCTTTTGCATATCCCGGCAGACATCCATCATCTGATCCGATCGCAACTGCCCGTGATGCTTGTTGAGCACTTCCAGAAAGCGCGACATGTGCGTGCCCTTTTGGTAGTGAGGCAAGCCGACGAACATGTTCACCCGGGCCACGGTATGCTGCACGCCGCCGGTGGCAGGGCACTTGAGGGTGATCGGATAGCGGATGTTTTTGACGCCGACGCGGTCGATGGCGACGTTGCGATCATCGGGGGAGCCTTGCACATCAGGCATACCGGCAGAAGTGTTGGGGTCGGTGGCAGCGGGAGTAGGCATAGCACTGGATCCTTGGGTCGTCTCACTCGGATTGGAATCCGTTGTTTTCATAGGGTCTGGCCATACTAGGAACGCACATGAAATAAGGCAATAGGCAGGCGTCGCAGCACAGGGCAATCGCATGTAGGCTTTGTGCCGTCGCCTTAACTCCCCTCCCTTGGGGAGGGGCTGGGGGAGGGCCGTCTATACAAGCAAATGACAGTGCGCTGCGTACTTTAAGCGAATGCAGTGCCCTCCCCTAACCCCTCCCCAAGGGAGGGGGACCGGAAGGGACCACATGCGATTGCCCTGCGTTGCCGCAGCCGTAGTTAGCCCTTCGCCTTGGCGAACGAACGCGACTGGAAAAAAGCAGAGCCACATGACCGACACGGGCCCCAAGAAGCAAATCGACCAACCATCACCAGCCACCCGCAAAGTCGCCGACGCCATCGCCATGGGCCTAGTTAACGGCCGAACTGTCGAGGAGATTGCAAGCGAGCTCGAAACGCAAGGCTGGAAGAAAGCCGATGCACTGGAATTCGTAGGAAAAATCGATTCACTTCACAAGCAAGCCCAGCAGCAGCGCGAGAATCAGAAAGGCCTTCGCCGAGGGCTGATTATTCACCTGATCATGGGTGTGATCTGGATCACCATGGGCATTGCCGCGATGTTCGGCTCATCGCCGCAGCGCGACTACACCACCATCAGCGTCGCCATTATCGCCTTGGGCTTGATTGAGGCAGGGTGGTCGATCAAGCAGATGCGGCGGTTGTGAAGGTGCAGTGACAGTCAATGGCTGGGACTATCTGCTTCATCCTTAAGCCTCAACCAAAGTTCGGAAATATCCAATCGCTGTGCCCATTCATTCAGGTAGATCAGGTCCAACGCTGCATGCTGAATTTCTAGTACCGCTTTGGCATCATTGAATTGCCTTTCGCTTCCGCCGGACTGCTTGGCCCATGCAAGTTTTTGCAGAATCGTGTCCTCAGGCATGGATGTGAGCATGGGCATTCCAAAAAGCGGCTGCCGGGCTTTCCTCGAAAATCTCGACTGATCGAAAGGTGAATCGGTCAGCATCCAGAAATCAATTTTGTCGCCGCTGCCTGTATCGATCACATTGAACTGAGTGCAATGTTTGAGTGCTTGCGCGATGGCGGACTCACTCATGTAGAAAGGTGGATCGGGAAAAATACGTTGGATGGCGGTTACATCAGATGGCTGCATTGCAACGACAACATCAATGTCGTGTGTGGCGCGCGGTTGTCCTTGCATGCTCGACACGACAGAGCCCGTCAACATGTAGTCGATCTTCGCCGCTTCCAATCCGCGCACTGCGGTTTTCAATAATTCTGATTGTGACATTTGGCGAGCCGCTCAAGATAAAGCTGATGAAATGCTGCATCGTCAAGGTGTGGGAAGCGAGCTTTGAGACCCTGGCGAAAGAGGTCACGCGCCATGTCGGATAATTCAAACGCCTTGGCCAGTCGCTGCTCGGGTGTCATTCGCCGCAGGATTTCGAGGTAGAGTTTGCGATTGGGTTCTTGCTTGGGATTCGCTTGCATCTTCACATTCTACTCCTCTACATCTGCCGATCCAGCAGCCGATATTGCACCGCCTCGGCCATGTGTTCTGCCTTGATCGCTTCGCTGCCTTCGAGGTCGGCAATGGTGCGCGAGACTTTGCGCAGTTTGTCATAAGCTCGGGCGCTCAGGCCCAGTTCCGTCATTGCTTGTTTGAGCATTTCTTTGCTCGGGTCATCGAGCGTTGCGAGTTTGTCCAGCTCGCGCCCGGACAGTGATGAGTTCGGCTTGAGCGGGCCGCCGTTGCGTTTGTTTTGAATTGTGCGAGCAACCAGGACTTGTGCTTTCATCGTGGCGCTGTCGGTGCCGCGCGGGCCTTTGCCAGTGAGCATGTGATGAGGCACTGCGGGCACTTCGACATGAATATCAATGCGATCGATCAGCGGCTTGCTCAGTCGCGACAGGTAATTATCCATCTGCCTTTGACTGAACTCATCGGTGGGCTTGGTTCCCTTGGCTGTGGGATTCATCGCAGCAACGAGCATGAAGCGTGCGGGAAAACGCAGCGACGAATGGATGCGACTGATGGTGACATAGCCATCTTCCAGAGGCTGCCTCATCGTTTCGAGAACGGTGCGCGGAAACTCAGGCATCTCATCGAGGAAGAGGACACCGTGATGCGCGAGACTGACTTCGCCGGGCCGAGGCACCGCGCCGCCGCCGATCATGGCGATGCTGCTGGCGGTGTGGTGCGGCATGCGCACGGGCCTTCGCGTCATCAGCGGCTGCCCCTTGGGAATCTGCCCGACACACGAATAGATGCGCGTCACTTCCAGCGCTTCTTCGCGCGACAGCGGTGGCAGAATCCCCGGCAGCGCCTTGGCCATCATCGTCTTGCCCGTGCCCTGTGGCCCGATCATCAGCACATTATGTTGGCCCGCCGCTGCCACGATGATCGCCCGCTTGGCGACTTCCTGGCCGCGCACATCGCCGAAATCGACGGCTGTGCTTTCAGTGGCGAGTAGCTCTTCGACATCCAGGTGTGGCTGCGGTTCGATCTCGTGTACTTCATTGAGAAAGCCGACGACGCTGGTGAGTGAATCAGCGGGATAAACATTGATGCCGCCTACTGCTGCCGCTTCACTGGCGTTGTCAACGGGGACGACGATGCCTTCGATGCCCAGCCGCTGCGCGAGGAAAGCGAGATTGATGATGCCGTTGACCGGACGCAGCCGGCCGTCAAGAGCGAGTTCACCAGCGAACAGCAGCGTGCGATGTTTCTGCGTTTGAATCACCTG